>DBQO01000041.1:2921-5645 GCA_002305275.1 Bacteroidales bacterium UBA1392 | reverse complement strand
TGAAAAACCTTATAGTCATAGGCGAATAGGGCTGCTCGAGGGCATCGTGTCTTCCAGCAAACAACTCTTCTAGCGTTATGAAGTTACCTTTGGATTTGCCCATTTTCTGGCCGTTTATTGTGATGAGGTTGTTGTGTACCCAATAGTTAACGCCACCTTTACCACGGGAAGCGGTGTTCTGGGCCAATTCACACTCGTGGTGGGGAAATATCAGGTCCATTCCGCCACCGTGAATGTCAAACTCCTCTCCGAGATACTTCTCACTCATGGCGGAACACTCCAGATGCCAGCCCGGAAATCCGACACTCCAGGGAGAGGGCCAACGCATTATGTGCTCAGGAGCGGCCTTTTTCCAGAGGGCGAAGTCATTTGGGGAACGTTTGTCCTCCTGACCATCCAACTCCCGTGACCCTGCCATCATATCGTCAATAACACGACCGGAAAGCACTCCGTATGAATGTTCCCCGTCATATTTTTCAACGTCAAAATAGACGGAGTCATTGCTGACGTAGGCATATCCGGCATCGAGAATGGTTTTGATAAGCTCTATTTGCTCTATTATGTGACCGGAGGCCCTCGGTTCAATTGAAGGGCGCAGCACATTAAGTTCCTTCATTGCCTCATGATATCTTAAGGTATAGGTCTGTACCACTTCCATAGGCTCCAAAGACTCAAGGCGGGCTTTCTTGGCAATCTTGTCCTCGCCTGTATCGGCATCATTTTCAAGATGTCCTACATCGGTGATGTTGCTCACATATCTCACTTTGTACCCCAAATGTCTGAATAACCTGAATAGCAGATCAAATGTTATTGCAGGGCGGGCATGGCCCAGATGTGGGTCACCATATACTGTAGGGCCACATACATACATTCCGACATAGCCGGGATTTACAGGTTTGAAAATGCGTTTTTCCCTTTTTAGGGTATCATAAAGAAATAAGTCACGAGCCATAATCATCTTTTTTGCACTAAACTACAAAATTAGCAACTTTCGGCAATATTTGGCTCGCTATTGCCGAAAGTTGAACTAAAATGCTACACTACTACTCTGTTGGGGGTACTATGGTAACTTTGCCTGCAAGAATTTCCATAAATTGGCGTTCGTCACCACTGCTGGACGTATACCTGACATTTCTTATGCGTCCGATGACTGAAACCAGCATACCTTTGCGGATGAGCGAGAAGTCTGCAGTATTACGTCCGCTCCAGGCTGTGATGTTGTGCCAGGTGGTCTCCTCCTTGATCTCTCCTTTCTTGTCCTTAAATGTCTCATTGGTCGCAAGGGAGAATCTTGCCACCTGCGACTCGCCCACCTCTGTGATTTTCGGGTCGTGGCCTACATGTCCCTTCAACTCTACCCGATTGATAAATGTACTTTTCATAATATTTGGTTTTTGTTCAAAGGCAAAGTAAAAGAGGTTAATATCAAGTATCAATACTCTAAATAATTATACCCGTTTCTATATGTTTCGACTCGTTAAAATTGCTTTTTCAACACCTGTTTGTAAATATTTTCAATTATTTTTGTTGTCGAAACCAAATTTTACGTCAAGTTTAATAGAGGATCTATATGGATACAAATAGAAACTGTAAAAGATGTGGAGAGAGATTCGTGGGTAGAAGTGACAAGATCTTCTGCTGTGACAGTTGCAGGAACGATTATCACAATTCTCTTCGGAGGGAGCGAAACAAAGGTATGAACAGGGTGAATGGAATTCTTTCGCGCAACCGCGAAATTATCCGTTCTCTGCTCTCCAAAGGTATTGAGAGCATCGATGCGAGAGAGTTGAGTATGCTTGCCTTTGATTTCGACCATTTTACCTCTGTGGACAAACGAATTCTCGGACGTACCTGCTATCACATCTACGAATACTACTATTATTCAGCTAATGGTGAGGTACATTTCTCTCTCAAAGAATGAGTTTTTTGACTTAAAATCGTTAACTTTGAAGTTTCGAAACAAATTATTAAGCACAATATGAAACTCACCAGAACAATCGCTGCGGCATCACTCGCCGCACTGATGCTTACTTCCTGCACAATGAAAGAAAATCCTTTACTACAGAGATCTACACACCCCTATCAGGCCCCGGCCTTCGACAAAATAGAAATAAAGCACTACAAGCCAGCCTTTATTGCGGCTATCGAAGAGGCCAAAGCTGAAATCCGGCTTATTGCCGACAACACGAAAGAACCCACTTTCGCCAATACCATAGAGGCACTCAACACCTCCGGACGCACACTAAATACCGTTGCAGGCATCTTCTTCAACCTCAACCAAGCCAATACTAACGAAGAGATGCAGCAAATTGCTGAAGAGGTAGCCCCCATGATGACCGAATATAGCATGTCGATCATTCTCAACCCCGTGCTATTCCAAAAGGTGAAGAGAGTCTATGAAAAGAAAGATAGTCTCGGACTCAATCAGGAGCAGGCTAAACTGCTGGAAGAGAGTTACAAATCTTTCACCCGCAACGGAGCCAATCTGCCGGATGACAAGAAAGAGGAATATGCGCGATTGCAGGAGGAACTCTCGGTTGCCACCCTTACATTCGGACGCAATGTACTCAACGCCACAAACGCTTATTTACTTGAAATTACTGATGAAGCCGACCTGGAAGGACTTCCCGACTATGTCAGGGAAATGGCTGCGGCAGATGCGCAGGCAAAAGGTAAGGAGGGATGGCTCTTTACCCTAGATCACCCGAGCTATGGCCCCTTCCT
>DBQO01000041.1:0-2876 GCA_002305275.1 Bacteroidales bacterium UBA1392 | reverse complement strand
ACCTATGCAGATTATGCACTGGAGGAGAGGATGGCAAAGAATCCGGCTACAGTCAACAGTTTCCTTGCAGACCTGATGCAGAAATCTCTCCCCTTTGCCAAACGCGATGTCGCCGAAATCCAGGCCTACGCCACAACAAACGGCTTCGAGGGAGAATTGATGCCCTGGGACTTCTCACACTGGTCGGAAAAATTCCAGGAAGAGAGATACTCGCTTAACGAAGAGCTGCTCAAGCCCTATTTCGAACTATCCAGTGTTCAGGCGGCCATTTTTGATCTGGCAGGACGCCTCTATGGACTGAAATTCGAAGAGAATCCGCAGTTGCCCGTATATCATCCCGACGTCAAAGTATTTGAGGTAAGAGATGAGAATGGAAGATTCATGTCCCTGCTCTATATCGACTACTTCCCTCGTGAGAGCAAGAGAGGTGGTGCATGGATGACCTCTTTCAGGGAGCAAGGTTTCTACGACGGAGTCGAGGAGAGACCCCACGTTTCATTGGTAACAAATTTTACCAAACCCACCTCAACTACTCCTTCGCTTATAACTTTCTACGAATTTACTACCATACTCCATGAATTCGGACACGCACTCCACGGCATGCTGGCAGAGGGTACTTACAGTACTTTGACAGGCACCAACGTGGCCCGCGACTTTGTAGAGCTTCCCTCACAGATCATGGAGAACTGGGCATACGAGCCCGAGTATCTGAACTCTTTTGCGAAGCATTACCAGACAGGTGAGGTTATTCCCCAGGATCTGATTGACAAGATTATCGCTGCCAGGAACTTCCTTGCCGGATATGCCGGCGTAAGACAGCTCAATTACGGAATCACTGATATGGCCTGGCACAATGTTACATCGGTACCGGAGGCTTCCGTTGTGGAGTACGAGCAGGAGATTCTCAGCAATTCGGCCATAATGCCCGTAATAGAAGGCATGGTCTTTTCACCCTCATTCAGCCATATTTTCTCTGGTGGATATGCCGCCGGTTACTACTCCTATAAATGGGCTGAAGTGCTGGAGGCAGATGCTTATTCCCTCTTTAAGGAGAGAGGTATTTTTAATAGAGAGGTGGCTGCTGAATTCCGCGATAAAATCCTCTCCAGAGGAGGCATTGAGGATGCTGACGTATTGTTCCGAAACTTCCGCGGAAGGGATCCCCAGCCGGAAGCTCTTCTTGAGAAGCTCGGTATGAAATAGTAAGGTCAACATTTAATCTATACTAGTTATGAAGAAAATATTTTTGTATATTATGGCTGCAACGTTACTTTTGAGTGTCAGTTGCGGCAATCAGAATCAAGAAACTGCAAACCCAATGGAAAATCCTGTAATCGAAACAATTATGGCGCGTCGAAGCATCAGGGCATATAAGCCGGAGGCCGTAGAACGCGAAATTATGAACCAAATAGTTAAATGCGGCATTAATGCCCCTAATGCCATGAATGCACAACCATGGGAGGTCCGCATCGTGGACAATCCGGAATTTATCGAGGGTTGTACCAAACTTTTTGTAGAACGCATGAAACAGGATCCGCGCAGGGCAAAAATGGTGGAAGACCCTTCTTTCAGAAATATGTTCAGAAATGCACCTACGGTGGTCTTTATAGCAATCAATGACGGCAGGTTTTCCTCAATTGACTGCGGTCTCATGGCTCAGAACATGATGCTTGCAGCCAAATCGCTCGGGATCGGTTCAATAGCTCTCGGTAGTCCGGTCGACTTTTTCCAAAGCGAAGTGGCTGCAGAATATTATAAAAAGTTGGACATCCCCGACACCCATACCCTTGCGCTCGTCTTGGGGTTCGGTTACCCTAATGAAAGTCCCGATGCCAAGCCCAGGGATGAGAGCAAAGTCCGCTGGATAGAGTAAGTATGATACCTTATGAAATAGATGAGAATCTGACTACGGAAAGTTGGATAGTGGGTGATGTAAAGGCCGGTTTTCCCTCGCCTGCGGAGGATATTCACGAAAAGCTCGATCTGATCAAACTCCTGGTACGCAACCCCGCCTCCACTTTCTTTTTCAGGATAGACGGAGTCTCGATGGTGGATGCTGCAATGGATGAGGGAGACATCATCATAGTTGATAGGAGCATTGACCCCTTCAACGGCTGTATGGCAGTCTGCTACATTGATGGCGGATATACGGTAAAAAGGGTGGAAGTCCACGGAAAAGAGCTGCACCTGCTACCGGCAAATAAGCACAATCTATCCTATAAACCAATTATCGTTACGCCAGACAACCAATTTATGGTCTGGGGGTTGGTGACCTACGTCATAAAAAAGGTCTGACCGCCATGTATGCGCTGGCCGACTGCAACAACTTTTTTGTCTCGTGTGAACGGGTGTTCCGGCCCGATCTAAACGGGAAACCTGTCATTGTTCTCTCCAATAATGATGGTTGTGCCATTTCCCGCAGCAATGAAGCCAAGGCTCTCGGTATAAAGATGGGAGTCCCATTCTTCAAAATACGTAATTTGGTGGAGGAGCATGGAGTTGTAGTTTTCTCGGGAAATATGGCGCTCTACGGCGATATGTCGCGTAGAGTGAGGCAAACTCTGGAGAGGTTTGCCCCTTCATTGGAGGTCTATTCCATAGATGAGGTCTTTCTCGACCTGCACGGAATGCAGATTGAAGATTTTGGAAGTTATGCAAGGGAGATATCCCGTATCTGCCTTCGTGACACGGCCATTCCTGTTTCAATCGGCATCTCCCCTACCAAAACTCTGGCGAAAATCGCCTCCAAACTCTGCAAACAATATCCAAAGTTGCGAGGAGGTTGTTATATGCACCGCCCAGAGGATATTGAGAAGGTGCTGCGTGGATTTCCGGTAGAGGATGTATGGGGAATCGGGCGAAGAACCACTCCCAAA
>DBQO01000046.1 GCA_002305275.1 Bacteroidales bacterium UBA1392 | reverse complement strand
GAGGCGTTGTCAAAGCCCGTAATCAGCCTCTGGAATGCATCATAGGTATATGTCTGTTTTCTGCCGGAAGGATCGTATTCCCCACTCACGCCGTAATGTGGTCTATGGGTGCGTCCATCGGTCAACGCCCCGGAGATGCCCCGAAGTGAAGTGAGCGCTGAGGTGACGGTATTATCGGGAGGATACGGTGAAGTCTCGAGCGTGCTGAGCGTCGAGCTGCCAAGTGCCGATACCACTTCGCTCCAAGTGGCACCCGTCACTTTCGCAACAGGCGTCTGGTGGCTGTAGCTCCATACATAGTTCTCGGTATCGTTGTTGTTGTATATTATGCTACGAGGATTACCGTAGGCATCATATCCGGCAAATGAGATCCTTGTCTCGGTTGCCTGGTTGGTGCCGGTAGAGTATTTTATGGTAACAGGTCTGAAGAAGTGCCCGTAAGGAGCATTGGTGCCGGCATATCTGTCATAGTCCACGGCATACGCATCAATATATGTATTTCCAACCTTTTTGGCCTGTCCGACCACCGGTGAGACGATGTGTCTTGCCACAAGTGAATCCATCATTGCATCTCCAACAATTGTGAAAGGATAATCCAATTCGATAATCTCATTCTTGTTGTCGCTCCTTATGTGTTTCAACTCCGATGGGTAGTGATAGGGATAACCGGTGGTATATGTTATGGTGCGATCCACTGTGAAGGGATTGGACGAGGAGACCGATCCGTCGTTGGAGACGGGAAATGTCTCGACAGTTTCTCCGGCGGGATACTGATAGCCCTTCATCGATGTGTAAAGGTAATAGTAGAGAGGAGGCACACCATCCACCCCTTTGAGCCTGTAAAGACGGCGGATAGCCCAGTAATCCTTCATCAGCCTGCTATCGGAATCCTCTTCCGCCTCTTGGTAATCATAGTAAACCAGATGATAAAACCCCATATTGGTGATAAGCGCATTACTATCGCGAGCATACTTGTAAGTGGTCCTGCGTGTAAGGGTGCCGGAAGCATTTCGTTCCTCCTTCTTGGTGATGCGGGCCGTGTTGTATGTGAGTGACTCACCGGTGAGATGATACTGGCTCAGATCAAATGATCCCGCTTCGGAGGCATTAAGGAACCCCGTTGTGTTAATATGAAAATTGTCCGGTAAGGAAAAGGTGAGTATCGTGGATCCAACCGCTGTCGTTCCGTTATATATTGTCTCGGTCACGGTGTCGTAGTCCACGCTTTCTCCGCCACCGCTGACTTGAGTTACGAATTTGGGAATGATATTACGCCGTCTGTCAGCGATGGCATACATGGAGATGGGGATGGGACCATCTTCATATATGTATAGTCTGAATACCGAATTTGTAGTATAGTAGGTGTCAGGAAGAACCGATATGTTGCCTCCCGTATATGTATAGCCCAGCTTCCGTACTATCGTACCATCCTTGTCTTTGTGTTGGATGGTCTTGATGCGAAGGCCCGGGCCGGTTCCGGAAGTAACGGTCACTCCACGTTCCTTGGAATAGGTGTTCGGCTCGAAGGTGAACTCCGTGCTGCCGCCACTCGGGTATGTGATGATCTTCAGGATATTGTGGAGAATGTAACTTGGAGCCGGCTCACGATGCCCGCCGTTACCCAATGAAAACGTTGTGGTGAAATCATATCCATATGCCGTGAACGTCCGGTTTGGAAGATAAGATCCCGGGGTTGATGTCGTGCCGTTGAAATAGCCCCACCAGTCGCAGGAAGGATTGGTTAATGAGCCGCCTACGTTGTTGTAACTCATTGAATAGACCTGTTGAGTTGTATTTAACGCATCAATGACGGTGACGGACGAGAGCAGGGGTTTATCGGAGTCGATATTGTTGGATGTAGTTGAAAAGACAATTTTGCGAATCTGATTGCCACTCTTATCATAGATGAGGATGGAAGTAATCATATGCGTAGTGCTTGACACCTCTATGGTTATCTTTCCCGTAGGCCAGTTAATTTCCGATGGATTGACGTGGCGGAATGCAGTAGGGTAATAAGGGTAGTAACCGTTATTGCCTTCAGGAAAATAAGTATCCACGTAGTTCTGAGACGCACTGGCGTCTTCCGTCCAAAAAACTGATGGGCTGTCAGTGATTTCATACCACTGGTCATGACCCAAACTGTAGGTGGTATTTCCGCTGCGCGTGTATTGGAAAGTGACTTTGTTGCCGGCCTCATCTTCCACCTCCCTTAATTGCCATCCGCTGGCGTATGTCATTTCGTTGCCGATCACGTTGTGGGAACAGTATTCAATGTACGTCGCATCGGGAGATGTGGGGCTTGTGCTGCTTGAGCCGCTTCCGAAACGGTATTGGGTACCGTCGCCATCCAGAAGATTTATGCCGGTAAACATAGGTATCACGCCAGTACTCGTATAGCGTTGCGTGGTTTTGATCTTCCAGTTTACAGATGGAGAAAAATGTCCGGTATAAGAGCCATCGCTGCCTGTAATATAAAATGTGGCACTACCGTTCGGCGTACTCATTACGAACTCGTCCTTTTCAGAATCATATCTGTTATTGCCATACCAGTCGTAAATGTCAGAGATGGTGAACTGGCTGGTGTCGGAGCGGAACTGATTGAAGTAGGTGTTTGCATCGGCCTGATACCACTGACCGGCCTCATCGGGCTTGCCTCTGATGGTGCGGTTGATCCTACCGCCGACATCAAGCACCCAACCGAAGGCAACATTGGGAGCCGTGCTCTTGTCGATCTTAGCAGCGCCGGTACTATAGCGCAAGGTGATTGGAATGGAAATCTTGCCGTACTTGATTGTATAAAGAGGTATGGAGATATCAGGTACACCCTTGTTGCCGTCAACGGGGTAGTTGATTGCATCGTGCAATGCCGCAGCCTGTGGCGAAAGGGCGATATAGTTAACCTTGTCCAGAGTGAGAGGGTTCTGAGCATAGGCACAGAGCGGAGTTAGGGGAGATAGGATTGAAAAGAAAAAAACAATCCCCAACAGAAACAATCGTAACTGTCCGTAATAATTGATCCTTTTCATAGCTATTTGACATTAAGGGTGTTATATCGGTATAAAGTTAATTATTAATTTTTATTCACCAAAAAATTCTATAGGGTAAAAATGAAATAATTTATATTAATTTTAAGGGTTAACTCTATAGTTTGCTAAATTGTGGGATGCTTTTTAGTACTCATTCTCTTGAAGACAAACAATTGATTGTCAATTCCGCATATAGAGTATTGTTATTCTCCTACACATCGTTTAATTGACTATCTTTATGGTTTGGAGTCTATTTTACTTACCGATTAGAAAAAATATGGATAAATATCTTCGTTTATTAGTTATACTGTTATTGATGTCTGCAAATCATTTATCTGCTCAAAATTCTCCGTTAGGTTACGTGAATCCCATGGTTGGTACTAAAAGCATGGGACATACTTTTCCGGGGGCTTGTGCTCCTTTCGGTTTGGTTCAGTTAAGCCCCGATACGGAAATGATTCCCCACAATATTGACGGAGTTTATCAACCCGATGCATATAAATATTGTGCCGGTTACCAATATGATGATAAAACCATTGTAGGGTTTAGTCACACCCATTTCAACGGGACGGGGCATTCCGATTTGGGTGATATACTGATAATGCCTATGACCGGTGAGGTAAAATTGGATATGGGAACGGAAGAAAATCCCGAGAGCGGCTATCGTTCACGTTTCAGTCACGATAATGAGAAAGCTGAAGCCGGTTACTATTCGGTTCTTTTGCAGGATTATGGGATTCTTGCAGAAATGACCGCAACAGAACGCGTAGGGGTACATCGCTACACCTTCCCGAAAAACACAGAAATAGGACATATTATTATCGATTTGGATTACGGAATTTACAACTATGACGGTAAAGTGCTGATGGCAAACCTGCGTGTGGAAGATGAATATACACTTACAGGTTACCGTATCACCCGTGGATGGTCGAGAATGAATTACACCCATTTTGCCGTGAAGTTCTCTAAACCTATCCAAAACTATGGTTGTCATAACAAAGAAAAAGTGCTCTACAACGGTTTCTGGCGGAAATTTGATATGACCGACAACTTCCCTGAAATGTTTGGCAAACATCTGACGGCCTATTTTGATTTCGATTTTTCCGATGGGAAGCCTCTCGAAATTCAGGTGGCACTTTCACCTGTGGATTGCCGTGGTGCAATGAAAAACCTGGAGGTTGAAACCGGTGGAAAATCCTTTGATGATATTCGCAATGAAACTCAGCGGAATTGGGAAAAAGAACTTAGCTGCATCCAATTTGAAGCCGATGAAGAGACAAAATATGTTTTTTACACGGCACTCTATCATACTATGATAAACCCCTCCGTTTATCAAGATGTGGATGGAAGATATAGAGGCATCGATCACAATATTCATCAAGCCGAAAAGGGAGCAACCAACTATACGGTTTTCTCGGTTTGGGATACGTTTCGTGCACAACATCCACTTATGAATCTCATAAAGCCTTCACGAAGCACCCAATTTGTCAACTCGATGTTAAATCACTACAAACAAAGTGTGCATAAGGCGTTGCCCGTTTGGTCACATATGGGAAATGAAAACTGGTGTATGATTGGCTATCACTCTGTTTCAGTGGTTTCGGACGCTATTGCCAAGGGATTGGATATTGATAAAGAATTGGCATTGGAAGCTTGTGTGAATAGCTCCAATGTTGACTATTTTGATGGTACGGGCGATTACAAAAAATATGGATATGTGCCTTTGGAAAGAAGCTCATCGGCAGCCTCCATTACATTGGAATACAGTTATGACGATTGGACCATTCACGAGTTGGCAAACCGCCTAAACAACAGTGAAATCAGTAAGGAATATGCTCGCAGAGCCTTAAATTATCGCAATATCTTTGATCCTTCCCTGCATTTTGCCCGTCCGAGACTCAAAGATGGAACATTTAAGGAAGAGTTTGATCTTTTGGATACACATGGACAGGGTTTTATAGAAGGAAATTCTTGGAATTACTCATTTTTCGTACCTCACGACATTAACGGATTGATAAAGGAGATGGGGAGCGAGAAACAATTTATTCGTCGCTTGGATTCGCTTTTCACGATGGATCTTCCTGCCAAATATTTTGAAAAAACCGAAGATATCAACGAAGAGGGTCTGATGGGCAATTATGTGCATGGTAACGAGCCGAGTCATCATGTCGCCTATTTGTACAAATGGACCAACGAGCCATGGAAGTCGGAATACCGTCTTCACGAAATTATGCGGCAGATATACAAAAATAAAATAGATGGATTGTCCGGCAACGACGATTGCGGACAAATGTCGGCTTGGTATATATTTTCGGCACTCGGATTTTATCCGGTTTGTCCCGGCTCCGACCAATATGTCATCGGATCACCCAGAACAAAAGAGGCAACTATTTATTTGGAAAACGGAAAAACATTCACCGTTAAAACCGAAAATTTATCCGATAACAATGTCTATGTGAAATCCATAAAGCTTAACGGCAAAAGACATGAAAAGCATTTCATAACACACGAAGATATTCTCAAAGGTGGTGAAATGCTATTTGAAATGAGCAATAAGCCAAACAGAAAGTCCGCTTCCTATGAAAAGCCTTATTCTTTTACAAAATGACGATTTCAAAGTGTAGCCTTCCCTAAAAACCGGACAGTTCTAAATTAGACAAAAGTATTAACTTTGTCAAAAGCAGAACATTATGAAAAGGAAGATTCACAGCGAATCAGAGATGGTCAAAGCCGTCCGGGAACTAGAAAGTGGCATAGATGCCGCAACAGTAGCCAGAAATTATGGAATATCGCGAGCGACGCTCTACAACTGGAAATCCAAGTACAGCGGTATGGAAGTCAGCCAGGTCAAACGTCTTAAAGAGTTAGAGGCAGAAAACCGTAAGTTGAAGCAAATGTATGCAGATCTGGCTCTCGACAATCGTATTCTTAAGGAGGTCATCGAAAAAAAACTTTAGAGCCCGAGGTAAAGAAGGAACTCGCAAACGATATAGTGGAAGAATACGCAGTCAGCATCTCTCGGGCGTGCAGGATAATGGATATATATAGGTCTTACTTCTACTACGAAAGCGTAAAGGATGACACCGAGGTTGAAGAAGCCATCAGAAATGCGGCCAAATATGGAGAAGGATTCTGGAAGATCTTCGAGTTGCTGCGTTCATTTGGCAAGCCATGGAACCATAAGAAGGTATATCGCGTTTATAAAAAGATGCACTATGAAAAGAGAGTAAGGCTTAAGAAGCGTTTACCTGCGAGGGTCAAAAACCCATTGGAACAACCCAAGGAGCCCAATACGACTTGGTCCATTGATTTTATGAGCGACGTGCTTGAATGCGGCAGGAAGTTCAGGGTATTGAATGTAATAGATGACAGTGACAGAATTGCAGTAGCACAGGAGGTATCAATGTCCTTTCCGGCGAAAAGGGTGATAAAAACTCTTGAGAAAGCAATTTGGCTGAACGGCAAGCCAAGAAACATACGTTGTGACAATGGCCCTGAGTTCATCGCAAAAGAGTTCCGGGAAGGGTGTGCAGGAAATGACATAAAATTGTTGTTCATCCAACCCGGATGTCCTACGCAGAACAGTTACATAGAACGCTTTAATGGAACCTACAGGCGAGCGATACTTGATGCTTACATATTCAGAACCATAGGAGATGTCCGTAATATAACGGACGAGTGGACGTACTACTACAACAATGAAAGGCCGCACGAGACCTTGGAAAATATAACGCCCTCGGCATATAGGGGAAAGAAAGAAAAGGAAATGATTGATGTTCAGATATGCAAATGTAGCTCCGCCTACGAGCTCTGCAAGGCCGAGACAAGTGCCCTTCAGGCAGCCTTGCATACCTCTGCGGCTAAAGCTTCCGGTGGCCTATCTGAAATCAAACACCTACTATAACATCATGTGCAAAAAAATAAAAACACTATATTAGCAGTCTAATTGCAAGCTGTCCTAAAAAGGGGAAGTTTACAAAAGAAGCGGAACTTGTATTATCTGTTCCACACCAAACTCTAAACTACGGACTCGGGACTCAACTTTATTTCAATATTTTGTACGGTAAGCCTTTAGCTTTTAGTTCTTCACCTAATGTGAAAAGTTGCGAAGTGTCTTGCAAGTTGAAGGTAATCGTAACCTGGACGTGTCCGACAGGAACGTTTGTAATGGAGCGCTCGTGCTCAATATCGTGAATTGAAGCGCGCAGTTTTTCCAAAATGCTGATTATTTTACTCAACATGCCGGCCTGGTCGGGAATTAAAACTGCTATTCTGGCTCTTAATCCTTCTCCTATAACACCTTTTTCGATAATTTGCTCCAAAATGCTCGTATTAATATTACCTCCGCTTATAACTGCAACCACATTTTTATTTACAACATCTACCTTTTTGTTTAAGATTGCGGCTAAGGAGGCAGCACCGGAGGGTTCCGACAAGTTTTTAGCACGCTGTAGCAATCTGTAGCAGGCCTGTGCTATTTCATTGTCGTTTACAACCACAACATCATCGACGTATTTTTTAACTATTTCGAAGTTGAGATTTCCAGGAGCTTTTACTGCAATTCCGTCTGCTATCGTATTTCCCGACACAAAAGGAGTAAGCACACCATTGTCGAGTGAGACCCGCATGCTATGAGCTCCTTCAGCTTCAACTCCAATAATCTTGATGTTTGGGTTCATGCTTTTTAAAGCAATGGCAATTCCCGAAATAAGTCCGCCACCGCCTATGGGAACAAAAACCATATCAATGTCATCCAACTGCTCAAATATTTCCAAGCCGATAGTACCGGCTCCTGATATAATATCGGGGTGATTGTATGGGTGGACAAAAACAGCTCCGGATTCATCAAGATATTCCATAGCCGCTTCGTAAGCATCGTTGAAAGAATCTCCTTTTAAAATAACATTCGCTCCATAACTTCTGGTTGCGATAACCTTTATTGGAGGAGCAAATTCGGGCATGAAAATAGTGCTCTTAACACCCAATTTTGTTGCAGCATAAGCTACACCTTGCGCATGATTTCCTGCCGAAGCACAAAGCACTCCGCGTTCTTTATCTTCGGGACTTAGCCGGCTGATATGGTTGTAAGCCCCACGTATTTTGAACGAACCGGTAGATTGCAAGTTTTCAAGTTTTAAATAAACTTGCGCATTCACCATGTTAGAGAACGATTTGCTGCGTTCCAAATCGGTACGTTTCACTATTTTTTCCAAATTCTTTTTCGCCTTTATTATGTCTGACAAAGCAGGCATAGGCATGTCGCATGTACTCATTTCTATTGTTTTTTTACAAATATACATCTATTTATTCCAATATAAAAAGCCTTTAATAATGTATAATCGTTCGGTTGTAGATACCGACATTATTTTTTCAATTTTTCATCTATTATACTACCTCTTATACACGATAATGCAAAGCCGACTGAAAAGAGTATGGCCCACCTAATTTCCGCTCCCGGCTTAAATACTAGATAGAGTGTAATGGCTATACTATAACAGAAAAAGAAGAGTGCAAGCCTTTTCTTTACTGACTCAGGGATTTTCATTCTAAAAGATATTTCTTATTACGAAAACAAAATAACCAAGTCGCACCGATTGTTCTATTGTAAAGATTTAACCAACTTTGTAATACGCTCCATTTCGGAAGCAATTTTCAGGCGCTGAGGACAGCTGCGTTCACACTTACCACAGAGTCTGCATTTGTCTGCACGCTCCTCTTCGGATATGGCATAGTAACCCTCAAGGAAGATCTTTTTTCTGCGCTCAAACTCCTCGGGGGTTTGGCTGTCGCGCTCAGGGATAGTACTCTCGTTTACGCACTTGTTGTAATGCATGAAGTTTGCGGGAATATCCACTCCGAATTTACAAGGCATACAATACTTACATGCAGTACATCTGATGGGACGCGTCTTAAGAAAGATGTTCAAAGCCTTGTCCAGAGCTACACGTTCCTCATCGTTGAGTGGTTTAAATTCAGTAGAGAGGGTATTGACATTATCTACCACATGCTCCATCGCACTCATGCCGCTAAGTACCGTGAGTACTCCCGGTAGCGAGGCCACATACCTAAGCGCCCAGGATGCAATGCTCTTCTCAGGATGTACCCTTTTGAGTACCGCTTCTGCATCAGGGTTGAGTTTGGCGAGCATTCCACCACGGATGGGCTCCATCACGATGCAGGGGATATCCTTCTCCTCAAGCCTTCTGTATAGATACTTGGCATCCATCTGGTCCCAATCATGGTAGTTTATCTGAATTTGTACGAAATCCCAATCATATTTCTCAAGCATCTTGTCAAATAGCTCGTTGGATCCGTGGAAGGAGAATCCGAGATTACGAATCCTACCCGCCTTTTTCTCCTCAATAAGATATTCGAGAGTTCCTATTTCCTCATAGACACGCACATAATCCTCTTCACGGCTTACTGAGTGGAGCAAATAATAATCAAAATAATCCACCTGGCAGCGCTGCAACTGGGTTTCAAATATTTCCTTTGCCTTTTCAAGAGATGTCACCATCCATCCCGGCATCTTCGAGGCGAGGTAGAAACTCTCACGCGGATATCGCTTTAAAGCCTTGCCGGTAAAAATTTCGGATGTGCCGCCGTGATAATTGAAGGCGGTATCAAAGAAATTGACCCCATGTTTATAGGCATAGTCTATCATACTTAGTGACAACTCTTCATCGATGGACTTGTCAGAACGGGTCGGGAACCGCATCATTCCGAACCCCAAGAGAGAAACCATATTGGAACTCCCTTTGTGTCGGCGTTTAGCCACATTCGGCTCTTTAGACTCTACATTGCGGGCTGAAATGGAACTGAGACCGGTTGTGGCCATAGCCACGCCGATTATACCGGTACCGAAAAGCTTCAGTGCCTCGCGACGGGAAAGTTGGTTCTTCTTTTTATCCATTTGTATAAATGTTTGAAAATAATTTGAAATATTTTGAAATAATTTGCACCCTTTTTCACAAGGATTATATCGTACAAAAATAGATTTTTCATCTGAGAAGTGCAATAGTCTGAAAAACTTAAATTTTAAGGAACAGACCAATATCGCTTTTCGGGATTTGGTAAATATTTGCTTTTAAGTGTGTATAAATGGCTCAAGGTTGCTCAGAGCCGCAGCGAAATCTATTTTTGTCATTAGGAACTCACGACTTAAAAGTGATAAAAAGATAATGTTGTGCAAAACTTATTGTGCCACCTGCATAGGAATAACGGCAGTAACGATAACCGTGGAGGTGGATCTTTCCAATGGCATAGGCATACATCTGGTTGGGCTGCCGGATAATGCAGTCAAGGAGAGTTTGCTGAGGGTAACTACGGCACTCTCGACTTATGGATACAGGATTCCCGGGCGCAAACTGGTCTTCAATCTCGCACCCGCCGATATACGAAAAGAGGGTTCATCATACGATCTGGCTATCGCAATCGGACTGCTGGCGGTGTCGGAACAGGCATATCTACCCGGATGCAGCAAATATATCATGCTCGGTGAACTCTCGCTGGACGGTCGCATCCGCAATGTGACCGGTGCACTTCCCATTGCAGAACACGCCCGCGAAATGGGATTCAAAGGGTGTATTTTTCCGAAGGAATCTGCCTTGGAAGCTGCCGATGTAGAGGGAATTGACATATATGGCGTAAGTATGCTAAGTGAGGTATTGGAGATACTGCGCGGAGATAACTGCCCCCATCTGCTGGTGGTACGCGACCCGGAAACATCCAGGCGACCCCATTATGCTGAGGATTTTAAGAATGTAAAGGGGCAAAGGATGGCTAAAAGGGGGCTCGAAATCGCTGCTGCCGGTGGCCATAATCTCCTGCTGGTAGGCACACCCGGCAGTGGTAAGACCTTCATGGCCTCCTGTCTACCTTCGATACTGCCACAAATGAGCAGGGATGAGTCCATAGAGACCAGCAAGATCTACTCTATTTCAGGTAATTCTACGGGCAGACGGGGGTTGATGCTGGAGCGTCCTTTTAGGAGTCCGCACCATAGCGCCAGCCTCGTATCGCTTATAGGTGGTGGACAAAACGCCTCTCCTGGGGAAGTTTCTCTTGCCCATAACGGCATATTGTACCTCGACGAGATGGCGCAGTTCAGCAAGATAATACTGGATGCACTGCGCCAGCCCCTTGAGGACGGCAAAGTCACCATCTCCAGAGCTCGCTATAAAGTTGAATTTCCGGCATCTTTTATGTTGATAGCCTCAATGAACCCCTGTCCATGTGGTTACTATGGTGACGATTCGCACAAATGCACCTGCACACAATCGGCCGTGATGCGCTATATGTCCCGCATTTCGGGACCAATGATGGATCGCCTCGATATGCATATTTTTGTCAAAGCGGTCAGCGGAGACGATCTCATTGCAGAGGGTGAAGAAGAAACCAGCGAAGCTATTGCCGCAAGGGTAATGGCAGCACGGCAAATACAGTACGAACGCTTCAGTGGCGAAGGGATATTCACAAATTCCCAGATGAACGTGCGGCAACTCAACAACTTCTGCAAGGTAAGCACCGAACAGAAACGCTTTCTAAGGGATGTAATTAACCGGCTCAATCTGTCGGCCCGCTCCTATAGCCGTATCCTCAAATTGTCCCGTACCATTGCAGATATTGATGGCGATAATTTTATATCTTTGCAGCATATCAGCGAAGCGATACAATTTCGCAATCTGGACAGAGGCAATTTTTATGATTGAGATTATCATCAACGGTACCGGAGACCTTCAGAGAGCTGCACGCGTTTTTCTCGAAAAGGCGGGTGAAAGCAGGATAATCGCTTTTTACGGCTCAATGGGGGCGGGCAAAACCACATTCATTACTGCCCTATGCCGTCAACTGGGAGTGTTGGATGTAGTCAACAGTCCCACTTTCACAATTGTCAACGAATATGCAGATGCGGAAGGGAATCGTTTTTATCATTTCGACTTTTACCGTATCAACCGCTTGTCCGAAGCGGTAGACATTGGCCTTTTTGAGTATTTCGATTCGGGTGATTATTGCTTTATCGAGTGGCCCGAGATGATAGAGGAACTTCTGCCGGAGGAGACCCTCAAGGTCAATATTCTTGTGGATGACGCTGATACGAGAAGACTATTATTCTAAAATTCTAATACCATTTTACTATGAGACGATTTCTTTTCTCAATTGCAGCAATTTTGCTTGCAGTCTCTATTTGCCAATGCTCCCCAAAAGGTCAGAATGATGAAACGGTGACGGATCTGCCTCAAGAGCAGATTCTGGTGGGCGCCGAGTCACTTGACGAATATTTGCCTTTGCTGGAGGGGAAGAAGGTAGGTCTGCTCTCCAACCAGACAGGCATACTCTCCAACGGAACTCATCTGCTGGACACCCTCCTCTCACATGGAGTTAACGTGGTTTTAATTCTCTCCCCTGAACATGGTTTCAGAGGCAATGCTGACGCCGGCGAACTGGTGAGCAGTTCAGTCGATGAGAAGACCGGTATACCCATCCGTTCACTATATAACGGCAAAGGGGGCTATCCCACACAGGAAACAATGGATGAGATCGAGGTTATGGTTTTTGACCTTCAGGATGTCGGCTGCCGATTCTACACCTATGTCACTACCATGACGAAAACAATGGAGGTATGCGCCAAAAATGGCAAGAAGATGATCATAATGGATAGGCCCAATCCGCTCGGATTCTATGTAGACGGTCCCATCCTCGACATGCAATACAAATCTACCGTAGGCTTTCTACCCATACCTGTAGTTCACGGTATGACTCTCGGAGAGATTGGTATGATGATAAATGGTGAGAAATGGCTGCCTGATGGCATACAATGCGATCTTACCGTCATTAAATGTCAAAATTATACTCATCAATCACGCTATTCTCTTCCGGTAAAACCTTCACCCAACCTTCCTGATATGCGTTCCATATATCTATACCCCTCTATGTGCTATTTCGAGGCCACTCCCGTAAGTCTCGGACGTGGTACCGATAAGGCTTTCCAGATGTACGGACACCCAAATATGAAGGGATACAAATATTCATTTACACCGCGCAGCGTGGATGGAGCAAAGAATCCTCCTCAACTCGACAGGGAGTGCTTCGGCGTAGACCTTCGCACTGAGCCATCGATTGAGCAAATCAATGCCGCAGGTCTCAACCTTGAATATGTCATAGATGCATACCGCAATCTCAATCTCGACTCACACTTCTTCCGTTCATTCTTTGAACTTCTTATTGGCCGTGATTATGTCAGAAAGATGATAATGTCGGGAGCTTCTGCTGAAGAGATTAAGGCGATGTGGGCCGAAGATGTCGCCTCTTTCAAAGAACAAAGACGACCTTATCTGCTATATGAAGAGTAAATAGAAAAGCGACCTTTGAGGATCGCTTCTCTATTATTTATGTATATAGGTTATGACGCTACATCCTGAATCTCAAGCCCAACTCCAGATTGAACTGTATCGGCTGCTGGGTACGTATGCTAAGCGGCTGATTATTATCAAAATAATAGGCCAATGAGGGCTTGAATGCGATACCTACATGTTTGACAAACCAGTATTCCGCACCCAGACCCAAGTTTACCGACCACTGTACGCCGTCAACTTTTTCTCGTCTATCCGTGCTGCCATAAACATAGCGCCTCATTATACACTTATCAACCATACCTCCTACCGATACAAATGCGTCAAACCTCGGACGGTCGACAAAATTGTAGGAGATATTCAGTGGAATGCCAAGGTAATGGAGCTGGCTAGAGACATTTGGATGCCTCTCCAGATTTATCATGGCACTATACTGCGAATGAAGGTAAGTGTAGACAAGGCCTGATCCGATATATAATCTCGGCACTATGGCTTGTTTAAACTGGAGACTGAACGACAGCGGAATGTCAAACTGCGGATCATCATCAAAGGGGATAATGCTCTGGAACTCAATAGGAGTGCCCAATTCTGACGGAGCATATCTCGGCCCAAGGTCGGCAAATATTCCATCCTTCGATGCAACTTGTGAAATATTGGAAGATATAGCGAGTAATGATGTGTTCTTAGAAATACGGCGCACAGGCTTTTCTTGACCGAGAATCCTGTCGAGATCTTTTTCGTCCCATTCACGGACTACAGGATCCGAAACAGGCTTATCGTCCTGTACAACTACCTGCTCTGCCAACACTTCGTTGTCTGATACAACTACATCGGCAACAACTTTCTCCTCAGCAACCTTGTCAACTGTAGTCACAGAAAGTTTATCTGCAACCGGTGTTGCAGTACGGGCAACAGGTTTTGTATGCTGAGCAACTGCTCCCGATGGGGTAAGGTCGGCAACTTGTTCGGCCATTGGTCTTATTTCCCGATCAGCCGGGATTTCGGTATCAGGGATAGTGGTCTCTGCAATGGCCGAAGGGAGGGAAGGAAGTGTAGAAATCTCATCTCCCCTAAATATAAATAATCCGGCAGCAAGTACCGCTGCTGCTGCAACCGAAATGAACGAAACACGGCGCACCACCATCATCCTGTGACGGCGTGCCATCTTGCTACGAATACCATCCCAAATGGATGCATCAGGCATCTCAACGCTGGCATCAAGCTTTTCCCGTAATAGTTCGTATAGATCTTTTTCGTTCATTCAATATAATTCTTCAATCCTTTTCTGCAGCCATTCCCTGGCTCTTGAGAGTTGCGACCTCGATGATGCTGAAGATATGCCCAGCATCCGGGCGATCTCGTCGTGTTGAAAACCGTCAATGGTGAGATTGAAAACCGCGCGGTAGCCCGGAGGCATACTTTCAATGAGAGCTGTGAGCTCTTTCGCTCCCATCCTGGAAACGGCATCTTCACTACTTTCCATCATAAATGCCGCAGGAATGTTGTCAATCTTGTCTGCATACCTGAGGGCGTCATTTTTACGAAGCGCCATCAAGGCTTCATTGACAAAAATCTTTCTCATCCAACCTTCAAAAGAACCTTCACCCTTGTAAGTACGGAGCTTTGAAAAAACTGTAACAAAGCCGTCCTGCAAGACATCCATCCCCGCTTCGCTATCGCCCATATACCTGATGGATAAAGCCAGCATCTTTGGCGCGTAAGTGTTGTACAAGCGCTTCTGAGCCACTACATCCCTTTTCAAACACCTCTGTATGAGATCATTTAAATCAGTATCAGTTAAAGCCGACTGCTTCTTCATTGACTGTTTCATTATATAGATGCAAAAATAGCACAAAATGTTGCATCAGGTGCAAAATATTTTTGGAGTGATTTTTGTTTGAACATTTATACTTAATTTTGCATATTGTAAAAATATAAAGGAATGTGAGAAAGATGAAAAAAATTCTAATAATTTTTGCTTTAACAGTCGTTAATTTTCTGTGCGCAGCACAATCACACACCTACCTTGATGCATTGCAAGCCTATCAAAAGGGTGAAATAGCTCAGGCTCATACCCTTTTTGTAAACGAGATAAAGGCAAACCCCGATAACGATGCTGCCCACTTTTATCTGGCGATGATCTATTCTGCGAACGCGAACAGTCATATGAAAGCGGAAGAAGAATTCAAGAAGGCTCTCGCCATTGATCCAAACAACTATTGGTATAAATATTCCCTTGCTCTATTTTATGCTGAAACGGATAGGATGGAGCTTACTACTCTGCTGCTTGAAGAGCTGATTGAGGCCTTTCCCAAAAAGAGTGAGCTCTATTTTACGGCAATCAATGCATTTCTCAGCCAGAATGATATCACGAAGGCTCTTGCCACACTCGACAAAATAGAGGGGAAGATGGGTAAAACCGAGATGATAGGTATGACCAGAATGGACCTTATGAGTAAACAGGGAAAGTATACCGACAAAGAACTCTACGATTATCTTGAGAGTTATTATAAGGAGTGTCAAAGTCCGAGAATGGCCACAATGCTCGGCGATCGCTATGCCTCACTCTATAACGACTCTCTGTCGCTCTTCTATTACAACCAGGCCATAGATATAGATCAGGGATATTCTCCGGCCTATTATGGTCGTGCACATGTTTTTCAGGCACTCAGACAATATGAGCGATATTTTGAGGATATGGGTATCTTTATGAAGGATCCTGCCATCTCTCCCCGCCTCAAGTCCGAATACCTCAACAAACTGACCGAGTCTGCACAATTTGTAATGGCATTCCCGGAGGAGACAGAACAGATGGTACTCGAGGCATACACGACACATCCTAAAGATGAGGCAATCACCACTATGGCCGGAGTCTTTTTCTACAGAATGGATAAAACCCACTATGCCATCGAACTTATGAAGCAGAATTCGGAAAATCACCCTGATAATCCTGAGGCTGCCTTACAGTACCTGATGATGCTCTACTACCAGAAACTGTGGGACGAACTGATCCCTGCATGTGACCGCACTTTGGAGCGTTTCGGCTACAATTCCGACATAGTGCAGCTCCGAGGTATAGCCTATAGCCTGAGGGAAGAGTTTGATTTGGCCATAAAGGACTTCAAACTTATAGCATCTTCGGCACCGAAAGATAGTGCCATAATTGTCTTCACCAACTCAATGCTGGGCGATCTTTATCACCAGAAGGGAGATAGCAAAAATGCCTATAAGCATTACAAAAAGGTACTCAAGACCAATCCGAACTATGCTCCGACCCTCAACAATTATGCATACTACCTCGCTCTGGAAGGTAAAAGCCTCAAAAAGGCGAAGGCTATGAGCGAAATTACCATCAAACAGGAACCGGATAACCCCACCTATCTCGATACATACGCCTGGATTTTACACCTTCTCGGACAGAATGTCGAAGCTAAGGCAATATTTAAACACGCCATGCTCTACGGAGGCAAGGAGAGTGCCGTAATCCTGGATCACTACGGTGACGTGCTATTTGAACTCAAAGAGTATGATCTTGCCTTTGTCTATTGGAATCAGGCAAAAGCGCTCGATGACACCCTCGGCATAGAGGAGAAAATCAAAGTTAAGAAGGCAGAAATCGGCAGATAACCATGAAACGTCTCCTGCTAATACTCATAATTCTACTCCCCTCTCTGAGCCTCTCCGCACAGGATATCTCACGCCAGTCAGAGCAGAAAAAGCGGCTTGAAGAAGAGATTGAGTTTATCAATAAGCAACTTAAGGAGATCCTCTCAAAGGAAAAAGCCAGCACCTTAGAGCTTACCCTCATAACCAGAAAAATATCCAACCGAAAGGCCATCATAGAGGGTATAGACAAGGAAATCGTAGAGATAGGTCGCAAAATAAATGAAAAGAGCCGCTCCATACAAACTCTCCAACGCGAAATAGATACTCTCGAAAGCTATTACGCACGTCTTGTACGAAATACCTACAAAAACCGCGACACAAAGGTCTGGTTTATGTATCTATTTGCCAGCGAAAGCATAGGACAGGGGTATCGAAGGTTTTCATACCTGAAAAACCTCTCCGGAGTGGTCAATGCACAGGGAGTTAAAATCAAAGAGAAACAGGCACAACTTGAAATGGAGAAAGCCCAACTCCAGAACATGAAAAAGGAAGCTGAGGTCACCCGTGCTGAACGTGAGCTGGAGTACAAACAACTGCTCAGTGAGGAGAACATCAGTCGGCAGGTGGCGGACAACCTTGCCAAAAGCCGCAAACAACAAATGCGCGAGCTGGAGAGGAAACGCCAACAAGTTGAAAAACTCAACCGCGAAATAGAGAGCATACTCAGCAAGGCCGTCAAAACTCAAGAAAAGGAGAAAACCCCCATTGATTACACCCTTTCAGGTATGTTCGAGCAAAACAAAGGCAAACTGCCCTGGCCTGTGGCCAAAGGAGTTGTGATAGGTAAATTCGGAGTCCATTACCACCCTGTCTATAAGAACCTCAAACTACCTGAAAATAACGGTATAGACATCTCCACTTCAAAAAATGCCGAAGTACTTTGTGTTTTTGACGGAGTTGTCAAGCAGATCATAATGATGCCGGGCTACAATCAATGCATCCTTATCCAGCATGGAACTTACTTTACATTCTACTGTAAACTTAAAAAGGTGAATGTAAAAACGGGTGATAAAGTAGCTACGGGAGAGCCTATAGGTATCCTTAATGAAGAGGGTAATACCTCGGAAATTCATTTCCAGATCTGGAAGGGGACTACAAAACAGAACCCCGCAGTATGGCTCAGGCCACGCTGACAAAGGATTATTTTACTCCGAGAACCCCACGAAGGTAGCCACCGGTATAGGAGTCCTCACAAAGCGCTACCTGCTCGGGAGTCCCTTCGGCAATGACATAGCCTCCCCCCTTACCCCCTTCCGGGCCAAGATCTATCAGATAATCCACCGATTTGAGCACATCAAGATTGTGTTCGATAATAACCACCGTATTTCCCTGATCTACCAGCCGTCTAAGTACTCTAAGCAGGACTTTTATATCTTCGAAATGAAGTCCGGTAGTAGGCTCATCCAGAATATAGAGGGTATTGCCGGTATCTCTGCGCGCAAGTTCAGCAGAGAGTTTCAAACGCTGGCTCTCCCCACCGCTTAGGGTGGTACTCTGCTGTCCTAACTTGAGGTATCCGAGTCCAACATCCTCCAGAGTACGAAGTCTCTGCAATATGGAAGGTATTGCTTCAAAAAAGAGACAAGCCTGGGAAATAGTCATATTGAGGACATCGTTGATGCTTTTGCCCTTATATTTAACCGCAAGTGTATCCGGTTTATAGCGGAGTCCGTTACACTCTTTGCAAGTAACATAAGCAGGGGGCAGGAAGTTCATCTCTATCACCTGTACTCCGGCTCCTTTGCAAACCTCACAGCGTCCTCCCTTTACGTTAAAAGAGAATCTGTTAGCCTTAAATCCCCTGATTTTGGCATCGGGCGTCTCCCCGAATAGCTTTCTTATATCGGTAAAAACATTTGTATAAGTGGCCGGATTGCTTCGTGGCGAGCGCCCTATCGGAGCCTGGTCTATCTCGATAATCTTATCTATATTTTCAATCCCACGGATCGATTTATATGGAAGTACCTTGTATTTTGATCTATAGAAGTGATTACTGAGAATAGGCATCAGTGTCTCATTGATAAGCGAGGATTTTCCACTGCCACTGACTCCGCTAATGCCCACAAAGAGACCTAGAGGCAGATTCAATGTGACATTTTTTAAATTATTTCCGGTTGCTCCCTCAAGAGTGATATATTTACCGTTGCCTTTCAGGCGAACGGAGGGGATCTCTATGGATTTATGTCCGAGAAGGTAGTCGATTGTGGGACTTTGGCAATTACATGAAGCAATATCTTCCGGAGGACCATTGTATAGTAACTCTCCACCCTTCTCTCCCGCACCGGGGCCAAGATCTATCAGCCAATCTGCATTTTCCATCATTTGCTGATCGTGCTCCACCACCATTACCGAGTTACCTTCATCACGGAGGGCCTTTAATGAGTTGATGAGCTTTAGATTATCTCTCTGATGCAGACCAATGCTGGGCTCATCGAGGATATATAACACATTGACCAGTTTGGAGCCTATCTGTGTCGCAAGTCTTATACGCTGGCTTTCTCCGCCACTAAGTGATCGTGTGGTACGGTCGAGCGAAAGATAGTCCAGTCCAACTTCCTTTAAAAAGCCTATTCGCTCTTTGAGCTCCTTTAGAATGTCTTCAGCTATTAGACGCTGCCTCGGAGAGAGTTTCAAGTGGAGTTCACTAACCCATTCATAGAGAGTATCAATCTCCATTCCGGCCACTTGTGCAATATTCTTGTCATCGATGCGGAAGCAGAGCGACTCGCTCTTCAGGCGCGTACCATTGCACACCGGACAGACCATTTCATCCACAAAGAGTTCTTTCTTGTCCCATACCTTATCGCTCTCCTCATCATTATGATAAATCAGCGCTATCACTCCCTGGAATGAGGCCATTTCCATATCTGAGCCTTTCCCTATCCTCAAGAGCTCATCCGAACCGTAAAGAATAAGATTTAATGCATCTTCCGAAATGGTGCTGATGGGATCATGCAGCGAGAAGCCATATTTTAGAGCAATCGCCTCCAAATACCTGAAGGTAGTGTTGTCCCTAAGTATCCCAACACTCTCGATGCCCCCGGAGGCTATGGATTTTGAAGGATCCGGAATTATCTTGCTGATATCGACTGTAGCGATAGTACCCAAACCCTTACAGTGCGGACAGGCTCCCTGTGGCGAATTGAATGAAAAGGTATGGGGGGCCGGGGTTGCAAATGACAGTCCGCTCTCAGGGCAAATAAGATTACGGCTCAGATGCTCTATGGAGTCATCCTCCAGTCTGACAATGGCCAGAGAACCCTTGCCCTGATGGAGTGCTGTAAGTACCGATTCTCTGATACGCTTGCGCTCCTCTTCGCGGGGGATTAATTTGTCCACCACCAGTTCAACAAAATGCACCTTGTAACGATCGAGTGGCTTGACATCGGAGAGCCATTTGATCTCTCCGTCTATCCGCACCTGACTGTACCCTTTTCGGATGAGTTGTTCAAATAGCTCCTTATAGTGACCTTTGCGTCCCTTTACAAGGGGAGCCAGCAAGAGGATTTTCTCTCCTTTGTGAGATTCAATAATAAGGTCGGTTATCTGTTCATCCGTATAGCGGACCATCTTTTTTCCACTCTCCGGTGAAAATGCATCCGCTGCACGGGCATATAGGAGACGGAAAAAATCATATATTTCAGTTATGGTTCCAACTGTCGAACGGGGATTACGGCCGGTAGTCTTCTGCTCAATGGCAATTATAGGGCTGAGACCTTTGATATCCTCAACATCGGGTCTCTCTAGAATTCCGATAAACTGACGCGCATAGGCTGACAGGGTCTCCATATAGCGACGCTGCCCCTCAGCATAGATGGTATCAAATGCAAGGGAAGATTTGCCACTGCCGGAGAGTCCTGTTACCACGACTAGTCGGTCGCGCGGAATTGACAAATCAATGTTCTTCAGATTGTGAACCCTCGCACCGGTAATTTCAATATGGTCGGTGCCTCCTCCCATGTCGTCAGCTTAGGAAAGGGTTTGTGGAGTATTCGTATCCGATGGTAGTCTCAGGGCCATGACCGGGCATTACCTTCGTAGCACTATCCAGAGAGAGGAGTTTATGAGTAATACTGTCTATTAATTGGTCATAATTGCCACCCGGGAGATCTGTGCGTCCTATGCTGCCCGCAAATAGGGTGTCGCCACAAAAGAGGAGTTTCTGCTTTTTATAATGGTAGCAGACGCAGCCCTGGGTATGGCCGGGAGTATGAATCACTTTTAGTTTAGTGGTACCGAATTCTATAGTGGAATTATCGGAGATATTTAATAATTCACAGGTAACGGGCTTCATATTCCAACCGAAATAGCTGCTGGTCTCATGGGCCGAGAGGGCGAAATTTCTATCATTAGGATGAATATAAGCTTTGAGATCCCATCTTTCAGCAACTCTTTGCACCCCCATGACATGATCAAAATGGCCGTGGGTTAGAAGGATTTTAACAGGAATGAGGGAATTTTCCTCGACGAACTTCTCCATACGTCCCAATTCATTGTCATCCTTGCATCCCGGGTCTATTATAACACATTCAAGGGTATCATCCCACACAAGATAACATGCGACTCTCAAATCATTAAAATAAAAACATTTATAATTGACCATAATCAGAGATTTATAGAAATAATTGCAAAAATACGAAAAAGAGTTCGTATTTTTGTCAATAACGCAATTTTATCAGGAGCTATGCACATCGCTATTGCAGGAAATATCGGAAGTGGCAAGACCACGCTCACAAGGATGCTTGCCGAACACTATGGCTGGACGCCAAAATATGAGTCCGTGGATTACAATCCCTACCTTGTAGATTTCTACAATGATATGGAACGCTGGTCGTTCAACATCCAGATTTATTTTCTCAATAAAAGATTTCTCGATGTCGTGGAGATAAGCAAATCCAACGATGTAATTATACAGGACCGCAGTATATACGAGGATGCCCGTATTTTTGCCCCCAATCTCCATTCAATGGGGCTGATGGCAACACGCGACTACGACAACTATGCGTCGCTCTTTTCACTAATGGTGTCACTTGTAAAAGCTCCCGACCTATTGATTTATCTCCGTTCAAGCATTCCCAACCTGGTCAACAATATTCAGAAACGTGGACGCGAATATGAAAGCAGCATCCGTCTCGACTATCTGAAAGGCCTTAACGAACGCTATGAAAAGTGGATTGAGGGATATAAAGATGGAAATCTCCTGATAATTGATGTGGATAACCTCAATTTTCAGGAGAATCCTATTCATTTTCGCACCATTACCGATAGGATTGATGCGCAGTTACACGGTTTGTTCTAAATCGTAAGTTCTTCGCCTTCGCTTCTGGCCACGATTACAGCACCGCAGGTATCGCCGTATGTGTTTATCATTGTGCGGGGCATATCGCAAAGCTGCTCAACGGCCAATACAAGTCCGATACCTTCAAGAGGCAGACCTACCACGTTGAGTACGATGGTGAGCATCACCAAGCCCGCCATGGGGATACCGGCAGCACCGATAGCAGCCATCAGAGAGGTAAAGACTAATATTACCTGTTGCATTATAGTCAGCTCTATGCCGTAAGCCTGTGCAATGAATATCGCTGCAACGCACTCGTAAAGAGCGGTACCGTTCATGTTTACAGTGGCGCCCAGAGGAAGTGCGAAGCTGGCAATCTTATTGGAAACACCACATTTTTGAGTATCACGTATATTGAAGGGTAGGGCCGCACCTGAAGAACAGGTAGAAAATGCCGTAAGAAGAGCTGTTGAAACCTTGGAAATATGTTTCCATGGATTAGCCTTGCCGAGCACCCTTACAAGTGTGGGAAGCACTATTCCTCCATGAATGATCAAGCCAACCCAGACTATCAGTACAAATATTCCCAGGCTGCCTGCAATATCCAGCAGGGCTTTTGTATCTCCTGCCTGCTTACCTACAACATTTGCTACTATGGCAAAAACTCCGTAAGGAGCGAGCTTTATGATAAAGAGCGTAATCTTCATTATCACATCATAGATTGCCTGCAGGATGTCCTTGAGGGTTGTCTGCTGTTTCTGGTCCACCATATTGATGAAAAAACCGAAAATTATGGCAAAAAAGATGATGGAAAGCAGATTGCCCGTACTCAACGACTCGAAAATATTTGCAGGTACTATGTGAACGATCTGATCGATAAACGAGACCTGAGTACCTGCCAGTTCAGTAACGTTCTCGGTGAGTTTAAGGTCGGCTCCAACTCCGGGTTTGACTATATTGACCAGTGTCAATCCGATAGTAGCAGCAATTAGCGTAGTGACTATATAAAACGCAAATGTTTTGCCTGCAATACGCCCAAGAGCCTTGGAATCTCCCATTCCGGCTACCCCGAGGGCAATGGATGAAAAAACCAGAGGAATTACAATCATATTCAGACCTCTTAGGAACATATCCCCTGCCCATTTTATGTAGGGGGACCATGCTTCGTAAGGGATGAATTTTGTCATTACGATGCCGAAAACGACACCGAGGCCGATTCCTATAAGGATCTGCCAGTGAATGGCAAGTTTCTTACGGGTTTTCTTTTCAGTAGAAGTGATTTTTGTCATAGTTGTGTGTGATGATTATCTTTCCGAGCGACCGCTGAGGATCACTTTATGTGCTATGTGTGAATTAAATTGCGATTTGGAAAAAAGCTCCTCGAGGGTAATATGCATCCTATATCGCCAGTAATGCTTAGGATTTGCGGGAATATTGATACGCTCACTCTCCGGATCTTCTACACGCAGAGTGTCATCCAGGGAGAACCAATCCTGTAGCGGCAGAATGGTAAGCATTGCCGGGGAGTTGAGGTGGCTATCCACTATATCTTCACAATGATGGCTGGGACAATCTTCTCCGTACCTCTCTATCCACCACCCTCTGAGCGTACTGGTATCGTGTGTGCCGGTGGTACATACCGAGAGATAGGGATAGTAAGCCGGATTGCCCAGAATAACACCTACCTCCTTGGGCATTCTTTGAATTTCCAGAGTAAGTATCTTGAGCTGCTCGAGCACCGGAGGCACGCAGGCAGGAATCATACCGAGATCCTCTGCACAAGTGAGCATATTGGTGGCCGTAATCAGTTGAGGCAATCTGCGCATGGCCGCCTCTTGCCAGAATGAATTGTGTCTTTTATAGAAAAATTCATCATAGAGGTGGTTGAATGCCGATTTTTCCTCTTCGGAAAGTGCCTGATAACTGTAAGTATACTGGGCAGATATTCTCGGATGGAAACATCCGAAATTATTGGGATCCTCCACAAAGAGTACCTCTCCGGCAAGTGCCATTATGCCATCCTTCAGCCCATCATCCTCTTTACCGTCAAACCAGGCTTCAATAAGCTTTTGGTTGGAAAATTCCGGTTTGAGAGTGAAAACATCCAGTTCATTTGAGTCGAGAAATGTCTCCTGCACCATCGGACACCTATCCCCAAACATTTCTCTGAGCATATAGTAGCGGATATAGGGAGTGGCGTGGCGGTCATATTTGAAATCGAATCCACGCGATATCATATCTTCATAGGAGTATGGCATGGCCGGGTTGAAATGCCCCATAAGGCCGAGTACCTGATTGGATGGCACCTCCCATATCCTGAAAAAACCAAGAACATGGTCTATACGATATGCATCGAAGTATTCCGCCATCTTTGCAAAACGTCTCTTCCACCAGATGTAGCCATCCTCTCCCATCCTCTTCCAATTGTAAGTAGGGAAACCCCAGTTCTGTCCTTTAACTGAAAAATCATCAGGCGGAGCACCTGCCTGGGCATCCATATTGAAATAATGTGGCTCACTCCACGCTTCAACACTCTGGGGAGTAATGCCTATGGGAATGTCTCCTTTTATGGCAATACCACTGGAATGGGCATAGTCACGGGCATCCAGCATCTGTAAATGGAGGTGATACTGCAAGTAGACATAATATCTCATTTTACTGCCGGAGCGCACGTTTTTCCAAAGAGTATTTACCTTTTTAAGATCATAATCGGAATATTTTCCCCAGCGGGAAAAGTCGGCAGTATCATACTTATCCCTCAAAATGCAGAAGGCTGCATAGGGTAAGAGCCATTCCTGATTAGCCTCAAAAAACTCCTTAAATCCGGGATCCTCCATAAATGCACCGCCATCCTGCTCGAAAAGCGTACGACACCAGGCATCCTTCAGACGCAGAACCCGTTCATAATCGAGACTATCGAGAGCATTGAGGCTCTTTCGCTCGGATTCAAACTTCTTTGCCTTGCCGGCATCCTCTACCTTCCCAAGAAGAGTCGGATTGATATATATGGGATGCAAAGCCATTATGGAGATACCCGAATAGGGATAAGAGTCAGTCCAGGTACCCGTAGACCAGGTATCATTGATAGGTAGCAGTTGGATAATACTCTGCTGGGTGATAGTGGCCCAATCCACCAACTTACGTATATCGGTGAAATCACCTATGCCAAAACCCTCTTCGCTACGCAGGGAAAAAATCGGAACTGCCACTCCTGCAAAACGTGGGGTACGTGGCGGAAAGGTAGTAACACCGCACTCATAACGGACGGAATCATTCTTTTTCAAAAGAGGAATCTCGAGTACCCTGTCATCACAATATTCCCATATAGAGGCAGTATCTCCTATGATTTTGATGAATTTGAACCTCACCAATTTGGGCAGTAGGGATGCATCCAAAGCAACCTCCCATCTGCACCCGGGGCGAGGGCGCATAGGCAAAGCCTTGAGCGGATTCCAGTTACCAAGTGCATCGCACTCTCCGCAAATGGATATGGAGTCGTCTGAGTGCACCAATGGTGCTGTCACACTGATAACCACTTCCTTCGCAAAGTCCGTTTCGACTGGAGTCTCCAAGCTCTTTCTCCTGTAAAAAACATTTTCAAACGGGGCTGAAAGAAAAGCGGAATGGTCGCTGCTGCCCTGCCACATATCGTACAGTGAGATATTACCTGAGCGACTGCCTGCTGAAATAGTTCTGGGCTCACCCACCTCAACCAAAATACCCGAAGGACTCTTTAATATATATTTGTATGAAAAAGTGCCTGAAGGGGTTTTGATATTAGCCTTCCAATTTCCACCATCAGAATATGCCATAGGAAGCGCACGGAAATAATCCCACTCTCCCAGTTCGGGGATTGACCCCGCAACATATAATTGTTGACCGAAATGGGTCTTGTATTCGATATTGAAACTGATCACTTTTTTTGAGGTTTTTGGTTTGTTCGCAAAAATAGGAAAAATATAATTATTCGTCAGATAATATTAAGGTATGTTCGAGATTTTTTAGTGATTTATTATCTTTGCATCATGGCAAAGACAAAATCAGCATGGTTCTGCAGTTCCTGCGGTAATGAAAGTCCAAAATGGATGGGGCGCTGCCCCGCTTGTGGCGAATGGAACACTATGATAGAGGAGCCAAAACGCCCGGCCGGTACGGGAGGTGGAGCTTCCGGACACAACCGCGCTTTCCTGCAAATACAGGAAGCGCGTCCTCAGCTGCTGACCGGAATCACATTTGACGAGGAACAGAGATTTTCCATAGGAAATGGGGAACTGGATAGGATACTTGGAGGGGGTATGGTACAAGGCTCCATGATACTAATTGGAGGTGAGCCCGGCATCGGAAAGTCCACTCTCTCTTTACAGATTCCGCTCCATGCACCAGGCCTTAGAACCCTTTATGTCTCAGGAGAGGAGAGTCCCGTACAAATCAAACTCCGCGCTCAAAGATTACAGGGAGATGACTCTCAATGCTATGTGCTGGGGGAAACTCTGCTGGAAAACATACTGTTACAGGCCCGGGAAGTGAATCCCTCTTTGCTGATAATCGACTCCATTCAAACTATCTATAGTCAGAGTATAGAATCCTCTGCAGGCAGCGTTTCGCAGGTTAGGGAGTGCGCCTCAGTATTGCTGCGCTACGCCAAAGAGAGCAATGTACCGGTGATCCTGATAGGGCATATAACAAAAGACGGTGCTATTGCGGGTCCGAAGATTCTGGAGCACATAGTGGATGTAGTGCTGCTTTTCGAGGGCGATACAAAGGGTGCCTATCGTATACTCCGCAGCATCAAAAACCGTTTCGGATCTACCGATGAACTTGCAGTTTTTGAGATGACCGGCAGCGGACTAAGGGAAGTCTCCAACCCCTCCGAGATACTTATGCCTATGCACAAAGATGATTTGAGCGGTGTGGCAGTTAGCGCCATGATGGATGGTACAAGACCCTTTCTCATTGAAATACAATCATTGGTAAGTACGGCTGCCTACGGCACTCCACAACGCTCAACCACCGGATTTGATGTGCGTCGGCTCAATATGCTGCTCGCCGTGCTGGAGAAACGTGCCGGATTTAGGCTTGCAGCCAAGGATGTCTTTCTAAATATTGCCGGAGGATTGAGAGTAAGTGACCCTGCTTGTGATTTGGCGATAGTTGCAGCAATTCTCTCCTCCAATTTTGATCTACATATCAGTCCGAAGATCTGTTTTGCAGCGGAAGTTGGGTTAAGTGGTGAAATTCGGCCGGTCAGTCAGGTGGAAAGACGCATTGCCGAGGCCGAGAAACTCGGATTTGAAGTGATTTTCATCTCTTCATACAACAAGGAAAGTTCTTTTGCAAAGCGTCCCAAAGGAGGCATCACCGTCATCCCAATTTCCGACATCCCCACGCTTTGCAAGAAGCTATTCAAATAGTTTTTCACTATCAATAAAAACAGAAAGTCCCGTAAGGAGTTTCTTACGGGACTTTGTGCTCGGGACGGGAATCGAACCCGTACGGGCATTACTGCCCACAGGATTTTAAGTCCTGCGTGTCTACCTATTCCACCACCTGAGCAGGTAATGCGGCTTTCGCCTTGGAGTTGCAAATGTACGAAATAATTGCAGTTTGACAATATAGTATCAAAAAAATGCTGCCCGACAATGTGCCGGGCAGCATAACTCACTCGAAATTGAGAATTGAACCCGTTACTTGAAGTACTTGTTGTTCAAAACTACTTTTCTCAATTCGTTTTGGTTGCCTTCATAAACATCCAGACCCTTGGCCTTCTCAAGATACTTCTCAGCATTCTTGGCATCACCCTTTAGGAGGTAGCAGCAAGCAATGTTATTCATCACTTCCTTGGAATCACCTGCCTTCTGGTAGTATTTGATGGCCTGATCGTAATTACCGGCATCGGCTTCAGCCTTTGCAGCAATTGCATAGAGACTTTCGTTGTCATAAATCTCTACGGCCTTTTCGAGTACTACGGGGTCGGGATTAACTGCAAGAAGCTGGATGTAGTCATTCTCCGTGAGTTGATAAGGATCAGTTCTGAAAACTACCATCGCATGCTCTCTGTTGAAGCCCCTGAGTTGGTATGAAACCACACAGTCTGCAAAACGTGACCTGGGGTAAACTGCATCGAAGATAACCTTATAGGGTCTGCCCCTGTCTACTCTTCTCATAGCAGCCTCTCTGGCGTCAAGATTGGCATTGTTAGCTATGGCAGCTTCGAGTTCATCCTTTGAAGATTTTACGGTAGGATCATCGGTAGTTGCGATGAAGTTGATCACATCGTCCCAGTACTCACCATTACCCGATACTGAGTAAACGCTCTCGGGGAAGTTGTATTTTCCTGCGATGATGCCCTTGAGGGTAGCAGCACGTTTCTCAGAAAGTTTCTGGTTGTAAGCTACCGTAGCCTCAGGAGATGCCCAACCGCCAATCTTAATGCTTGCCACAGTAAAGTTGGGTTGATTGAGTGTACCCAAAAGCGCAAGAGCATCCTGGTTCTCGAGATAGGACTCAACAGATCTGGTAACATTTACAGGATAGTAGAGCTTGGTCTTGAGTGCCCTGATAGGATCAATGTCAACCAAAACAGGAGTTACCGCAGTCCATAGAGGATCTACTGTAAGCGGACTGCTTAGGTAGGGAATGTCGCAAACCTCTTCGGTACCACAAACATTCTCGATACAATCGGGATTGTAAGTACCTTTCTGTGTAGTCACCGTAAACTTGGCATCATCCATCCAGCTCTCATAGGGAACCAGAGTGTTTGTCTCAATGGTGAGGGATTCGCCCTTCTTGGCAGTGTAGAATTTTACGCGGTTGGGGTCACATACCTTGTAGAGCTGCTCTTCAACCCACATACTACGATACCTTTCTCCGGGAGCGCTGATAACTAGAATCTCGACAACCCTCTTGGATTTGGTATCTGTATCCCTAACAGCCGGTGTCAAAATCAGTGCAGTACACTGTTCGATAACATCGGGAGCCACCGTGATGGTGTAGTTCGTAACGAGGCCTGTAAGATCTGCATTTGGAGCAATATCTTTAACAGTCACTACGATCTTGCCATCACAGAGTTCAACCTTGTCAGTCTTGGCATTAGCAGAGAATGTTGCAACAAGCAGCACGGCCGCCATTAGCAACAATTTACCCATTTTTTTCATCATGTTTTGTTTTAAGTTTCTTATTATTAATTTTCTAGTTTACCGTTAATACTCTTTTTTCGATACAATTGGCAATGCCAAAGATAGGAAATAATTTGTAAACAATAATAATAAAATGCTAATAAAGTTAAAATATTTTTCTTAGTGCGATTACATTTTAAGTCGTACGATATTTACGTACAACTCTCTTCCATAGTTTGGAACTTATAAGCCAAGTCACTTTAGCCTCTGAAATTTCCGGCTAAGTTTGGATTTCTTAAATAAAAATCCAACTTTTGTTGATTAAATTGATTAAAACATAGAAACACATAATAAACACATATATATGAAATTTAAATTATTTCTTTTGACACTATTCGCCCTGCTTGTGGCGGGTTGTACTGGTGAACCTATTCCCGTTATTGAGGAAAAGGAGGAAAGTATCGTTACCATCAATGTTGCCATATCACCGGAAACCCGCGTGGCATACGAAGATTCCAACATTCCCGGCATCGGTGGTACACTCTCATGGCAGACATATGACGTACTACAGCTGGCCGGATATGACGGTTCAACCTTTAAGGGATACGAATACTTTGACTGGATCGGAGGCAATAGTTTTCAGGGTACAGCGGTGCCAGGTGCTACTACCTACAAAGCCTACTATCCCGGGGGTTACATTATGCTGGATGAGGACGGAAACGTAGACCCTCTTGACACCAGCTTCTGGCATCAGGAGCAGAATGGCGACGGTACAACCGAACATCTCAAATACAACCTGCTTTTATACGACGAAACACCTAAGGCTATTAGTGTACCATTTTCACTAAGCCTTAAAAGTAGCATCCTTAAGTTAGTTCTCAGCGGCATCCCGGAACAGGTAGGTGAACTCCACCAACTGCGTTATGCGGTTGAGACTGCATCGGGAGTCTTCAAATCCGTGGTGCTTGATGTATTAGGTGTCACATTCTCTCCCGCCAAAACCACTCTTACCACTTATTTCGCTTTCGATCCCACCGTGATGACCGGAATCGTTGCAGGTGGAACGGCTAATATAACTTTGTTAGGCGAACAAACACACAAGTTGTACAAGTGGAGTACACAGGTTTCAACCGCGAAAAATTATAGCGCAGGCAATCGTTACACGGGTACAGTGACCAGCGGTTGGAATGAGATGATCAACCCGCTCAGTTACTTTGCCGAGCACAACATGTCAGACCTCAACGGCACGTTCGAGTCAGGTCACAACGCCTCCGGGCTATACCTCTTTACTTGGAGTGAGGCTATGACAGCGTACAACACCAACCCGGCCACGCACAATGGTAAGGATTACTTCCTGCCCACTATTCAAGAGTGGAGAGCCATTATCCCGGAATCGGACACTTATGTAAATTTCAGCGGTACCGGTACTCGCACACTCAGCAACGCGGCTGTAACTATTGGCGGTAAAAGTTATACCATGAGCGGTACTTTTGAGAATATTGACAACGTGGTTTACGCTACGTTAACCTACACGCCCAATCCGACCCGACATTATACGCGATAGCTCGTTACCGGTTGTATAACATGGGTTACGGCAACCCGAATGCCCGAATGCTGATCGATATGAAGTCAACTGGCACACCATACACGATAGATGAGGCAAAGAATGCCGATTGGTATAGCGTTGGGGTGATTTCGCGCGTCTTCCCGGCGGCGGGTTGGCGTGATAACAATGGTAATCTCAACTACAGTGGCTGGAGCAGCTGCTACTGGTCGTCCACGGGGAGCGGCGACACCAAAGCGCGGTATATGTACTTCTACTTCGCCTACGCAGTCAGCATCTCCGACTACTCCCACAACGGCGGGTTCTCCGTTCGCCTGGTGGCCCGAGAATAGTTTGATCAAGCGTATTGCCGGATTGTTACGGCTTGAGATTGGGTTGGGCTTCAAAGCTCCAACCCAATTTTTATTGATTCACTTTAGGATAGTAGCCGATGGCTATCAGAACTGCCGTCTGATGGAGGCTATATGGATAAGTTTGAATAGTTCCTCTACAAATCCGGGGTCGAGGCCGCGGGATAACGCACCGCTGCGTGTCTTCTCGAGAATTTCCTCCCAGCGCTGCTGCTGTAGAATAGTTATATTTCCACGCCGTTTCTGCGCACCTATCTGATCAACCACTCCCATTCTGAGTTCCAGAATTTCCAGAATATCCTCGTCAAGCGAGTCAATTCGTGCTCTGAGCTCCTGAAGTCTCCTGCTGAGTTCTTCGTCTTCAGGAATGCTGCTGCGTATCCTGAGATCTTCAAGCATCCGTCCCAGAAATCGAGGCTCTATCTGTTGTTCCGAATCACTGAGTGCGGAGTCGGGGGATATGTGACTCTCAATAAAAAGTCCGTCAAAGCCCAGGTCCATTGCCATTTGAGATACTTCGAGAAGATATTCCCTCTTGCCTGTAATATGACTGGGGTCGCAGAGTATCCTCAAATCAGGGCGTCTGCGCATAAGGTCGATGGGGACCTGCCACTTCGGTTCGTTACGATAGCGACCTTTTTCATAGAATGAAAAGCCTCTGTGAATGACAGAAATATCCCGTATACCCGCCATTTCAATCCTTTCTACAGCTCCGAGCCACAAGTTGAGGTCGGGATTGAGGGGATTTTTGACAAATACGGGAATATCTACTCCCTGCAGGGCATCTGCCAATTCCTGTACTGCAAATGGGTTGGCCGTAGTACGGGCTCCTACCCAAACCATATCTATCCCTGCCTTTAGTACCGCTTCCAGATGCGCAGCCGTAGCCACCTCCACGATGACTTTCAGGCCGGTCTCATGTTGCACTCGCTGCAACCACGGAAGAGCCGCCTCACCCACCCCTTCGAAGGTTCCGGGGCGAGTACGGGGCTTCCAGAGCCCTGCCCTAAAGGCAATATGGCGATAATCTTTGCTGCCTGCCAAAATATCAACAAGAGCAGATGCCGTAGCCAGCACCTGCTCTTCGGACTCGGCACTACAGGGTCCGCAGATGATTTGTATCATTATACTGTCATTATCTCCTTCTCTTTCTCCGCGAGCAATTCGTCAACATTTTTGGTAAAGGTGTCAGTCTCTTTCTGAATGTCGCCTTCGGAAACTTTTACTACATCTTCAGGCATTCCCTCTTTTTGTAACTTCCTGAGTGTTTCTATACCTTCACGACGAGCGTTACGAATACTGATCTTTGCATTCTCTCCGGCGGTTTTTGCCTTCTTTACCAGGTCGCGACGACGTTCCTCCGTAAGAGCAGGCACATTGATGCGGATTTGTTCACCATTGTTCTGTGGAGTAAATCCGATATTGGCATCCATGATGGCCTTCTCTATGGCAGGAATCATCTTTTTGTCCCAGGGCTGAATAATAATAGTCTTTGCATCCGGGGTATTGATGCTGGCCACCTGAGGGACGGGGGTCATCGATCCGTAATAATTAACCATAACTGCATTGAACACTGCCGGATTTGCCTTGCCTGCCCGGTAAGTTTTGAGATCTTCGTCCAGAAACTCTACGGCCTCAGCCATCTTTTGACTGGTCGAAGCAATTATTTCTTTTGCTTTCTCTATCATCGTAGTCGGTTTTGAATATTAAATAATTGTCTTAACATGGTTGGATACTATAGTGCCCACCTCTTCTCCGGCAACGAGCCTTTTTAGGCTACCTTCGTGGTTTATGTCGAAGACAATGATAGGCATGTCATTCTCTTTGCAAAGAGTAAATGCGGTCTGATCCATCACCCGGAGATTGTCATCGATGGCCTGGTCAAATGTGATGGAGCGGTATTTAACCGCATCGGAGTGCTTTTTGGGGTCCTTATCATAAACTCCGTCTACCTTAGTGCCCTTCAGAAGAGCATCTACACCCAGTTCGCAAGCCCTTAGAGCAGCTGCGGAATCAGTAGTAAAGAAAGGATTACCCGTACCGCCGGCCACTACCGCCACACCACCCTCTTCCATATATTCGAGCACCTCGTCCCGCATATAATATCTGGCCATGGGACGCATGGGAGTCGCCGTAAAAACTTCAGCTTTGAGTCCGGCATTTCTCAGCGAAAGGGAGAGTCCGATACTGTTGATTACAGTAGCGAGCATACCCATCTGATCGCCTCTGACACGGTCAAATCCGCGTTCCGTGCCGGCGAGACCGCGGAAAATGTTGCCACCTCCAATAACTATGGCAACCTGCACTCCACCACGAACCACGGAAGCTATGGCCTCGGCATAACGAGCCATGACATCCTCATCAAGTCCCACACCGTCGGGACCTCCTATGGCCTCCCCGCTAAGCTTCAATAATATCCTGCTGTACTTCATACAAGTCTATTGTTTGGTTGTTACAACTAACAAAAGTAGGTAAATATTATGATTTTTACAACTAAAGGTCTATATTTGCGCTCTCAAATAACGAAGATACAAAATTTGACTTATGGCAAATATATTCACTTCATCCATCGGGAAAAAGGTGATCATGAGCATCAGCGGATTGTTCTTAATACTTTTTCTTTCACTCCACATGCTCCTAAATATCACATATATTTTCAGCGAGGAGACATTCATGCAAGTCATTGACTTTATGGGTCTCCCCATCGTGACAATTATGGTGCCGGTACTCGCTTTCGGATTTGTAATCCACATTCTGTACGCCTTTATTCTCACTCTCGGCAACCTGAGAGCTCGTGGCGGCTACAACCGTTACGCAGTTCCCAATAAAGCGGCTACCGATTCATGGGCTTCACGCAACATGGTGGTTCTCGGCATAATAGTGGCCCTTGGCCTTATACTGCACCTGACACATTTCTGGGTGGACATGCAGTTTGCCGAGTGGACGGGAGGGGAGGTAGCCAACGCCCCCGATCTGATGGTCTCGACCTTTGGAAATGTATGGGTAACCGTTTTATACATTATCTGGTTTGTAGCCATCTGGTTTCACCTTACCCACGGTTTTTGGAGTGCCTTTCAGTCTATCGGGCTGAATAACACCGTCTGGTTCAAGAGATTGAAAGTGGTGGGGATTGTGTTGGTAACCCTGATAATGTCAGGTTTTACCCTGATAGCCATTTATACCTGCTGCAAAGCAAACGGCTTTTTATAGGTTATAGGAAGTATTTAAAGGAAAAGTTGTTGCATTATCCCGTCCGAGACGAACAATCTCCCTGCCGGGATCCGTATAATGCCCTTTTCATAGAGTATGTCGCCGGTGCTCGTCAAATAATCGAGCGCCGGTTTTATTTTTGCCAGTCGTGAGCTCTCAAGGGAAGAGAGAGATAAACCGGTAACTTTTCTTAGTCCGAGCATAATCTGCTCGTTGAATTTGTCATCGTCGGATAGGATTTCCTCGCTCCTTATTTTGTCGTAATAATTCCCTTCAATAGCCTCTACATAACTATTAATATCTGCAATATTCCAGCATCGGCAGCCCTCACCATCAAAAGAGTGTGCCGAAGCTCCCAAACCGAGATAGGGCATTCTCTCCCAATAAGAGGAGTTGTGGATGGATTCCCGACCGGGGAGGGCAAAATTAGATATCTCGTACTGGCGGTAACCGGCCTTTTCCAGCATATGCTGTAAAACAGAATATTGAGTTGCACAAATCTCTTGCGAAGGCTCATGGTAGCTGCCCGAGTCGACCAGCGAGGCTAGTTCGCTACCGGATTCTACGCTCATCTGGTAACAGGAAACATGCTCCGGATAAAGAGCCGTAAGCTGCTCTATGTTGTATTCCCATTGCTCGGATGAGAGTCCTTCAAAACCAAATATCAAATCCAGTGAAATATTGTTAAAACCGGCCTCCCGTGCCATCTTAAAGGCATTTATTGCCTGGGCTGAGGGATGCCTGCGGCGCATCCATACGAGATGGTCATCACAGAATGACTGAACTCCAATACTCAACCTGTCTATTCCTGCACGGAGCCACCCCTCTAGTTTCTTTGGAGTTATGTCATCGGGATTGGCCTCCAATGTAAATTCACGAAGAGATGTTATATTAAATCTATTGCGCAGTGTATCAGAGAGCTCCGATATCTCTTCGGTATCCAAAAGCGAAGGAGTGCCCCCACCCATGTAAATGGTATCGGGGAGCACTCCTTCAAAAAAATCAACTTTTTCCGAAATCTCGAACTTAAGGGCATTCAAGTAGCGTCTACGCCGTGCTCTGCCATCAATCTCCGAATAAAAGTCGCAATAAAGGCAAAAAGAGGAACAAAAAGGCAGATGGATGTAGATACCCGCCATAACAGGTCTCTACCTCAGGAGTAGATCCGCACTGCCGAGTTTGGCCTCTGAAGAGTAAACCTCAACATTGTAGATGCCCTTCACAAAGCCCTGACCACTGGCGAAGTAGATACAAACCTCCACCTCATCGCCCTGGTAATCAACCTCACGTGAAGCGGAATAGATCATCTCCTCGCCATCAATGGTAAAAATCCTCTGCTGATCGCCTGTCATAAGGATGCCATCGGGACCCTTAACTCTGATATAGATAACCTTTGGACCCTTCTCTGCAATGGAATTCTCGATCAGACTGAGGCAGGTACGTAGTTTCTCCACACGGCTGCTGCGGTCAGTCTCCTTGTTGGAAGCATTTATGGCCGAGAGTACTACTCCCCTGGCTTTCACTACTGCGCCGGCGGATGCCTTTGCAGATAATGCCTCAGTTGTGGTTACCAGCTCATCATATTGCTTACGGCTCTCCTCGGCCTCCAAGCGGGCTTCCGACGCCTCCTGGCGCAGAGCAACATTTAGACTGTTAAGAGAATCTATCTGGACAATATAGCCTTTCATGATGGAACGGAGCGTGCCAAGCTCCTTTTCGTACTGACGAATCTTAGACCTGTTGGTAGCCTCTGTCTTCTGAATACGCTCGATTAGCTGGCCAACCTTCTCCCTCTCTACTGCTAAAGAGTCGTTGATCGCCTTGTTGGTCGATGTAAGAGTGGCATAATCATTCTGTAGGGCAATCAGTTCGGTGGTAAGGTCTTCTTTTTCAAGATTAAGGTCCTTAACCAATTTCTGTTTGCTAACCCAAATAAATACCAGCACTCCCAAAAGGACTGCTGCCACAACGGATAATGTAATTACAATTTTTTTCATCGTATGACTGTTTTGTGGTTTTTCTTAATCATTCTGCAAAAATAATTCCTTTTTTTGAAACATAACATTAAATTTGCAGAAAATAGTTAAAACGACTCATCATTAACACAATAACAACGCAATGAAGAAGTATTTGATACGCTCGATAAAATACCTGATCTATTTTCTGGTTTTCTTTTTTATCATAGTAGGTTTGCTTTTCCTATGGCAATATGCTAAGAATCCCGACATGACCTGTGCTTGTATGTTCAAGGAGGGTTCAATGCCCAAACTGGTGGTTTTCTTTTTACTGGTTGCCGTAACATATCCGGCTTTGGGATTTGTCAAGAGAAAATTTCATCTGAATGGTGATTACCCGAAATATGCGGAGATAATTGAGGATGCCTTCAAGGAGGCAGGATATAAACTGGATAAGAAAGATGATGAAAAGGTGATTTTCAGGCATGCCAAAGCGGTTACACGCCTGACAAGGATGTACGAGGATGCCATCACATTTGATCTTACTCAGGATCCTATTGTCGTGGATGGTTTCCGCAAAGATGTGGATCGCATACTACGCAACGTCAGTTATCGTATAAGACGCGAAGAAGAGGACAATTCCTCACAGGATGCACAATAAACGACAAATTGTAAAATGAAAGAAGTTGCAAGATATACTGAGCCATATCTGGCGCACATTGCCAGAGGGTTACTTGAAAGCGAAGGTATTATCGCCGAGGTTCTCAATGAAAACTCATCCCTGCCAGGTTTCTGTAATATGTATGACGGAGCTATCAAACTGGTGGTGAGGGACGAGGACTACGATTTGGCACTCAAGGTTCTGGCAACTGACTCCAGTTCCGAGTAAAATTCCTCGCCATACCTGAATAATAAGGGATTCCTGAGAAATTTGTAGACGTGGATCCCTTCTTTTTTGCCTTTCTCAAAAGCGGGGGCACAGATAGGCCAACGATGTAAATTGAGAGCAGTCATTCCACTCGAAAGTTGAGATACCCTGATCGGATAGAGGCGACAGGATATGGGCTTTGCAAAATCGCACCTGCCGGCACAAAATGCCCTCTCTATGGCACAGAAGCAGTTAGCTCCCTCGAATCGGGTATATACACACTCCTCCCGGTCACCAATGAGCGGAGTCACCATATCGCCATCCATATCAATTTCGAAAAAACCCTTCTTTTCCACCTGCGTACGACCCTCCGTACTCATCCAGGCTGCATAGTTTGGATATTCCGCTTTTAAAATATCCCCTTCCGGCTCCTCCAGAGGCGCACCGCTATCACCCACTATACAACAAATACCACCGCATTTTTCATAATCACAACTAAAATATTCGGTAAGTATTTCTGATGACACAAGTATATCTCCAATACGTATAATCGATGGGCGCATTTCTTTTTTTTGCAAAAATAAAGATAAGTTTCTAATTTTGGCCGGATTTATGCAATAAGCATTTGTAATACAAATTTTAATTACAAGAATAAGATATGATGAAAAAGATTTTTGTTACCATTTTTGTTGCCCTCTTTACCATGGGCGTTTCTATGGCTCAGGACCTCGGTCAGGCAACGGAACTTTTCAACAACGCGGGTATGACACTTCAGGAAGGCAATGAGACTGCCGCTCTGGATCTTTTCCAGAAGGCTATGGATATGGCCTTACAGCTAGGAGATGAGGGTACTGCAATAGTTACCGAGTGTAAAACGGTTATTCCCCAACTTATGCTTAAGTTAGGTAAGGATATGATAAGGGAGGGTAATATCGACGACGCTATAGTAAAGATCAAAAAGGCGGCAGAAAAAGCAGCGGAATATGAGAACGAAGGCGTACTACTCGAGGCCAACGACCTTATCGGCCAACTCAAGATAAATAAACTTATGGGTGTTGCCAATGACCTGCTTACAGCCAGAGAGTTTGCCGAAGCCGTTGAAGCATACAAAGAGGTTATAGCAGTGGATCCCAATAATGCCAATGCCTATTTCCGTATGGGACAGGCTGCAAATGCAGCAGACAATACCGACGTTGCAGAAGAGGCCTTCATCAAGGCCAAAGAACTTGATGAGAGCATCGCAGAAAATGTTGACAGACAGCTTTCAACCGTATATCTAAAGAAGGCAGTTGCAAGTCAGAGAGCCAAGGACCTCAAAGGCGCTCTTGAAAATGCACAGAAATCCATAGAGTTCAGCGATAATGCCAACGCTCAGAAGATAGTGGGCCTGTCGGCTCTCGGTCTGAAACAAAATGCAGTAGCAGCAGATGCACTTAAGGCTTATCTTGCAATGAGTCCGGATGCAAGAGACAGAGTGCAGATCGTATACCAGTTGGGTACAGCCCTGATTGCTACAGGACAGACCGGCGAAGCCTGCGGTTACTTTAAAGAGATCGCACAGGATCCTAAGTGGGGCGAAGCTGCCAGATATCAGATAACCGTTCTTAAATGCAACTAGAGCTCGAGCTTCTCGCTCCGGCGCGTAATAAAGACATCGGCACTGCAGCGATAGACTGCGGTGCCGATGCCGTATATATTGCAGGCCCCTCTTTTGGGGCGAGAGAGGCTGCAGGCAATCCCGTTTCGGAGATAGGACAACTTGCGGATTATGCTCATAAATACTCTGCTAAAGTCTATGCGGTAGTCAATACCATCCTATTTGACGATGAGCTGGAGGCTGCCGGTAAGCTACTATGGGAGCTTTATCATGCCGGAGTGGATGCCTTCATTGTCCAAGACCTGGCCATTGCCCGAATGGAGAGACCTCCCCTGCCTCTTTTTGCCTCTACCCAAACCCATATTCGGACTCCGCAGCAGGCTCAATTTCTCTCCTCTCTCGGCTTCAAGCGGTTGATTTTGGAGCGTCAGCTCTCACTCGCACAAATTAAGGAAATCAGACGCAGTACCACTTGTGACCTGGAATTCTTCGTACACGGGGCACTTTGCCTCTCCTACAGCGGACAGTGCTATTTAAGTCAGCGTCTTGCCGGCCGTAGCGCTAACAGGGGAGCCTGTATTCAGGCCTGCAGATCCGACTATGATCTGGTAGACAGCAATGGTAAGGTGCTTGTTAAAAACAGGCCGTTACTTTCTCTAAAGGATTTGAATCTGAGTGAGTATATCGGGGAGTTGATAGAGGCGGGCATCACCTCCTTCAAAATTGAAGGAAGACTCAAAAATGCTTCCTACGTAAAAAATGTTGTAAGGGAATATCGCCGCATCATAGATCAGTTTATAAGCAGCCATCCCAATTATGGGAAGGCCTCTGCCGGCGAGATATATGGAGGTTTTATCCCTGATCTGAATGCTACTTTCAATCGAGGCTACACATCCTGCTTCATAGAGGGTAAAAGAGGGTTGTGGGCCTCTTCTGACGGGACTAAATCCATGGGTGAGTATATTGGAGAGATATTCTCCGTCAAGGGAGATTGGATATCAATCTCCACCGATAAGGAGCTCAACAATGGTGACGGTCTGGCTGTCATTTCTCCTTCCGGGGAAATTAAAGGATTCAGGGCTGAAGTATGCGAAGGCAACCGTGTACGCATTAAGGAGGCATCCGGACTACGCAAAGGCATGAAGGTCTACCGCAATCTCAACACAGCTTTTGAAAAAGAGCTGGAAAAAAATATGCCTGAAAGATGGATTAAAGCCACTATAAGTTGTACTTCTAAAGCCGGAGTCACCACATTCGAGGCTGTCAGCTCTCAGGAGAGGGCAATCCTCACTTTTGATGACGACAATCCTCCGGCTCAAAAACCTGAAAAGGCTTTGGAAACTCTTTCCAGGCAGTTAAGTAAAAGTTCAGGAGAATATATTTTCACGCTTGGCGATATAGAGTGCGACATAATAAGGTTTTATGCTGCCTCTGCCCTCAACGGCATCAGACGCCAACTTGCAGAGTTGCTCAAAGAGGCTGCTTTGCGCCGAATGGCTGAAGGCAGAAATATTGACCCCGATGAGATGGTTGCTCGGAATGTGGCCAAATATCCCGAAAGGCATCTTACCTATCTGGCCAACTGCTCCAACCAACTAAGCAGAGAACTCTATTTGGAGAGTGGGGTACAATCTGTAGACCCTGCTTATGAAATAGAAGCTCCTGAAGGGGTAGCTGTGATGCGGACTAAGCATTGTATCAAATATGAACTCGGCCTCTGCCACAAAAATCCGGAAAAAAGTGTGGCTGATTTCAGGGAGCCCCTCTACCTGGCTAACAGGAATTACAAATTGAGATTGGAATTTGATTGCAAAAATTGCGAAATGATTGTAAATTTGTAGTTTAGACCAACAATCTTTGTCTAGGATGAGATTTGCAGATGTCATAGGAGATAAGGGCCTCAAGGAGCGACTTATAAGGATGGTTGAGCATAAACGGCTCTCCCATGCCATCCTTTTCAGAGAAGAACCTCACGGCGGAGGTCTCGCTTTTGCCTTGGCGCTAGGCCAGTATGTCAATTGTCGTCACCGTAGTGATGGCGATTCCTGTGGTATCTGCCCTACCTGCAATCAGTTCCAGAAGCTTATCCATCCTGATCTGCATTTTGCATTTCCCGTCAATAGTTCCAGAGATGTAGCGGAAAGTCAAAAGGGACGACCGATTTCCGACCATTTTCTTGACAATTGGAGGGAATTGGTGTTGAATGACCCTTATTTTACAGAACAAGACCTGTATGATGCTATCGGTATTGACAACAAGAGCGGCAACATCAGCGTTCACGAAGCGAGACGCATAATTGAGAGGCTACAGTTGCGTTCTTTTGAAGCCGATTACAAAGTAATGGTGATATGGCTTCCGGAAAAGATGAACCAGGAGTGCTCAAACAAACTCCTGAAACTTCTGGAAGAGCCTCCGACAGGTACACTATTCCTGTTGGTATCGCAGGCCCCCGAAAAGCTTCTCGCCACCATCCGTTCAAGGTGCCAGCTTATAGAAATACCTCCTATGAGTGCCGAACAGCATCAAAGCAAGCCTCAGGAGCCATTACAGGAGCCGGTCGAATACCGTGACATGCTTACCGGACTGATTGAAGCCGGTATCTCCAAAAAACTGATCGATACCTTTGCCATCTGGGAGGCACTCTCAGATATGGGAAGGGAAAAGCAGAAAGAATTCTGTATTTATAGTGAAAAATTTATCAGAAAAATATATATGACCTCGCAGGGTCTGGAACAAATAGCCGGCATATTTGATCAGGAGAAGAGTCAAATCCGCGATCTGGCCTCACGTATAAAACCCGATTTTTACGAAAAGGCTCTGTCGGCTTTTGACAGAACTATATCAGCTATCGAAAGTAACACCAATTCCAAACTTACCTTCTGCGACTTGTCAAACCGTTTGTTACTCTACTTATAATTATGGAAGAAAAAGACCAAAAGAAAATATATGATTGCTCAAGAGGTTGTGAAGTCGAAAGGACTCCACACGGAGCACTCTCCATATCCTATAGTCCCGGCTGCTGCAAACTTGCAGACTTCGACTGGATGCAGGGTATATCTCAGGAGCGCTATAAAGACTTATTTGAGGTAAGATTCAAAAATACCCGTAAAATCGTCTATAAAAACACTACCGGACAACTTATTAAAATAGGAGATTTGGTGGTGGTAGAGGCTCCCACCGGTCACGATGTAGGAATTGTAACTCTTGAAGGTCCCGTAGTAGGACGTCAACTGTTGCGACACAATATCGATCCCTCAACGTATGAATTCAGACGCATCTACCGTAGAGCGAAGATTCTTGACATAGAAAGATGGCAAGAGGCCATTGCCCGCGAGCACAAGACGATGATACGTGCTCGCCAGATTGCTGCAGGACTTGGACTTGATATGAAAATAGGCGATGTGGAATTTCAGGGGGACGGTACAAAGGCCATCTTTTACTATATTGCCGATGAAAGAGTGGATTTCAGGCAACTGATCAAGGATTTTGCCGAGGAGTTCCACATCAGGATAGAGATGAAACAGATTGGGGCTCGTCAGGAAGCCGGGCTAATCGGAGGTATTGGCGTGTGCGGCAGAGCTCTCTGTTGCTCGGCATACATGTCCGACTTCAAATCAATCACCACCCAGGCCGCACGCTGTCAGGACCTCTCGCTCAATCCTCAGAAACTTGCCGGACAGTGCAGTAAACTCAAATGTTGTATCAACTACGAAGCCTCACTCTATATCGATGCTCAAAAGCACCTTCCGGATGTACGAGGGCCGCTGGAATTTAAAGATGGGACTGCATATCTTCAGAAGTGTGACATACTAAAAGGAATCATGTACTTCTCATACGATCCACATTGCGTGATAAATCTGTTTCCTCTAAGCGGACAACGCGTAAGGGAGATCATATCCATGAACCGAAAGGGTATCAAGCCAGATTCCCTTAAAGATAAAGAAACGGACGTGCGCGAAACAGACTTCATAAGTGCCGTGGGTGACGACAGTATCTCTCGTTTTGACGAGAAACGCCGTTCTAAACGGAAGAAAGAGTTCAAACGCCCCGAACGGAACAGGAAACAACAATTCGAAGATGATAAAAACCGTCAGGAAGGTGATACCAAACCTCGCTTCGACGGTAAACCTCAAAGCGGTCAGAATAAAGGCTACCGTCGTCAGGGACAACGTGGAGGAATAAAAGTAAGAGATCAGGAAAAACAGGGAAGAAAAGGTGAAGAAAATAGAGAGCCATCCGCTAATCAGTAGGATGTTTGCTATTATGCTGACATTATCGGCCGTTAGCACAATAATCTTAGGATCCTGCTCAAGGCCGGATGACGGTTATGGGTATATAAAAGTAGATCCCGACTGCGACTCCATACCGGTTTTCAGATTTTCTCTACCGGTGGCTGACAGCACAGCCCTCTACTCTACCTTCATTGCAGCACGATATGATTGCCGGTTACACAGTAACCTAATATCATTCAATGTGGAGGTAACTTCACCGGATGGTGGAATTTTTACCGAAAAAATAACTCTACCTCTTACTGATAACCCTCAGGTGGAGATCAGAAGGAGTAGATTTGGTATCGTAGATATCAAGTGGCCATACAGAGATCAAATAAAAGCCTGCGAAGGAGAGTGGAGCGTAGCTCTTACGCCTCTCCACAAGGATGTCAGGAAATGGTTGCACGGAGTAGGTTTTTCATACCATATCAACGAATGAATCGGCACTCAACATGAGCAAAAAAAATAAATTGCTGAAATTCAGGGAAAATGAAACTTTCAAATGCCTTATTCAGCCACGTACGGAAGAGGTACTCCGGTGTGACCATCCACTTAAGGGAGGCTGGCATAAGGCGATATTCGGCAATGACAATCCTATAGTTTTAGAACTGGGTTGCGGTAAAGGTGAATATACCATAGAGCTGGCTGAAAGGTATCCGGAGCGCAATTTCATAGGAATGGATATAAAAGGTGCACGATTATGGAAAGGAGCCAAATATGCCAATGAGCATGAGCTTCAAAATGTAGCATTCCTCAGAACAAGGATTGAGTTTATCGAATCTCTTTTCGCTGCCGGCGAAGTGGCTGAAATATGGATTACATTTGCCGACCCTCAGGAGGGCAAACCGAAGAAACGACTCACCCATCCTCTTTTTCTCACCAGATACCGCAATATCCTAACGGAAGGGGGGATAGTCCATCTCAAAACAGACAGCAGATTGCTCTATTACTATACAATGGAGGTGGCGTCAGCCAATTCCCTTGAAGTGATAACTTATTGCGAAGATATTTACGGCTCGCCTGAGTCCGTTCCTGAAGAGATAACGGCAATTCAGACCTTTTATGAATCACATTTTTTGATGCAGGGCATCCCTATCACCTATATGGCATTCAGGATTGACAATGAGGAAGAACTTATTTCCCCCGAATGGGACCAAACACCCTATCTCCAGCCCTACAAGACAACTACGATAATGAAGTAGCAGCTATGCACTCTATCTCCACAAGCCATTCGGGGCGACATACGGGAGCCAAAAGATAATTGTGAGGTATATCACGGAGAATCTCCGAAAGTCGCTGTTTAACCATAGAGAGATCCTCACTATTTCTGAGATAGACTATAGCCATCTGCACATCTTCCATAGAGGCATCTGCCTCGGAGAGCAGGACAGAGACATTTTCCATCATTCTATCACATTGTTTACCGACATCACCGGCATGGAGTACCTCGCCATGAGAATCGATGCTTGCCGTACCTGATATAAAAATATGGTTACGATCATCATATCCTACAACCGTACCCCTTTCAAAAGTGACTCCGTACAATGAAGTAGGAGAGAGATGCGAACGGGCGTGCAGATATCTTATTAAACACTTTTTAGGATCCTTGAGTGCAAGAGCATCCAGCATTACATCCCCTCCCGTAGCCGGTCTGTTACCGGGAATCCCGAAAATTCCCGTACTTGCTATATAGTTGGTATCGCTCCGCAAGCCTACCGAGTCAAAAAAGTCTCTTCTTGCTCTGACAAAATCGGCATATTTGTAGTCAATATCATCTACAAAAAACCAGGTTCTGATACAGTTATCCCTGATATTCATCCCTTGAGAGGTGAGAAACTGCTGATAATTGCACAATATATCATTGGTCTGATCAAAAACAGACTCTTTGTCAGAGACAAGATTGGCGCTCCATACTAATAAACCGGAAGCCGGCGACGGAGCAGAAGCCCATATCCAAAGGGAGACGGGCATGTCCCCCAGAGGAGTCTCTCTCACTACTGAAATAGAATCAAAAGGCTGTTCCATAGAGGGTACTGCCGTAAATTCATCCAGAAACAGACGACCTGCAATTAGATTAAATCCCTGAGGAATAGAGTCAGCGGCGGCCTTAAACGCACTTTCCACCGAAGGAGCACTAACCATTATCTGTAGTTCTGCTCCACCGCCCTCAGGGGTGAAAACTTTTTTATTGCACTTCACTTTCATAGCCAAATATGCTCAACGAGGATTTTTATACCCATAAGGAGTAAGATAAGGCCTCCGGTAAACTCCGCGATAGTCTTGAATCGGCATCCGCAAATATTGCCCACCCGAATCCCTATAGCGGATACAATTGCGGTGGTAACTGCTATAAGCAGCGCTGCAAGCCAAATATTTTCATTGAGAAATGAAAAAGAAATTCCTACTGCGAGGGCATCAATACTCGTAGCGACCGCCATCACCAACATAGTCTTAAAAGAGAAATCGGGGGTGACATTCTTCTCTTTTTTAGAAAAAGCCTCTATAATCATCCTGATACCTATCAATCCTAACAGAATGAAGGCAACCCAATGGTCCACATGCTCCACAAATGAAGCGAAACCAACTCCCAGAAAAAAGCCGATTACGGGCATCAACCCCTGAAAGCCACCGAACCAGAGGGCAACACTCAAGACATTGCGTGGACGCAGATGTCCCACAGAAAGGCCTTTGGCAACGGAGACCGTAAAGGCATCCATTGAAAGAGCAAGCGCAATGATAAAGAGTTCTAAAAAAGTCATAAGCATGGGTGTCAGCGCTTCCTGACTGACATGTGGCGTGCAAATACAACCAGATATGATCTTGCAGGAGAGTCATCAAGAATGGATATTGCGGTCACTGCCTTATTGATCTCCTGCTCAAGACGGTCGTAAGCATAATCAAGGCCTTCGTATCGCTCCACAAGTTCAATTGCCTCACGTGAAATGGATTGCTTTTCCTCCTCCCTGGAATCAGGACCAATGGATTTCAACCGTTTCAAGAAATTAGAAGAGATCTTGCGAGGTGCATTTTGCAGGAAACCAAAGAAGGGAAGAGTGATTTTTTTCTCTAGTATGTCGGCTCCCACCGGTTTGCCGGTATTCAGACCTGGGGAATAGTCAAAGATGTCATCCATCATCTGGAATGCCATTCCGAGGTGGTAAGAATAAGACTCGACTGCCTCCATCTGCTCTTCTGATGCGTCGGCAGAATGAGCCGCACTGACCATCGAAGCCTTGAATAGAGATGCTGTCTTGTAAAATATGACAGTGTTATAATCCTCCTCGGTGGCATTGAGCGAACTGGCCTTCTCCAATTGAAGCATCTCCCCTTCCGCCAAATGGGCAAGACATTGAGAAAAATAACCTATCACCCTGTTGTCGCAATGCATAACAATAATATCCAGAGCCCTAGAAAGCCAAAAATCCCCGACAAGCACGGAAGCCGTAGGGGAATAGAGCGACATCACCGTTTTAGCTCCTCGCCTTTGGGGGGAATTATCCGCCACATCGTCATGGAGCAGGGTGGCTGTATGCAAAAGCTCCGCTGCGACCGCACAGCGGAGCACTTTTTCATTATTAACACCGGAAATAGCTCTTCCGGTCAATAGAGTCAATAGGGGTCTGAGCTGCTTACCTGAGTGCTTGAGCACATAAGCATTAATCTTATTCAGTAGAAGCATCTCCGAATGGAGGCTCTTACCGAACATATCCTGAAAAGCAACCCAGTCGCTTCCCAGATACTCTTTCACCTCCTGATACAACTCTACAAAAGTTTAGAAACAAAAACCTACTGAGATCTGGAGATTACCGATACTCTTATCTACCTCTTGGGCATTGTCGAGATACTCTTCAAGACTGCTTACTTTGCCAAAATTCCATTCGTACTTGACCGTGACCTGAAGTTTCCATACATTCAGACCTGCACCTACTCCAATACCGAACTCCAAATTGGTTTTTTCATTAATAAATTGAGTCAACAACGAATTGGTTGTTTCTTTATTTGCCCAGTTCTTCAGGTTGTAAGCAACCTTTGGAGTCACCATCAGGAATGGCTTTGCCACAATCAGATCAATACCCCACTGAATGTTTACAGGAAGCACAAGATATGAAGACTTTTTCTGAATCTCCATTTGATTGTCAAAAATATTGACACCCTGGACACTATAAAGAAGTTCCGGCTGAAGGGAGAAGCCCAACACACTACCTGTCTGGTAAGCGGCACCGAAATGCCAACCCGAACCATCCTTAACATCAAAGTTCTTGCCCTCAAGATCAACATTGCTATAATTTAGGCCGCCTTTGATAATGACACTCTGTGCACTAACTGTGTTACCAGCTGCAATAAAGAGTAAAACTGCAAGAAAAATTGATAAACGTTTCATAATAATATTATTTTTCTAGTAATGAAGCTATCTTGTTGTCAATTTCTTTTTTGGGCACAACGCCGACAACCTTGTCTACCACTTCCCCATTCTTGAAGAAAAGAAGTGTAGGAATATTCATCACACGGTATTTCATGGGAATCACGCTATTTTCGTCAACATTGCACTTGGAGACTACCACCTTACCTTCATACTTAGTAGCCATTTCATCAATGATAGGTCCTATCATCAGACAGGGACCACACCAGGGTGCCCAAAAATCTACTACTACCGGCTTATCCGAAGCCATAACTATTTCCTGAAAATTGGAATCTTTTACTGCTAATGCCATAAAAATTTCTTTTTAAATTGTTTATAAAATGCTAAATTAATACTTTTTTTTCAAATAACTATACGGTCTGCTCTACATTCCATACAAAAGCCCGCACCCCAATCTCCTTGTTACGATTGTCAAGCTTTTTGACTGTAAGCAGGAGTTCCTCCACGCGATCGTCATCCACGACAGTCATCACCGCAGAATTCATTTCCGGCCAGGTATGAGTACCGCGGCGTGGTTCTCCACCATAGGTACCGCGGCCCTGTACCTCTTCAAACAGAGTAAAGCCGTTGATTTTAAGTTGGTCGAGCATATATTCAACACGTGTCGTGTTAGCCTGATTAAATACTATAAAAACACACTTCATAATATGTCAACTATTTTTTGAAGCTGCCTCATCGTCAGCCGATATTTGCATGAAAACATACTCTTTGCGGAGTTTTGCCTCTTTATTGCGCTCTCCATGACGAGACATTACCGCATATACAACAGGTACTATGACCATAGTAATAATTGTGGAAATTATAAGACCTCCTATAACTACTATACCCATCGGACGCCATAACTCGGAACCCTCACCCTGACTTAGTGCCATGGGAAGCATTCCCAGAAGGGTAGTTACCGCAGTCATTAGAACGGGACGTAGACGGGACTCACCGGAAAGGGCAATTGCCTCGTTAAGTTCGTGCCCACGATCACGCATCAGATTGATATAGTCTACAAGCACTATACCATTCTTGACTACTATGCCCACAAGCATGACACATCCTAACGCACCAATCATATCAAGATTGATGCCCGTAACCCATAGTGCCAAAATGACACCCGAGAGTGCAAAAGGTACTGACATCATAATGATGGCGGGCTTGGCAAGTGATTCAAATTGCGAGGCCATCACAATATATACCAGAAGAATAATCAACATAAGCAATTCAAACATATCGGCAAATGTCTCTTGCTGGTCTTCATAATCACCTGCAACCCGTACTTGTATACCACTTGGAGTGGATATTTTATCAATCTCCGCCTGTACTTGCTCGGCAAGTTTACCCAAAGAGACGTTGTAAGGAGTTATGGAGATTGTCAAATAGCGCTGACGGCTCTTTCTGTCTATAGTTGGCGGAGCCCAGTATTCCTCAATCTCAGCCACCTCTTTGAGTTTGATGGAGCGACCGGTACTTGTCGGGATGGTTAGGTTTTCTATCAAAGTGATCGAGTTGCGATCCTCCTCCTTTAGACGTACGATAATATCATATTCGTCGCCATCCTCCTTGAGGTATCCTGCCAAAAGACCATTAACACGGTTACGGACGTATGTGGAAACAGTAGCGGAGTTTAGTCCATGGTATGCAATTTTCTCTTTGTCTACAGTTATTTTGAGTTCCGGACGCTCCTCGTCACGACTGACATTGATGTCTCGTGCTCCCTTAACATTGGTCTTTACAGCTTGGAGTATCTCTTGTGCATAAAGATTGGTATCGTCGAAGTCGTGACCATATATTTCCACACTTATTTTGTTGCCACCTCCCATACCCATGCCGACAGTAGTCGCAGCCTGGTAGTCAATGATTTCGGGATAGTTGTCCAGTTCGGCACGTAATACCTCTGCAATCTCGAATATTGTCCTTTCCCGCTCATACTTCTTATTGCAGACCACTGTCATAGAAATCTTGTTGTTGGTTGTCGCAGAGAAAAGGGCCCCAATACCGGCATCTTCGTTGCTTCCCGCATAAGTGGAAATGACCTGAATTTCGGGTACCAGTTCCTGGAATCTGGCCTCAATTTTACGTGCAGTCTTTAGAGTCTCCTCCAGCCTGGTACCTCGCTGAAGTTCAACCTTTACACTGATTCGTCCATTATCGCTTTCAGGCATAAAGTCGGTACCTATCTTGCCGGTTAATGCAGGAAGCAGGGTAACGACAAAGAAAATGATTGCTATTAGAATCGTGAGTCTCTTGTGGTTGAGAGACCAGCGCAGCAGATCTGCATACAAGGCACTTACTTTATTGTGGAATTTCTCGATATACCTGTCATACCAGTCAATTTTGGGCTTTACAATCTGAAGACGTCCCTTTTCATCAATTCTGACTTTATTGGCCTTAAGCATCTGGGAAGCGAGCATCGGGGTTAAGGTAATAGCCACGATTGCAGAAACCGAAATTGCTATGGTCACAATCCATCCCAGTTCCTTGAACATGATGCCGGCCATACCGGTAAGCATTGTCAAAGGTACAAATACGGCAACGATCACAAGTGTTGAGGCAATTACCGCAATCCACACCTCATTTGTCGCATAAATTGCAGCTTCGCGCGGTGAAGAACCTCTCTCCATATGCTTAGTAATGTTTTCAAGCACCACTATGGCATCGTCCACCACCATACCGATAGCCACCGTCAGCGAACTGAGCGAAATGATATTGAGTGAGCTGCCCACAAAGAGCAGATATATGAATGATACAATGAGCGAGATTGGAATCGTTACGGCAATAATAAATGTTGATCTCCATTTTCCAAGGAAGAAAAATACCACAAGCACCACAAAAAGCAATGCATAGAGGATGGACTCCTTCAATGAGTTGATGGAGTTCTGAATTTCTTCGGAAGAATCATATATGATACCCATCTCTATATCCGAGGGCAGATTCTTTTTGATCTTTTCAATCTCTTTTCGTACATCCTTGTTGACCTGTACTGTATTGGCTCCCGATTTTTTGGAAATTATCAGCCTGACAGCCTCCTGGCCGTTTACCTTCTCGTCTAGTGTGAGATCCTTGATGGTATCCCTGATAGTAGCGACATCCCTGACAAAAATAGGCTTGCCCATAACGGTAGCTACCACTATATCTCCGATTTCCGAACTCTCAACATACTCACTGCGCACCTGCATGTGATACTGCTCCTTTTCCATTTTGACAGTGCCGGAGGCAAGGTTAAGATTGTTGGATCTGATAGCATTGCCGACTAGTTCCAGAGGCAGACCATAAGCCTCTAGTTTGGCCTGGTCTATATCCACGTAGACATAGCGTTGCGGAGCACCGGAAATACCTATGGTACCGATACCGTCAACACGGTTTAATACAGTCACAACCTCATCATTGAGAATCTTTTCAAGTCCGGGATAACTCTCCTTTGCCAGCACATAATACTGGAGTATCGGCATCATGCTGGTATTGAGTTTGAAAAGGATAGGTGTTGAGCAACCATCAGGGAGATTGTCTCTTATCATATCCAGATAAGAGCGCGCATCGTTGGATATCTCGTCCAGATTGGTACCCCACTCAAACTCCAGGAAGACAATGGATAAATTGTCTCGGGAGCTGGAGGTAAGTTCTTTTAGTCCGTCAATGGAATTGAGGCTGTTTTCGATAATTCTTGTGACATTGGTCTCAACCTCACCTGCGCTGGCTCCCGGATAGGTGGTCATCACCGTCACGAAAGGAGGGTCAATCTCCGGAAACTGGTCGATAGGCAACCTGTTCAGTGAGAAGAGCCCTATGATAATCACGGCGGCGAAGATAAGTACTGTCGTCACCGGTCTGTTAATCGCGGTTTTGTATATACTCATATTATCAGTTCTGCTTTACTACATTGAGTTTAACTCCGTCAACCAGTTTGGCCTGTCCTACTGAGACAAGGCGGTCACCTTCGTTTACTTCATTACTGATGATTTCTACCATATCGTCGAAACGCTGGCCGGTCTGCACAAAAACTCGCTTAGCCTTTCCATCTTTTTCGAGGTAAACGTAGCGTTCGTTAGATCCTACAAGCTTAAGAATAGTCTGATAAGGCACAATGATGGCCTCAGACTGACCAAGAGGAAGTGAAGTATTAGCATACATTCCCGGACGGAGCTTAAGGGAGCTATTGGGAATTCTGACCTTGCACTGGAAAGTGTGAGTAGCGGCATCGATGGTGGGATAGACTATCTCAATTGTACCCGAGAATGATTCTCCGGGATAGATGTCTGACTTTATGTCGATCTTCATTCCCTTTTTTACCAGAGGGAAATAACTCTCGGGAATATTGATCAGAGCCTTTAAGATATTTATCTGAGTAAGTACCAGAATCGGCATACCACTATAGAGTTCGCCGGCCTCGTAGTTCCTGGCCGAAATAACACCCGGGAAAGGCGCTCTGACAAAGGTATTCTTTTCGAGAAATGCCATGGATTCTTCTGCCTGATCATACCCAAGTTTGGTCTTGTCATATACCTGTTTGGAAATGGCACCGCTCTCTTTGAGAGCCTCCATCCTCTGAAGTTCTACTGCTAGATTGGCATAGGTGAGTTTGGTGTTGTTGAGTTGGGTCTGATCCATTCGCACAAGCATCGATCCCTTCTGCACATTGGAGCCCACCTCAACATATATGTGCTCAATCTTTCCGGTGAGCGAAGGAGCGATATTTACTGTTTCATAACCCATGAGAGTGGTTGAAAACTCCACCACGCGCTGTATGACCGACTTGTTGATGACAGTAGTCTCCACCTGTTCAACGCGTTCCTGTGTGGTTTCGTTCTGATTTTGCTGCGAGCCGCCGCAGCTTGCAAAAAACACTGCCGTTAAGGCAATAAGTAGGATACGGACGATTTTCATATGTTTTTTCATTGATTTTTATCTGTTCAAAAGTTGTTCGAGGGAGATCTGTGCGTTCACAATCTGTAGTAGGGACTGTACATAGCTGTTCTGAGCAACTATCAGACTGGTGCCTGAGTTGGTCACATCCAGTGCTGAGGCTACTCCGTGCTCATACTTGAGAGCAATATTATTAAACACTCTCCTTGCCACCTCTACGTTTTCTTTCTGAGTCCGGTACTGCTCGAGGGCCGACTTTAGGTTGTAGACCAGCTGTCTGTGCTGGATTTTCAGAGCCGCTTCGGTATCGGCAAGCGTATTGAGCTGCTTTTGATATGAGATTCGCGCTGCCTGAACCGATTTAGTATTCCTGAGGCTGGTAAATAAAGGTACTTTAACCGAGATTCCGAGCATATTGGGAGGCGTCATATTCATCGTCATCTCATCACTGAAGTAGTGCTTTTTAGCATACTGGTGAAAAATGCTGAAGGTGGGGCCTCCCGACCAGCCTGTCAGCGCAATCTGCTTTTTTGCGAGATCCGTGCCGGCTTTAAGTAACTTATAATTATAGTTATTATTTACATCAAACTCCTCGCGGAAAAGGTCGCTCACCGCATCCACATTCATCAATTCCGAAATACCCTGGGTAAGTTCTATTTCCGAGTTGACATCGAGGTTGAGCTGCAGGCGAAGAGAATTGTATACCATCTCCAGCGAACGTTCCGTAGCATTGATGGAACTCTCCATACCAGCCACCTGCACTTTTAGCTGGTCAGCGGCCGTTTGCTCTGACACCCCAACGTCCACCGACCTTTGAGAGATGCTGTGGAGCTTTCGCATACTCTCGAGGTTTTCTCTGAGCAGCTCCAGAGTCTCCTCTGTCACAAGTGCCGAATAATAGAGTACCTTTACCTGATTCGTAATCTCCTGTTCGCTCTTAAGAAAAGAGATGTCCGCCATACGCTTTGATATATTGGCTACCTGCGTGGAAACAATTTGAGCTCCGCTCAATGCCACGGCTGTGGTAACGGTAAAAGAGGCGCTGGGCGGCATGGCAAGTACCATTGCACCGAAATCCAACTTATAACCCATCATATTGGTATAATCCAAACCCGCCGTCACCTGAGGTAGCATGCTTGCAAGTGTCTGCCAACGTGTGGCTTCTGCCCTCTTGATATCCAGAGATGCATTTTCAAGGGTGCGGTTGTGCGCAAGAGCGTACTCCTGGGCATCCTGGAGGGAAAGGGAGACCTTTTCCTGCGCAACTGTCGTAATAGCCATAAAAAGCGACATAACGCAAACTCCCTGTCTCAATAGATTAATAAACTTTCGTTTCATTCTATAGTTTTTGTTTTGTTTTTACTCAAATAATCATCGATAAGCATCCTTCCCTTTTCAGTAGAAATACCCCGGATATAATAGACAAAAATCAGGTTGAACATACCTAAATGATCCAAAGGGAACTCAGTATCAAATCCTGCTTTTCCGATACTTTTCATTATAGCAGGGAGCAAAGATAGTAAAGAATCTATTTTTAGATCAGGAAGCAGAAAACCTTCTTCCTGTCCTTTTAGCAAAAGAAAACGCATATCTTCACGATGTTCCTCTCTAATAATATCTTGCACATTCGCATAAATGTCTGGAATATTTTTCTTTGCATCCGCAAAGAGACGGAAAGCACTTGTAAGTTTGCTGTTCGGTCGGAAATTGTGTCCACATAGAACAATATTGATAATATTATTGTCGTATTCACTAAAGAGATTGCGGCAATACTCACGCGATTTTTCGTTGCAATAGAGTAGAGCTTGTTCTATAATGTCATCCTTATCAAGAAATAACTCATAGAGAGTTCGCTTGGAAACACCATTATAGGTGGCAATTTCATCCACAGTAACCTTGCGACACCCTTCCTTAATGAGATATTCTGTGGTTTTTCTCAATATTTTTTCTTTTACTCCCATCTTTTTGAAAACTAAAAAAACAAAAATAGTTTTTTTAATCCACATATCCAAAATTTGTAACAAAAAGCCTTCCCAGACTCCTTGACTATACGACAATTTATTGTATATTTGTAGACAATTCACCGAAAAATAAACCTGCCGGTGCTATTTCCCAACGTAATAAAAGCTAATTAATATGTATTCAGATTTTCAAAAACATTTACAGAAAGAGCTTCAGGCCATAGAAGAAGCCGGACTGTACAAACAGGAACGCATCATTACTTCTCCACAACATGCTGCCATCAGGGTAAGCACCGGTCAGGAGGTACTCAATTTCTGCGCTAACAACTACCTCGGACTCTCCAACGACAAAGAACTTATCAAAGCTGCCAAAAAGACACTTGACAGCCATGGATACGGAATGTCTTCAGTCCGTTTCATCTGCGGAACCGGAGATCTTCACAAAGAACTCGAGGGTAAGATTGCGGAGTTTTTCGGTACCGAGGACTCCATACTCTATGCCTCCTGTTTCGATGCCAACGGTGGTGTATTTGAGCCGCTGCTGGATGAAAATGATGCCATTATCTCGGATGCTCTCAATCACGCATCCATCATCGATGGAGTACGTCTCTGCAAAGCACAGCGCTATCGCTATGCCAATGCCAATATGGAAGAACTTGAGGATTGCCTAAAGCGAGCCCAGGCACAACGCCACCGCCTTATCGTAACCGACGGTGTTTTCTCTATGGATGGCAATGTGGCTCCGCTTGACAAAATCTATGAGCTCTCCAAAAAATACAACGCCATGATAATGGTGGACGAATCTCACTCTGCAGGCGTTGTAGGCAGGACGGGACGAGGCACCACGGAGCTGTTTAAGCTACACGGCAAAATTGAAATAATTACAGGTACCCTCGGGAAAGCATTCGGAGGAGCCATAGGTGGATTCACCACAGGACGCAAAGAGATCATAGATATGCTCAGACAGCGTTCAAGGCCCTATCTCTTTTCCAACTCAATCCCACCTATGATAGCTGCTGCCGGCATCAGGATGTTTGAGATGATGACTGAGAACAACACCCTCCAGGATAAGCTTCACGCCAACACCGAATACTTCGTTGCGAAAATGAAGGCAGCCGGATTTGACATCAAACCTACGGAGTCGGCTATATGCGCAGTAATGCTGTACGATGCCAAACTCTCGCAGATCATGGCCTCAAAACTTCTCGATAAAGGGATATATGTAATAGGATTCTATTATCCGGTAGTTCCAAAAGGAGAGGCTCGCATAAGGGTACAGGTATCTGCTGCTCACGAAAAAGAGCACCTCGATAAGTGTATAACCGCATTCACTGAGATCGGACGCGAGCTTGGGGTTATTGCTTAAGTATCTTTTTGCGATATTGTGAGGCCGTAAAGCCCTCCGATTGAACCATATAGAAGTTCATTACCCTTACGCTGGAGAAGCCGCTGCTGCAGGCCACCTCCTCCATAAGCATTGTACTATTCTCTCCATCACTTAGAAGCTGCTTGGCGCGCTCCAGACGAAATCTGTTTAGATAGTCATAGAATCCCACTCCCTGACTCTTTAGAGCGTTGGTGACATAGGTCCTGTTGGATCCTACCTCACGGGCAAGTTGGCTCCTCGAAAAACCGCTGTCGAGGTAGAGTTTTTTCTTCACTACAACCTCTTCCATTTTGGAGAAGAGCTCTTCGTATGAGACACCTTGTCGTTTTCGACTTATCATTATCTTTAGGTGACTGTTGCCCTTAATAAGCTCACGCAATCTGCTTTTTTCTGCTCTCCTTCTCCCCATTTTTTAGTGTTTTACGATATTCCTTGCACCATTCAGCCGGAGTATAGCCCGTATTCCTCCCAAATGCCGTGTTGAATGTGGTCATCGAATTAAAACCCACCATTTTACCCAATTCTGAAATTGACAGATCAGGATTGTCCGCATAGAGACGAATGGCTTCTCTTACACGATAAAAGTGTACCAACTGACAAAAATTTTTGTTGGTTTTGAGTCTTATTACCTTAGAGAGATAGGTTTTATTAGTGTAAAGGCGTGAAGCTACTTCGTTGATTCTGATATCGGAATTGAGAAAAATCTTCTCCCTTTCAAACAAATCGAGCAATTTCTCCTTGAGATTGTCAAATTCACAATTGTCAGGGCTTTCATCAGACAGCATGCGGGGCTTTTCCGGAAGTCTTTCACTCAGATCCGGATAGACCTTCTCCTTTGCTTTTTCACTCTTGCGATTTCTTCTCCAATAATTCGTCAGGTATGCCAGAAGGATAAAAAGCGGCACATAGGCCAGTAAAAGGATCAGTACTGTCAGTTTCATGTTGCGTGTTTTTAATATTTCTGCAACGAAACTATACAAAACAGATATAAAGCCAACAAATATGACCTAATAATGGCATCACACTTTTAGAGCAAGTGTGAAAATCGGAAAAAATTCGTTTTTAATAAAACTGAGACTATTTCTTGATTTGTTCAAAACCCTTGCCGTAGACACCCATAACGCTGCCCACAGAGAGAAATGCACTCTTATCAACCTCCTTTACTATACGGAGAATGTGATTTGATTCGTTCTTACGGACAATAACTACTGCTACCTTGCCCTCCTCTTTTGTATACCAGCCACGTGAATTGAGTACGGTTACACCACGACCTGTTTCCTCTGTAATTCTGTCGGCAATGACATCATATTGTTTGGAAAAAATGAGAATCTGTACTGACTGTTTGCTTCCGGAAAGGAACATATCCAAAGTGAAACTCAATACGGCAGACATTATGAAACCATATATGACAATGGCAAATTTGTAGCCCCAGGTTGCATCAGAAGGTAAAATCAAGGAAGAAGTAATGATAATCATATCCAAAATTACGATTACCTTGCCCGGAGAGACGCTCCTATACTTATTTATCATCAGGGCAACTATATCGGTTCCTCCGGTGCTGCTCCCTTCGGCAAATGTGAGCGCCATTCCAAGTCCTGAAAGAGCGCCTCCGAAAATTGCACACAGCATGGGACCGTTATTGACGGCAAATTCCTGAATAAACGTTGGTGGTATGAGGCCCGGAACAACCTTGAAAAACGCCGAAGTCACCACTATGGCAAAAACGGTTTTTACTCCAAAACTGCGTCCCAATACCTTTAGAGCCACTAACAGCAGGCCTGCATTGATGATGAAATAGGAGTAACCAACCTCAAAGCCGGTCCAATATTTTATGATGGCTGAAATACCCGTGACTCCACCTCCCACCATGTTGTTGGGAATAATGAAAATTGTCCAAGCCAGCACGTAACACAAAAGGCCTAACGTAATAATAAAATAGGACTTAATTTCCGATAAGATCTTTTTGCTTTTTGTATTCATTATTTTTCTTTTTGAAACTACTCTTTATTTGTTCGAAACCCTCTCCATATACACCCATAACACTACCTACGGAGAGAAATGCCGTTTTATCAACCTCCTTTATAATACTGAGAATTTGTCCGGATTCATTCTTGCGTGCAACAACCACCGCAACCTTGCCCTCCTCCTTGGTGTACCAGCCTTGTGAATTGAGAATGGTAACTCCGCGCTCCATTTCCTGAGTGATGCGGTCAGCAATTATATCATAATATTTGGAAAATATGAAAATCTGAACCGACTGCTTGGTGCCCGAAAGAAATGTATCCAACGTAAAACTGCACACGGCGGCAGTTATGTAACCATATACAACAATAGCAAATTTATATCCCCAGGTGCCGTCAGAAGGGACAATCAGGGAAGAAGCTATAATAATCATATCCAGCACAACGAGAACCCTTCCCGGAGAGACATTTCTATATTTATTAATTATTAAAGCCACTATATCGGTACCTCCGGTACTGCCTCCGTTGGCAAATGTCAGTGCCATTCCAAATCCATCAAGCGCACCACCGAAAATACAACAAAGCAACGGGCCATTATTAATGGCTATCTCTTGAATGAATGATTGGGGAATCAATTCCGGCATAATCTTGAAAAGCGCAGAACTTACTACTATAGCATAAATAGTTTTAACTCCAAACCCTCGTCCAAGCACCTTTAGAGCCACTATAAGCAGCACCGCATTGATTATAAAAAAGGAATATCCAACCTCAAAGCCGGTCCAATATTGTATGATGGCCGAAATACCGGTAACTCCACCTCCTACCAAATTGTTGGGAAGGATGAAAATAGTCCAGGCCAACACATAGAATAAAAGACCTATGGTAAGGATTACATAGGATCTAATTTCCGATAAGATCTTTTTGCTTTTTGTTTTCATTATCCTTCTTTTTGAAACCGCTCTTTATCTGCTCGAAACCCCTACCGTAGACACTTGTAGCTTGAGAGACCGTTATGAATGCATTTTCATCGACCTCTTTGATTGCTCTTGCAATCACCTGCAACTGACTTTTACGTGCAACCACAATCAGAAGCTTGCCCTCCTGCTGAGAATACCACCCTATTGAATTGAGGGCGGTAACGCCCCTATTGAGCTTGGCGTTGATCATGTCTGCAATTTCGGCATACTTGGAAGAGAAGATCATAATTTGGACAGACTGCTTGTTGCCCGTGAGTATGGAGTCCAGTATATAAGAAAACGAAACCATCTGGATGTAACCATAGATGACATTCTCTAAAGTCTTACCCGGCAAAAAAATGACGGAACCAATGATAATCAGATCGCATACAAGAAATACGCGTCCCGGAGAGGTCTCTCTGTATTTGGAAATTATAATGGCAATAATGTCCGTACCCCCGCTGCTGCCACCGCTCATAAAAACGATACTGATACCCACACCACTGAGGGTACCACCCAGGACTGCATTTATCAGGGAATCCTCTATGGTACTTACAAAACCGAGCATCGGCAGAAATTCGAGCATCAGCGTACCACATATTACACAGAAGATGGTTTTAAAACCGAAGCCTTTGCCCATGATGATGGTCCCGATAACAAGCAATAGCACATTGATGCTGAAGTAAGTATAGGGTACCGGAATGCCGGTGGCATAGAAAATAACCGAAGCCAGTCCGGTAAGACCTCCTCCGGCTATTTCCTTGGGAATAAGGAAATAGACCCAACTGAAGGTATAGAGCAGCATACCCGCAAAAAGCAACAGGTATGAAACGGTTTCCTTGGCAAAGAACTTCTTTTGCATATGTCAGACTACAACATTGATGATCTTGGAAGGGACTACAATGACCTTTTTCGGAGTACCTCCCTGAAGGTACTTTGCGGTCATAGGATCAGCAAGCACCGCTGCCTTAGCCTCTTCGGGTGAAATGGAGAGAGGCAGGGTAATCTTGAATCGCAGTTTGCCGTTGAAAGAAACGGGATACTCAAAACTATCTTCGATTGTATATTCCTCCACATATTTGGGATAAGTTGCAGTTGAAATGCTATCTTGATGTCCCAGAGAACTCCAAATCTCTTCGGCAACATGGGGAGCGAAGGGAGAGAGCAAAATCACAAGCGGCTCGAGTATTTCCCTCTTATCGCATTTCAGATCGGACAATTCGTTGACGGCAATCATAAATGCACTGACCGAGGTATTGAATGAGAAGGACTCTATGTCACTTTGTACCTTTGCAATAAGCCTATGCAGCACCTTGAGTTCAGCGGGAGTTGCCTTGGCATCGGAGAGGGAAAACATACCTCTCTCATAATACAGCCTCCAGAATTTCCGAAGGAATCTGTGAACACCGTCAATACCCCTTGTATCCCAGGGTTTGGACTGCTCGAGAGGACCGAGAAACATCTCATACATTCTGAGAGTATCCGCACCATATCTTTCACAAATCATGTCGGGATTAACCACATTGAACATCGATTTGCTCATCTTTTCGATTGCCCACCCGCAGATATATTCGCCATCCTCGAGGATAAACTCGGCATCCGCATAATCGGGCATCCAGTTTTTGAAAGCCTCCATATCGAGACGATCATTGTCAACTATATTGACATCCACATGGATCTCCATGGTATCATATTGCTCCTTCAGACCGTATGAAACGAAGGTGTTGCTCCCTTTTATACGATATACGAAATTGGAGCGGCCCTGGATCATTCCCTGATTGATAAGCTTCTTGAAAGGCTCATCCTCACATATATATCCCCGGTCATACAGGAATTTATTCCAAAATCTGGAATAGATAAGGTGGCCCGTAGCGTGCTCCGTACCTCCGATGTAGAGATCCACATTGCGCCAATATTCATTAGCCTCGCGACTTACCAATGCCTCACTATTTGAGGGATCCATATACCTCAGATAATAGGCGCTGCTACCGGCAAATCCCGGCATTGTGCCAGTCTCAATGGGGTAGCCGTCAATCTCCCATCCTATAGCCCTTGCCAGAGGAGGTTCTCCACTCTCCGTAGGGAGAAAAACATCCACCTCGGGAAGCTCCAGAGGAAGTGAGGAAATATCCATCGGTACTGCTATTCCATCCTTATAGTAAATCGGGAAAGGCTCTCCCCAATATCTCTGACGGGAGAAAATAGCATCTCTCAGGCGATAGTTGATCTTACGTTGACCGATACCCTTAGCCTCAACATAGTCGATGGCTGCGGGGATGGCCTCTTGGACACTCATGCCGTTGAGAAATCCGGAATTGCACATGATACCCTCTTTTGCATCGAAGCTCTCCTGCGATATGTCACAACCCTCGATAAGCGGCACAATGGGGAGGTTGAAGTGCTTTGCAAAGAGATAGTCACGGCTATCATGCGCAGGTACCGCCATTATGGCACCGGTACCATATCCTGCAAGCACGTACTCCGATATCCATACGGGGATCTTCTCTTCAGTGAGAGGATTTACGGCAAAAGATCCGGTGAAGACTCCTGTGACTTTGTGAGTTTCCGCCATTCTTTCGCGCTCGGTCTTCTTTGCGGCCATCGCCAAATAATCATCAACTGCCTTCCGCTGTTCAGCGGTAGTGAGTTTCTCTACCCATTCACTTTCAGGTGCAAGCACCATAAACGTAACTCCGAAGATGGTGTCTGCACGGGTGGTAAAAATGGCCATATCATACTCCTGGGAGCCGTTTGAGACCTTGAAGACCATCTCGGCTCCTTGCGAACGGCCGATCCAGTTGCGTTGCATCTCCTTTAGCGAGTCGGTCCATTCGAGGGTTTCCAAATTATCCAGCAGCCTTTCAGCGTATGCGGAGACTCTAAGCTGCCACTGCCTCATCTTCTTCTGCTCCACCGGAAATCCGCCACGGATGGAGAATCCCTCCTTGACCTCATCATTAGCCAGTACGGTACCCAGCATAGGGCACCAATTGACCGCAGTCTCGCCCTGATAAGCGATGCGGTAGTTCATCAGTATATCGGCTTTTTCCTTTTCGGAGAATGAAGCCCACTGCTCCGCAGTAAAATTAAGTTCTTCCGTGCAAGCTGCACTTACACCTTCCGTTCCGGAAGCTGAAAAGTGATCTATAAGCTCCGATATGGGACGTGCCTTGCGCCTGCCATTACAATAATAGCTGTTGAACATCTCTAGAAATGCCCACTGGGTCCATTTATAGTAGGCAGGATCACAAGTTCTTACCTCTCTGGACCAGTCATAGGAGAATCCTATACGCTCCATCTGCTCACGGTAGCGGGCAATATTCTGCTCTGTGGTAATTGCAGGATGTTGGCCGGTCTGTATGGCATATTGTTCTGCCGGAAGGCCGAACGCATCAAATCCCATCGGATGAAGCACGTTAAACCCTTTCAGGCGTTTGTAGCGGCTATAAATATCACTGGCAATATATCCAAGAGGGTGTCCAACATGAAGCCCCGCTCCCGAAGGGTAGGGAAACATATCCAGAACATAATACTTTGGTTTGGCAGGGTCGCTCTTTACCTCAAATGTCTTGTGCTCCGCCCAATAGGCCTGCCATCTCTTCTCGATGTCAACAAAATTGTACTCCATTGCAAATCTTCTATAATCAGTATTCAAATAGAGTCGCAAAGGTAACACTTTTCAACCTTTCCGCAAGATAAAGAGCACGGGAAGAGTTATTTTTGTGCGCACCTTTTTGCCACCTACACGGCCGGGTATCCATTTGGGCGAAACGGAGATTACTCTTACCGCCTCCTCGTCTAGGAGATCGTCTACGCCGCGGACAACTCTGACATTGGTAACGCTGCCATCTTTTTCAATGATAAATTCCACCTCTACAACCCCCTGGATGCCCTTGGAAATGGCTGCTTTGGGGTATTTTATATATTTGTAAACCCAGGATTCAAGAAAATGCTTCTCATCGGAATGGAAAAATTCAGGACGCTTGTCGCACTCCAAAACGGAATAAACGCCATCTTCCTTCACAAGGGGCTCCTTGGGCTCTTTAGAAGAGGCATTAAACAACTTAAAGAGCTCCTCCTTATTTGTCATTACCTCGAGGAAATGAAAAATATAGATGGTCTCATCCACAAGATTATTGTATAAGATTAGTTTAGGTGTATCACGGACGGTGTGATACTCCCTGTGCTTGCCCGTAGTAAAAAAGAAGACAGGTATCTTCGCTTCATAAAAGGGCAGAAAATCTGATGGGGAGATTGTAGCATCAGCAACAGCCGGAGAGATGCTTACGGGACGTTTAGCGCTCTCCTCTTTTATGGGATTGAGTTCCGCAGTAGAAACCTGAGAGAAGAGTTTGAAGGGATTTGCCGCATTTCCACGTCCGAGCATATCCAGATTGATCATTGCCTTAACATTGCCTATGCCCTGAAAGGCTCTGTTGACAAAGTACCACGAGCCCGCCATGGCATACTCTTTAGCACCAAAACCCACAAAAATAATTGAACGGGGAAAATCGAATCTGTTTTCCGATACTAATCTTGAGAGTTCGATAAGTACCGCAACTCCTGATGCATTGTCGTCGGCACCTGCAAAAATTTGAGTGACCGGGCGACCGTCAACCATGAGGGTGTGTATACCCAAATGGTCAAAGTGAGCTCCTACAACAATGTATTCATCTCTGAGAAGAGAATCGCACCCTTCTATTATACCTACGATATTTCTGGAATGAATACTATCACTGCCACTCATTATTGTAAAATCCTGACCGTTTCTGTCGGTCAGCATTATCACACCATTAGCCTCGAGAGCATCATACAGGTACTCTGCGGCCATTGTTTCTCCTTTCGTTCCGCTTTTTCTGCCTTGCAGTTCGTCAGATGACAGATATTGAATATGACTTTTGAGATTGCTTTTCAAAAGGTCGTGCGACTGTCCGGAGAGTGTGACCGCAATGGCCATAAAAAAAGCGAAAGTGAGCAATCGTTTCATAACAGAGATATTAACGAACCCACTTTCGCAAATTGTATGCCCTCCCGAGATCACTTTTTATAGAAGGGAGTCTTTACTACTACAGCTTTGAGAAGCTTGCCGCGTACATCTATATAGATCTCGGTATCAACTTTATTGAAGGGGACATTGACATAGCCGAGGCCTATTGCCTTCTTCACGGAAGGTCCCATAGTACCCGAAGTCACCACTCCGATCTGAGTCCCATCCGCATCACAGATGAGTGCCCCATGACGTGCAATACCCTTATCTATGAGTTCAAATCCGGCAAGTCTGCTTTTTACACCTTCGTTCTTCTGCGCCAGCAGATACTCCTTATCCACGAAGTCACCTTTGACGTCATTGAATTTGGTTATCCATCCAAGACCGGCTTCAAGAGGAGAAGTGGTATCATCAATGTCATTGCCATAGAGACAGAATCCCATTTCGAGACGGAGGGTATCACGAGCTCCAAGACCTATAGGCTTTATTCCGAATTCCTCACCTGCGGCAAAAATGGCATCCCACAGTTTGATTCCATCCTCATTTGCTACATAAACCTCACATCCGCCTGAGCCAGTATAACCGGTGATGGAGAAAATGGCATTGGGAATTCCGGCCACAGTAAGTTTTTTAAAGGTATAATACTCCATGGACATTATGTCCTGATCGCATATTTTCTGCATTACTTCCATAGCCTTGGGACCCTGAATAGCCAACTGGCAGATCTCATCCGAAGCGTTGTATAGCTCTTTACCCGGAGTCATTGAGAATTTGTCGGCAAAGCTGCAAAGGTGAGCCCAGTCTTTCTCAATATTAGAGGCATTGACCACCAAGAGATAAGTCTGACTATCGATACAATAGATAATTACATCATCCACGATGCCCCCTTTGCCGTTAGGAAAGCAGGAGTACTGCGCCTTACCCGCGACAAGGGTGGATACATCGTTGGAAGTCACATACTGTAGGAAAGCCAACGCATTAGGACCTTTTACCCAAATGTCACCCATGTGGGAAACATCAAATACGCCGACACCTTCTCTTACGGTTGTATGTTCTTCATTTATGCCCACATATTGTATCGGCATGTTAAAGCCGGCAAAAGGGACCATCTTCGCACCGAATGCTATGTGCTTTTCTGTAAATACTGTATTTTTCATTGATTGTTTTTATGTTGTTTTACTTAATATTATCATACTTAGTGCTACTTTTCGTGTAAGCCCATGGAGGTCTGGTAGATCCACATATCGTAAGGATCTTCTCCCCTCTCAAGCAGAGCATCCCTATGCCTGTAAGCTTCGCGTAATGTCTCCGAGCCGTAAATAGCCAGCACATCGTAACCATTCTTGAAACGCATCTCCGTCACATCATAGCCTTTGGCCTTAAGCCTGGCCTTAAAACGTTCTGCATTTGCGGGAATTTTATAACAGCCCATTATAACATAGTAATTGGAATAAACCGGACGGGCTGCCTCAGCTGCGAGACGAGCCAGCTCTTCTGCCCTCGCTATTGAGTCCCTTTTGGCAGCCGCAGCCGCCTCTTGCGCTATCCTGGCTGCCTCAATCTCTTTGGATGTAGGCTTGCCCAATATAGAACGGAAAAAGTCGCATCCGCTGAAAAGCAGTGATGCTGTAAGGAGAATTGTCACAATCTTGATCGGTTTCATGGCTAACGGAATTATGTGGGTTAAGTATCTCTGAGTATGTTATTGATATCATACAAAAATAATCATTTATAGATGAAACGCAAAAATTTTCCTATCTTTACCTCTCAAGAAGATCATTGTTTTATGAGTAAATTCAGACAACGGTTCAAAGAGATCGTTAATATTTCGAAAGATGTCGATTGGGCCATTGCTTCGGAAAGCATCCGCAAGAATATCTATTTTAAAGGGCCAAATGTATGGATTTTGGTCGCAGCCGTCACCATAGCTGCCATAGGACTCAATATCAACTCTATACCTATGATCATTGGTGCGATGCTTATCTCCCCTCTTATGGGCCCCATTATGGGTTTCGGACTTGGACTAGGCGTCAATGACACCTCACTCATTAAAGAGTCGCTCAAGCATCTCGGTATTATGGTCCTCGTCAGTATCCTTGCCTCTACGCTCTACTTCCTCGTTACCCCTCTGGAACTTGACAACCCGACGGAACTTATGGCCAGGACAAGACCCACTATATATGATGTCCTGGTTGCACTTTTCGGCGGATTTGCCGGTATCCTGGAGACTTCCCGTAAGGAAAAAGGCCTTGTCATAGCCGGAGTAGCCATCGCAACAACACTTTTGCCACCTCTATGCGCCATCGGATACGGCATTGTAACATTGAATCACATCTACATCATAGGACCCTTCTACCTCTTCTTCATCAATATAGCATTCATTGCTCTGGCAACTTTCATAATGGTAAAATACCTTAAATTTCCGCTTGTCAAAGTTTCCGATAGCACCAAGCATAGAAGAGTATCCGGTACTATAGCTGCATTTACACTAATTTTGATTATTCCCAGCATCATCTCGGCTTTAATGGTTATTCAGGAGAATCAATTCCGCCAGAATGCGCGTAAATTTGTTGCCGATAATAAAAGTTTCAATAAGAGTTATATCTACGACCACGAAGTTAAACATGAAAAAATGAGCAACATACTGAGTATATATGTGGCCGGAGAACCTCTTGAGTCTTCCGACAAGGAACTGCTTTACCGTTCCGCTGAAAGTTGCGGCATAGGACGAGATCAACTAATTATCATTGAGAACCCCTATACTCGTTACGAACTCTCAGAATCCGATATGTTAAAGACTTTCTTCGAGAGGAGCGACAAAGAGATTAAGCGACGTGAGGAACTGCTTTTACAGCTACAGGAGGAACTCAGGACTATACGAGACAAAGAGCTGCCGGTAGCGCAAATTGCAAAAGAGTTGCTCACCCAATATCCGGATCTGACAGGATTCAGCATGTCCAGAGGAAGCGAGGTAACACTCGACAGCCTCAATGAGACGGAACGCATCTTTGTACTGGTAAAGTGGAAAAAACCGGTGAACGACGAGGTGATCATCAAACTCCAGAAATGGCTCTGTGTGAGACTGGAGACGGATAATATTACAGTTATACAGGATAAGCGGTGAAGGTGGTAAGATTTACAATTTTTACGGTAGTAATACTGGTACTGCTATCTCTGGTTGCCCCTTCTCGTGGAGTCGTTTTTCAGGAGGAAGAGGTTTCAGCTCTTTCGGTGACACCGTTCGAGGATGATACCGTCAGAATTCTTTTCATCGGAGATGTGATGGCCCATAAACTACAGTTGGAGACCGCACTTATCGACGGTGGCAATGCCTCCAATCCCGATGACTATGATTTTTCCTCCTACTTCAAATATATAAAGCCACTTTTTGATTCTGCTGACTTTGTGGTGGCAAATATGGAATATCCAACGGGAGTCACGCCTTTCTCCGGTTATCCCATCTTTTCTGCTCCTTCATCCCTGGATATGGAGGCGCGAAACAGTGGCATAGATTTATTTCTCAAAGCCAACAACCACCTTCTTGACAAAGGGAGAGCGGGAATCGACAGTACAAGAACAATTCTCCTGAGAGAGGGGATTGCTTATACGGGCTTCTACGCTGATAAAGAGGAGGAGTACCGCTGCAATCCCTTTATTGACTCAATCGGGGGCATTTGCGTAGCTATCATCAACTTTACCTATGGCCTCAACGGATTTCAGATACCTGAACCCTACATCGTCAATATGATGGATACCACGCAGATCAGGAAGTTGGTAGAAAGGGCTAAAGAGAAGGGTGCGGAATTTATCATAGCAACTCCGCACTGGGGCGAGGAGTACCAGCTCACCGAGTCAGCCACACAACGCAGATGGAGAGACAGCCTCTACCGTTATGGAGTTGATGCCATTGTAGGCACCCATCCGCATGTGGTGCAAAAGTGCGAGTATGACACGCTTCATGCGACTGCCTACTCTTTGGGCAACTTCGTCTCCAATATGAGCATTGCCTATGGTCAAATAGGGATGGTCTATGAGCTTCGACTCAAAAGAAGACCCGACTCGACCATTGCTCTCCTTCCTCCGAAAATTGATTACTGGTGGTGCGCAAGAACCAACAAATTGGAGCGCAACTATACGGTAGTCCCAATTATGGAGTATCTCGATAAAAAGAAGCAATTTAAGGAGGGACAGTATGAAAAAATGGTTCGTGAATGGAATGCTATTGTAAAAAAATTCGGAATAGATACCACCGGGAAAAGAATAACATACATATATGATTGAAAAAAAAATTTTACTGACAGATCTCAATCCGATAGATTTTTATGGGGTCAACAATAGAAATTTCGACCTTTTGACCTCCTTCTTTCCAAAAATAAAAGTTGTCGCCAGAGGTGCGGAAGTCTATGTGACAGGACCTGCTGACGAGATTCGTCTCTTTGAGGAGAAATTGGAAAAGGTGATGAAGATATGCCGTCTAAAAGGTGCGCTGACAGAGTATGATATGGAACAGGTCTGTTTGGAAAGAATTATTTCTGCTGAGACCGGTAAGGTTGATATGCCTAACGACGAAGATTACATCATCGTTTACAGTAACGATGGCCGGGCCATAAAAGCACGCACTAAAAACCAGAAACGCCTGGTAAAGGAGTATTACAAGAATGATCTCTTGTTTGCCTTAGGACCTGCCGGTACAGGTAAAACATATACGGCTATTGCCCTGGCCGTCCGTGCACTCAAAAACCGTGAAGTCAAACGTCTGATACTTACCCGCCCTGCTGTAGAGGCGGGTGAAAGATTGGGATTTCTGCCCGGAGACCTTAAGGATAAACTTGACCCTTACCTCCAGCCCCTTTATGATGCACTTGGAGATATGATTCCCGCAAAGCGACTCCATTCACTTATGGAAGAAGGTACCATACAGATTGCACCGCTGGCCTACATGAGAGGACGTACGCTCGACAGAGCCTTCGTGATTTTGGATGAGGCTCAGAATACTTCACTTGGTCAACTCAAGATGTTTCTTACACGTATGGGAAATGACGCAAAGTTTATCGTTACCGGAGATGCCACTCAGATAGATCTTCCCGACAAGCGCAACAGCGGGCTTGTACGAGGTATCGAAATTGTAAAAAATATTCGCGGTATCAGCATCATCGAATTTGACCGGGATGACATTGTCCGTCACCCCCTCGTAACCAAAATTGTGGATGCTTTCGAGGAACACGAAAAACGAGAATCACGCGAAAAACGAGAATCACGCGAAGAGAGCGAATTACGCAAAAAGGATCAAAACAACAAGAGTGAGTAGAGCGAAACGCTAAAGGTCAAACATGGTCTTGAAGGTGTAACCCTTGGATCGCAGGGTATCTATGATCTCACCCAAATATGTATAGGGACGATCTTCATCTGAGCGGTCGGGATAGTTCATTGCGTGGATCAGCAGGATTACACCATTCATACTATTTTCCGACTCGTATTGCCATATTCCTTCCAGAATCTCCTCAGTGGAAATATAATTAGGAGCTCCCGGAGAGGTCCAATCCATCCCCGTCTTGAATCCGGGTGTAGGGTTGACCAATTTATAACCCAGGTCACGCATAGCATCAGCCGTCTCCTGATTGTAGATCTCATAGGGTGGGATCAGCCAGTCGTATTGCTCCTTTTCCAAACCGTATTTCTCCAAAGAGGCCTCCATTAGTGCAAAATCGGCTTTAATGGAGTCGGCACTCACGAGAGTGCGGCCATTTTCACAGAGAAGTAAGTGATTAAACGAATGAGAAGAAAGATAGTGACCTTCATCAATGATCCGTCTGACTGCTTCCTGATATTTTTCCACCTCTAAGCAGATACCGGTCGGGAAAAAGGAACCTTTGACCTCTTTTTCTTTAAGGGTGTTGAGCACAGGTACTACTCCGTCAAAATTCTCAAAATATCCATTATCGTCAAGGCTATAATGGGCGGTGAATACCAACCAGACAGATTTTTCATCGGGGTTGATCTTGGTCACGACCCCAAACTCGTCATATTCGAAAACATTCTCCTTCGGACTATTTCCCGAACAGGAGATGAGGATCAGGGCGCAGAGCGCAGGAATAATTGTTCTAACTGACTTCATAATGTTCCTCAATTTCATAATTACACAATTATACCCGCGAATTTGCCGGTATGCGCACCATCTTTAATTGTCCAGACACCATTCACAAATACATGTTCTATTCCCACAGGGAACTGGTGAGGATTATCGTAGGTGCTTTTTTCCTCGATGGTATCGGGATTGAAGACTACTATGTCTGCCCAATAGCCGGGGATCAGCAATCCGCGCTCCCTGAGCTTAAGACGGGAAGCAGGCAGTGTGCTGCACTTGTAAACTGCGGTAGCCAAATCCAAAATCTTATCCTCGCGTACATATTTCTGGAAGAAACGGGGAAAAGTACCGTAAGAACGCGGGTGAGGCATTTTTTCACCCAATGGTCCCTCAGGAGAATAGACGCTGCCATCTGAGGCGGGCATTGAGAGCGGATGGCGATACTCCATCTGAATATTCTCCTCTTTCATCGCAAATCCCGCCATCTGAACATTGAGCTTCTCAGAGATGAGCAGGTGTCGGATCATAGGCCACACCTCCATACCTGAGATCTCACAGCACTCGGCCACGGTTTTACCGGAGTATTGAGAGTTGCCCTCCGCACGGCAAGTAGCTATAAGTACATTTTGAGGCCCTCCGAGACGTTTGATGCGGCTCTCTGCATATCTTCCGATTTCAGCGGCTTTTACATCATCGGCCAGACGTGCAAGCACCTCCTCCGAGGAGCCTTGCCTATCATTAATCGGAATAAATGAGGAGAGTCCCGTGGAGAATGCTATATACGGATAGCGGTCGAAAGCGATATCGATGCCCTCTGCCTTCGCCCGATCGATCATTGCGAGCAATGCGGGCATTTTATGCCAGTTGGCGGCATTCTGAGCCTTGAGGTGAGATACTTGCAGACGAACCCCCGACTCTCTTGCGATACGGATGGCATCCCTGAGAGATTCCTCCACAAAATCATCTTCGTTGCGCATGTGGATGGAATAAAGACCATCGTGCTTTGCCACCACCTTGCAAAGTTCTATCAGCTCTTCATCGGATGCATAAGAACTGGGAGCATATTCGAGTCCCAGTGAGATACCCAAAGCTCCCATCTCCATTTCTCTGTCAAGTATTGAGCACATTTTGGCCAGTGTTTCAGGAGTTGCCGGTATGTTGTTATCGCCGATTACGGCGGAACGGAGCTGACCCTGACCCACAAGACTACCATAGTTGATGCCTATGCCCTGTTTGCGGTATGCATCATAAAAGCCGTCAATATCCTGCCAGAAGGGATATCCGTGCCTTAGAGTATCTTTATTTGCTTCATAGTGAGCATCGGAATAGGGAAAGGGCGAGTCACCGCAATTTCCCCCGATATCGGTGGTAATGCCCTGGAATATGCGGCTGTCTCCCTTTGGAGCCAGGAAGAGATTGGTGTCGGTATGGGTGTGAATGTCAATCCATCCGGGAGAGATTGCAACTCCTTTGGCATCGATGATAATGTCGGCATTGTCTCCGAGGGTTCCGATGGCTGCAATGCGGCCGTCTCTAATACCTATATCACCCTTGATCGGGGCTTTGCCGTCACCGGTATAGATCACTCCATTTTTTATAATGGTCTCGAATGGGTGCCTGACGCCGATTTTGCGGCCCCCGTAAAAGCCGATTCCCAGGGCGGCAGCCCCTATGAGTGAGGTTCTGATAAAGTCTCGTCTTTCCATATTGTGTGTTATTTTATCTTTATATCTGTTGTGTAGCTGTTTTCAAGTGATTGCAAGCGTTTTTAAACGATTATAATGGTTTTATTTTTTGGAGTCATTTGAATAAATGGGAAATCCATCCGTGTGCCACACCTTCATAGAATCCTGCTCTCCATAAACAAGATAGACTTCGATATCATTTCGCTGTGAAGCGAGCTCCATAGCCCTTTCCTCTCCTATAACCATCATCCAGGTGGCGTAAGCGTCAGCAGTGGCTCCATCTGAAGCAATCACCGTAGCACTGAGAAGATTGTGCGTGACGGGCCTGCCTGTGGCAGGATCAATGGTGTGAGAGCGTTTTTCTCCATTCTCAATATAAAATTTGCGGTAATTACCGCTGGTAACCAATGCCCCATCCGACATTGAAATAATCTCCTGAAGATTGGCGCCCTCATCAAAATTTCCATCCAAGGGCTTGTCCAGGCCCACTTTCCATTTGTCACCACGTGAACTGAGTCCCTTGCATACAATCTCTCTACCCACCTCAACCAGATAATCGGTGCATCCGAAGTCATCAAGGGCCCTCGCTATCACATCGCAGGTGTAGCCCTGCGCAATGGCGTTGAAATTGAGCTTCACTCCCGGCAGTTCTCTTGTAACTCTGATCGAGTCACCGCTTCCCTCGATGGAGACCATATCCATGCCCACGAGGAGCAGAGCGCTATCTATGAGGTGTTGAGTGACGGTATCACGGTTACTGAAACCGAAGCCCCAGAGGTCGAACAGAGGTGCTGCAGAGGGATCAAATGCTCCGGAGCTCTCCAGCCATATCTCTTTGGAGCGGTTGAATACCTCAATAAAGAGCGAATCAGGAATAATCTCTTCTCCCGCATTGAAACGGGAAAGGAGCGAACCTTTGTTATATCCGGAGAGGGAATTATCTATGGCGGTGAGAAGGCTATTGACCCTCTCTTCCACTTGTGCACTCTTTACCCCTGAGCCTGCCGGACGGGAATATATTATATGAAATGTGCTCCCTTGAGCATAACCTTCAATGCGCTCATATCTACCCTTGCCGGTGGAACATCCGGCTATGAGAAGAGTTACAATCAGTAACGGTATTATTGTGCTTTTGTTGATCATTGGACGGTGGCACGATTTTGGCGAAATTGCAAAAGAGTTGGTGCAAATTTACTATAAAAAATCAAAAATTGCTATTGCGCCAAAAAATACTCATATTTGTAGGTTAGAATTAACAGACAATGGAAATTAGATACAGAATTCTTTGGGTTTGGTTGCTGGCATTTCTCCTGTTGGGCATGGGCGCTTCTTGTGAAAAGGAAGAAGAGAAAGAGGAGGAAAAGCTCTATATGAGTGGATTTGTAGATTATTACATTCCCACTTTTGTCGGCATCGGTGAGACGATTACCCTTACTGCCTCCGGTATTACAGAGCCTTCCAAGGTCGATTATAAATGGTATTTCGGAGCTTCATACAATGACACTCTCTCCTCAAGGACGGTAACGATTACATTTCCTGACAGTCTGGGTACTTTTGCCATTGTCGGCATAGCAGTAGCTCCGGGCTACTACAACTCATCAGCCACACAACACGTTACTACTGTGGATATCAGACATGAAAAATCCCTGAAAGGTCTTAAGTACAGTAATAAGGTTTTTATCGACAACCGCGATGGCATAGAATACGAATATGTGACAATAGGCAACCTCGACTGGTTCGTGCGCAATCTGGCGTACTACAAAAAGGGCTCGGCTTTCCAACACTCGCCCATCACTCATACCCTATTTGGACGTTTCTATTCATGGGAGGAGGCTACCGGCGGACGGAGCGCTTCCGGATTGGGTGGCGGGCCACAGGGCGTCTGCCCCAAAGGATGGTCTGTTCCCACCAATGAAGATTGGGTAGATCTGGCGACCGCAGTTGCCGGCAAACAGATGACCTTTGTGGATAACTGGGAGGGGCTTGGCGATAAGCTTTCAGTGGATGCCTGGTTCAACGGTGAAAGGATCTGGCCCTATTCTCCCGACAATCCTCACTCCAATAGTGCCGGCTGGAATGCCATACCGATGGGCAATACACAGTACGATCACTCACTTTTCAGGGGTTTCAATGAATATGGATTCTGGTGGAGTTCTACCCAAAAAAATGAGACCCAGGCCTACTACCGCTATATCCATAGCGAAAGTACCTTCTGCCCGATGAATTTTACCTCTAAGGAACATTTTGGGGCATCGGTAAGATGTGTAAGGTTGGCGAAGTAGTTGCGAGTCCGGGGTGCGGGGTGCGAAAAAAATTCTTCAGACGGGAAAGTCGAATTATACTTGCTTGACTCCTATTCAAAATTTGAGGATTTTTCATATCGGATTGATGAAACCACGGTTAAGACAAAAGCCAATCCACTTATAAGCTACGAAGATTTCATCTCTTATGATTCACGTAATTACGAATTTCAGATTTCTGACAAGGCCATGAGGGCCATTAATGATGTGGAACAATCTGTTCACGGAGTTGCATTTGCCGTAAAAGCAAATGGGGAGATCATAAATTGGTAGAATAATTATATTGTCGGGTTACACAATTATAAGGCCGGTTTAAAGAACTAAAAAGCCCTTGCACATGAAGTGAGAGGGCTTATTTGGTGTGGTAAACTCGTATCAGTTTGGCAAATCTGAATCTTTATGCCTAAGTTATACTGACACATTCACTTCATTCCAAGGCAAGACCCGGGCTACGCTGCGTTTCTGACTTTCGTTGCCTCCATAAACTAATGTCTTGGTCAGTTTAACTTCCGTTTCGAGCGCAGCATAATGGTTTAATCCCTTAAACAAATCGGACATAACGGTTTGTGTTGCTTTTATCTCTATAATTTCGGTTTCTTGCCGCTTTTCGATAAGCAAATCCACCTCATTCTTTTCCGAGTCACGCCAATACCACAAGTCCATTTGCCTCTCATTATTGTGATACTTCTGTTTCATATACTCAGAAACTATCATATTCTCAAATAGTGCTCCCTTTATTGTTTCATTATTAATTTGAGACACATCACTTATTCTGAGCAAATTGCACAGCAATCCGGTATCGTAAAAATAGAGTTTAGGCGCCTTTATAATACGTTTACTGAAATTCTTATAATAGGGTTGGAGCAAAAAGAGCACGTAACTATTTTCTAATGCGGAGAGCCATGATCTGACGGTTGGAGAGGATATACCGCACTTCTTTGCCAGAGTGCTCATGTTTAATATCTGTCCGGCTCCTGTAGCGCATAATGCTAAGAACTTCCTGAACAAACTCATGTCGTGAATCGCAATCAACTCACTTACATCTCGCTGAATATATGTTTCAATATAATTGGGATAAAAATCTGCTGCTCTTATATTTCGGTCGTAAATTGCCGGATAAAACCCTTTAATCAAATGTGTCATATAATCATTTTGAAGCAATCCGGCACTTTTTAATTCCTGAAAATCAAAAGGAAACAACCTGAAAATAGCAACCCTTCCCGCCAAACTCTGTGTAATGCTTTGCATCAAATGAAAGTTTTGCGAACCCGATAAAATAAACTGACCCATTATTCTGCTATCGTCCACAATAGCCTGTATATATGAAAAGAGGTGTGGTACTCGTTGTACTTCGTCGAAAATGACATTTTTATCGTATTGTTGCAAAAAACCAAGCGGATCACTTTCAGCAAAATCTCGTAGGTTAGGATTTTCGAGACTCACATACCTATAATCTGAAAACATCTCTTTCAATAGTGTTGTTTTACCTGACTGCCTTGGTCCTGTAAGTGCGATAATAGGATACTTGTCAATCAATTGTTTTAGAGAATCCCCTATTTTACGATAAACTAACATAATATGCTGGCTTTAAAGTTATTTCTATCACAAAGATAAACAATATTTTAAAATTGCAGGGCTTAAATTTTAAAAATACAGGATATTTATTTTAATTCGGCAGGAAGTAGCTGCACTGCTTGCAAAAAGTAGACACCGGAAATATCGCCGATTTTCACTCAAGAATTGACCGGTTGTTTCGAAAATCAACTTGTGCTTTGCTCTTTTATTTGGTGAACGAATCACAACTACACTTTTCAAATTTTGATGGGGATTTTCCGAAATACAACTTTTTAATTTCATCTATTTTGGATTTGAATAAAATTTAAAAATCGCAAAACATAAAAAGCAAGTCGCTGCCAACTATTTGAAAATGAACTATTTAATAACCTATGATATACCTATGATATGATTGTTTAACAGTACTTTTGTCGTTAAATACTAGAATATCAATGAAATAAGGGTAAAAATCGACTAATGGCAAATTATAGAATATTTCGCTAAATAATTTATTTATTTCGGAAATCCTTCCCAAAAAGCCTAATTTTTTACAATAATTACAGCAAAAAAACCGTAAAACTTTGGCAAATTTGTGATGTTTTTGCCGAAATTATACGCAAATATCTTAATCTTCAGGTAAGATATGTTGTATTAAGCAAAGGGAGAACCGAGAATTTTTGGGCTGAAGTAAAGATCACTTCGCACCCTTGTAAGACCTGTTGTCACAATCAAAGGGAGAACCGAGGGTATATAGCAAAGAATTGTCTATGTAAATCAAAAGTTCCAAAAATGGGGTATTAGCTCCGGCCGCGAAATAACCCAATAAAGGATCGCTGTTAATATGAATTATTTGTCGAAAAGAACTCCTTATTCTGAAAAATTTGTCAAATCTTCGCCGTTATTCTGAAATACTTGTAGGAAAAGCCTTCTTATTATGCAAATTTGCAGTAAAACCCATCTTCAAAAAAAATCGCCATTCCATAACCTTTTCAAAAATTCTGACACTGGATAGACTTCGATGTTATTAATCCGGCGGGGATATTTATCGAGTGAAACGAGGGTAAGCCGACAATCGGGAAATTCTTCTGAAAATGCTTTTAGCCCTTTGGTGTGATGAGATTGTACTTCTCCGGAGGATTTGATCTCTATGGCGACTTCTGCATTTCCGATGATTGCATCCACCTCGTATCCTGATGAAGTACGCCAATAGGAGAGATTTTGAAGCGGTCTGAAATATCCGATATAAGCGATGAGTTCTTGAATTATAAAATGCTCAAAAGCGTGTCCGAACTCAGGAGATCCGGGAGAAAGAGCTGTTCTTTTCAAAAGAAAATTAGCAACACCCACGTCGAAATAGTAAAATTTAGGCGATTGTGTGACACGCCGTTTCACATTTTTGGTAAAAGCCGGAATTATGTAGCCGACAAGCGTTTCTTCCAAAATGGAAAAATATTCTTTCACGGTAGGGGCACTCACTCCGCACTCCGAAGCAATATTATTGTAATTCAAAATTTCACCATTGCTCAGTGCCGCAACTTCCATAAATCGTGTAAAAGTATTTAAGTTGCGTGTAAGAGCTTCCGCATTTATCTCCTGCAGAAGATAATCACCCACATAAGCGTGGAGTCGATTGGCGGGATTATTCACTAAATAGTGTCGCGGCAGCATCCCATTGTTACAAGCCTTGACAAGGTCAAAATCGGGAATTTCAGCACTGACAAAGGGATAAAGGTGCTTCCTGATCGCTCTCCCACCCAATAGGTTAACCCCACTTCTACGCAGTTTGCGAGCACTGGAGCCGCTCAGAATAAAGCGAAGATGATGATTGCTTATCAGCCAATGCACTTCATCGAGCAATGCAGGGAGTTTCTGAATTTCGCCGATAATGACCAACTCGCCTTCGGGGAGCAAACTTAACTCCTCGCGCAAAAGCGCCGGACGACGACTATAACGTGCAAATTCATCCGATTTCAGCAAATCAATGTAACGCACCTCCGGGAAAAGCATTTTCAGCAATGTACTCTTTCCTGTTTGGCGAGCTCCCCAAAGGAAAATACTCTCATTTTCAGCTACTTGGAAATTGATTTTTCGTGGTAACATAATTCAAAACATTTAAAATTGGCAGATTGGCATTAAACTTAGCCCTACTGTAGACAAAGGTAGTATTATTTTGTGTAAATCCAAAGTTCTACTTTGTTTTTACATGTATTTCTAAAGTACAACTTTCGATTTGCATGGATTTTGAGTCCGAGATTACACTTTTCAATAGAAATTTGGGGAACAAAACTACACTTTTCAAATTATAGTAAGGGAGATTACTCGAGGTGCCGATTTAGTATTACTTTGGTCGGACTTGGATGATGCTTTAATTACAAAGTTCCAAAAAATCAAAATTTTCTGATTTTTTGGAACTTAACAGTCAAAATTGGGGTATTTAGTCATGCAGGACAGTTTTGAAGTCAGATACAGAACACTGCGTAAAGCGGTACGGATTTAATTTGGTTCTCAAAACCAAAGTTCTTTTTAGATATTTTTATGGCATATTCACAGTTATATTTCTGCATAAATATTCCCAAACTCTTGGCACGATTTCGCCTGCCTTTCTTCACCTCCACAGGAACCACCTTACCATCAAGTTGTAACACAAAATCCACCTCGGCTTTCCCATCGCTTTGCCAATAGTACAAGCGGTAGTTTTTATTCCTAAAGCATTGTGCCACATAATTTTCAGTCATTGCTCCCATAAATGTATTTTCGATTTCTATAGGCGATAAAATAAGTTGTAAAGGAATTTCAGAACGCAAAGTCAGCAGTCCAATATCTCCCATATACAATTTAAAGTTGATTAAATCCTCATAAGCTGTAAGCGGCAAATAACCGTGTTCCAGCTTTTGGCATTTCAACACGATATTTGCCAAATTCAACCATTCTATGGCTTCACCAAAAATCGTTGCCGTACCGCCGCGTTGCACGACTTTATATTGAAACTTCGTGTTTTCTTTAGCAAGTTGAGCCGGGATTGAATTATAGCAAGCGCGTATCTTCACAGCAATTGCCGGATCGGCATATTTCGACATATCGGCGATATATTGATTGAGAATATCATTTTGAACCAGTTGCACATTATTAAAACTATCGGTTTCAATAAATCTCTTTACGGCGGCAGGCATTCCTCCAACGATAAAATACTTTTTGAACAATTCTATGGCAACCTCATGTTCAGCCAAGGCCACATTACTACCAAAACAGACCTTGATATTTTCTGCCAATTTATCATATCCTAATGCCCACAAAAATTCCTCAAAATCCAATGGGTACATAGTCATTTCATCCACTTTTCCAACGGGAAAGGAAAACTTTTCTCGATTTACCGCAACCCCCAGCAGAGAACCTGCTGAAACAGCATAATATTCAGGTGTTTGCTCACAAAAATATTTCAAAGCCGTTAATGCCCGCTCATTAGCCTGTATCTCGTCAAAAAAGATCAAGGTGCTTTCGGGAGCGATTTCAACGCGTTTTGTTGATTCAATAAACCGGATGATTTTTTGTGGTGACAACTCATGATCAATATAGTTGGAAATAGCACCTTCAATCTCCAAATTCAGATAGACCACCTGTTCAAAATTCATTTCAGCGAATTTTTTCAAGATGTAGGTCTTGCCCACCTGCCTCGCCCCACTCACTATAAGCGGTTTCCTCTCCTTGCTGTTTTTCCAAGCAACCAGCATTTCTGTTATTTTACGTTTCATATCAAATTGGGTTATTTTGAACCAAAATTAATCACAAAGTTCCAAAAAATCAAAATTTTCTGATTTTTTTGAACTTTACGGTCAAAATGGGGTTTTAGGATGTAAGGTGTAATGCACAAATTTAGACTATTTCCATTTGTCCGTATCTGCTTTTACGAGGGCAGTAACCGCAGCTCTTGCCAAAACTCTTGGCCTGGTTTTTCATACCACTAAAACAGTCGTATGAGTTTGGTTGAGTACTGAGTTCTGTTGTCATAAATAAAGGAAGAAAACGCCCTTATTCTGAAAAATTTGTCAAAAGGGCGCTCTTATTCTGAAAAATTTGTAAATTTGAGACGCTTATTCTCAAAAATTTGTAGGAATGGATTTTAACAAAGAAATAATATTCAGTTCATCTGAGCCCAATCTTTCCCGCCGGATTTCGCAAGCTGAGGCTGATGGTAGATTACGGAAAATTGCACCGCGCATTTATTCAACTAATCTGTTAGACGCACCGGAAAATATTATTCGTAGGAATTTTTTTGAGATTTTATCTTGGCGTTTTCCGGATGCTGTGATTTCTCATAGGAGCGCAATTGAGCTTCGGCCGACTGCAGAAGGTCATTTCTTTATGACATCAACTTATAGCCGCAAGATTACCGACCTGCCGGGCGTTACAATTAATCTCTATAAAGGAAAGCCGGCATTAGAAAGCGATACACATTTTAATGGATTGTACATCTCATCAGAGTATCGGCATATGCTTGAAAACCTGCAAGAATCCAGAAAAACCAAAGATGGTGTTGAGAAAAATCTGCCTCAGGCTGAAATAGAAGAGCGACTTGAACGGATGATTTTGCTTGGAGATGAAAAAAGCTTAAATGAATTTCGGGACAAAGCACGTGAGGTAGCTAAGGAACTGGAAATGATGAAAGAGTTTGACAAATTATCTGCCATTATTTCTGCGTTATTAAACACCCATAGTTCAAAAATTTTAGAAAGTGAAACCGCTAAAGCACGAGCAGGTGGAACTCCCTTTGATAAAGATAGGATAGAGTTGTTTGAAATTCTTTTTGAACAACTGAAAGACCGATTTTTTACAGAAAGACGAGACAGAAATAACGATGAAGCCTCTTTTCGTATGTTTTCTTTTTTTGAAAGCTATTTTTCCAACTATATCGAAGGAACTAAATTTGAAATTAATGAAGCTAAGCAGATTGTAGATACAGGTGTTACTATTCCCAAACGTAGAGAGGATTCGCACGATATTTTGGGAACTTTTGCCGTGCTTTCCAATCGTCATGAGATGCAAAAATCACCGAAATCAGCTGACGAGCTCATCATATTTCTCAAACATAGACATAGCATCATGATGAGTGGGCGTCCTGATTTGAATCCGGGGATTTTCAAACATAAGAATAATCAGGCGGGCAACACTTTCTTCGTGGATTATCGACTCGTAGAAGGAACGCTACGGTATGGTTTCCGATATTTTCAATTATTGAAAGAGCCTTTGGCTAAAGCCATTTATATGATGTTTCTCGTCAGTGAAGTACATCCGTTTTTAGACGGGAATGGAAGGATAGCCCGCATAATGATGAATGCGGAATTGGTCCATGGTGGGCAATCACGCATTATTGTTCCAACGGTGTTTCGGGAAGATTATTTACTGGCATTGCGTAAGTTATCGCAAAGAAAAGAGCCTGATACTTACATACGTGTAATGGAAAAAATGCATCATTTCAGTGATAATCTTTTTGGGAACGATTTTGATGAACTCAACCGCTACTTGCTGGCATCAAATGCTTATGAAGAGCCGGAAACCGGCAGGTTGCAATGGATTGACAGAAGTTTTTCTAGCATTTCTGAATAACTTATTTGATTTTTCAACTCTAACTTCAGCTCTTGCCTCAACTATAGCTCTAGTCTTACCTTAACTCTTGACCTGATTGTTCTTACCGATAGAACGGCTGTATAACTTTGACAAATTTCTGATATTTTTGCCGAAGTTAGGTCATATTATTTCAGTCGTTTTCTGATAGTGCTTCGAAATAACGTTGATAAGTATTATGGTCGAAACAGGCTACGATGATTTTCTCGAAATCGGGGTTCTCTTTTAAGAATGTCAACATTTCCTGCACGGCGATTTGAGAGGCGGGCTCAATTGGATAACCGTAAGCTCCTGTACTTATAGAGGGAAATGCGATTGACTTGACGTTGTTCTCAAGGGCCAATTTAAAACAGGATTTATAGCAACTTCTCAATTTTTCGGCTTCATTGTTATTTCCTCCGCGCCAAATCGGACCGACAGTATGGATCACATGCTTTGCAGGCAAATTGTAACCTTTTGTGATTTTAGCCTTGCCGGTCTCACAGCCATTCAGGGTCCTGCACTCCGCAAGCAACTCAGGGCCTGCTGCCCGATGAATCGCTCCGTCCACTCCCCCACCGCCCAGCAAAGAGTTATTGGCAGCATTCACGATAGCATCAACTTTTATTGTAGTGATATCAGCTTGGATTATTTCTATTTTGGTTTTCATTGGATGATAATATATTATTCGATTATACAGCTTCAGAAACGAATATACTATTGCATTCTCCTCGAATCATAAAACAATTAGTTCATCTTATCGCAAGTAAGATGAACTTAATGTCTGGAACGAGCCAGTTTGTTTAATCCAATCCCCCCTTATTTCAAGTGACAATATGATATGCACGTAATGAGCAAGGATTCTGATTCTCCTTTAATTCTCCTCTAATCCTCCTCCTCCGGCGAGGCACGTAGCACCAACAATGCATCTTCTTGCCATCTGAGTGGCACTGAGAGTTCGCCGCGAACGGTTATCGTTTCACCGGGAGCAGGGGTTGCCTCATGGCCAACCACCATTAATTCTTTGGTGCCGTCGGTTAGAATAAAACCGCTAAGTCCAAACATGGAGATACTTTTATTGACCTTACCTTTTACCAGTACTGTCTCATTCTCATATTTGTGCGTATTCTTGTAAAGTTCGGATATTTTAACGGGGACAATCTTACCGCAACCAGCGGTGAGCAGTAAAAGTACAACTGCAGAAACTAAAATTGATATTTTTTTATTCATAATCACTAGTGTCCGGTAAAAAA
>DBQO01000020.1 GCA_002305275.1 Bacteroidales bacterium UBA1392 | reverse complement strand
GCATCACCTCCATCCAGCGTGACCTTTACTGCATTATAGATAACCCCCCAGTCAGGCAATCCTCCTAAGCTCTTGTCATCTATAAACATATCAGCATCCAACTTACGATGGTACTCACCCGGTTGCAACTCCTCCGTTTCTCCCCTGTAGTTTTCGTTTTCTGCATAGAAGTGCAATCCCTTCTTAGCACAGTAATCTATAGCCTCTTGCAGGAGGTCACCGGTCCGAACAGTCCATAGGATAAGCCTGTGCCCATCTTTCTGCATCTGCAATAGTGTTTCTATGGCGAAAGGAATAGGCCTGCCAATTTCCGGATAGGCGTGCTCCACAATAGTGCCGTCAAAGTCAATAGCTATGGTCATTTCTTAATAGTTTTTACAAATTCCAACATCAGCGCCAGCACCTCTTCCGAAATGGTCTCCTCTATAGTGGCATATTCGGTAGGGAGGCCTGTGGTAGCGTGCTGGAAGAGATGGTTGAGTCCCTCAAGCTCTACGATGCGCATATTGTCTCTGCCGGTCTCTTTTGCTATTTCACGGAAAACAGGAATATTCTGATAGGATACCACCTGTTTGTCGAGGGTACCATTTAGAATCAGTGCCGGTACGGTAACTTCCCGAATTGCCGGGGCGGGATCATATTTTAGGAAATAAAAGAACCAGGGTGAACCGTACTGGTCAATCATAGGAACTGCGACATCGTCGGGAACTCCCAGTTTAGCCAGATAACCGAGCGCTTCTTTACGGAAGTTCTCATCCGGAGTATCGTATTTCTCCACTATGGCGAAAACTTGCTCTGAGATTACTCTGTTTTGCTCGATGGCCTGCTCGGGCATACCCATTCCTCTATAGACCTCAGCCTGCTGGAGTTTCATCACCTCTGCTCCGGTAACAGCCGGACCTGCGAGAGAAATCAAAAACGCAACGTCAGGACGCCTCTGAGCCACCATGAAGTTGATATAACCGCCTTCGCTATGGCCGGTAATGCCGCAAAGTAACGGAATTACTTCTTTCCTGGAGAGCAGATAGTCAAATGCCGCCTCGGCATCATAGGAAAGGTCAAAGGAGGTAGCATCCGGATTGCCGGGCTCGGATGAACCTACTCCGCGATCATCAAATCTTAGAACAGCCACTCCGTTGCGACTCAAATAGTCGGCAATCACTGCGAAGGGCTTGTGATCCATCAACTCTTCATCACGATTTTGAGCTCCGCTACCGGTTACCAGAATCATGGCCGGAAAGGGGCCTTCCCCTTCGGGAATTGTAAAAGTGCCTGCAAGAGTAAAATCTTCTCTCGAATTTTTGAAAAATACCTCTTCGGATTTGTAGGGGAATGGAGCTTTTGGCTCCTGCGGGCGCCTGGGCTTTTCCGCCTTTTCACCTTTGGAGAGATTGAGAGACAGCGACATGCCCATCTGTGTAAATTCTCCTACTATGTTATTCAGCACCATTGTGCCTTCGTAAGTGGCATTCAGCGGTGCTATGGCCATCGTGAGTTTCATCATTTCGAAAGAAATCGATGTAACGGGAATGTTATAGGCTCCCTGAGCGGGAACATCGAGTGTAGCGGTTATGGTGCCATTGGATTGCTTAATGTCAAAACAGAGTTCGAGCTCGGTCGGACCCAAACTGAGAGTGCCTTTCCAGTAGCCGGTGATATTCTGTGCCATGCCGCTATTCGCCAGCAAGAAAACTAGTGCGGAAATTATAAAAAGTCTTTTCATAAGTCTGTTTTTAAATTCTAATTTTCTTCTTCATGAGATTTCAAATAACATGAAGAGAAGAAATTTTTGTTTTTATTCGGAGCTCATATTGTTTAAACAGTAGAATTTGAACTATATGGTATCCGGTTTTTATTGAATAACAACTAAGTTAAATTTCAAAGTTATAAAAAAATACTCAGAGTCACTTCAATAACATGGGCGAAGAAAACTTTTTCCTTTTCGAAGCCATGTTATTGAAGTCTAATTGGAAGCTGAACCCGCAACCCGCACCTCGTAACCCGTATAACTAAACCAAATTCACCCTCATATAATCTCGCGCTCCAACTTTCAGCCTCACCCTCTCCCCCTCTTTCTCTATACCGAAAAACGAATAGGCTTCCTTAGGTATATTGACTTCCACCTCAGCATGGCGATCCCCAAAATTGGCCACTACAAGCATACATGAGCCTTCATAGCCCCGCATGAAGGCGAATTTGCGATTGCCGTTAAATCGCTCGGAATCGGGATTGGCATACATCAGATCGTAGGTCTCTCCGCATGCAAAAATGGCATCTGAGGTAGCTATCTTCAACAGGCGTACATACTCCTTGTATACCACCAATTCATCCACCGTCAGCCGGTCGAGCAACCAGCGTCTTATCGAAGGCACATTGTAGTAATCGAAAATCGAGGTGCGTCCGTCCACTCCGCTAAAGCCCTCACTCTCCATCCCCCTCTCACCGAACTCCTGGCCGAAATAGAGCATGAATGGTGCCTTATTGAAAAGCAGAGAGACTGCAAGGGCCGGAAATGCCGCCCTGCCCGAACCTGCAAAAAAATCCGAGGCAATGCGCTGCTCATCGTGATTTTCCAGAAAATTGAGCATACGAGGTTGCAGATCGCCGAGGTATTGCCATTCTCCCGTGAGCAATCTCGTACTTGCTCCATCGCAGATAATACTCCTCAGAGTATCATAGAAGCCCGATTTATCATACAAAAGGTCAAATCCGCCCACCCCATGATATTTCCTGTAATTCTCCTTGCCATAGACCTCTGCAATGAAAAAAGTATTTGGGTAGAGATACTTTATCTCACTGAAAGCCCAGCCGAAAAACTCCGCAGGCACCAATTCCACCATGTCGCAGCGGAAACCATCCACCCCTTTCGACACCCAAAATTTGAGGATTTCTAGCATTTTAACCCAGGTGCCATGGTTGTCGTAGTTGAGTTTGACAGTATCATACCAGTCATGGAGGGAGGGAGAGGTGTGGAACACATCGTTACCCGTGGCCTTGGCGGGATTTTCTACATAATCGGAGTTGAGAGACTCCGGCAGCACCAACGCTCCGTTCAGCAGGTAGAAATTGTCCTTCGTAAAATAGGTATCATACTGCCGAAACACATGATTTGGCACAAAATCTATGATAACCTTCATCCCCGCCTTGTGAGTGCGATGGATTAGTGCTTCAAACTCCGCCATACGGTTGTCGTGATTATTGGCCAGAGCCGGACTCACGTCGAAATAATTGCGAATGGCATAAGGGGAACCTGCCTCTCCCTTCACGATAGAGCCGTTGCAATCCTTTATACCATTGAAGTGCGTCTTGGTTGCATGAGATATTACTCCGGTATACCAGATGGCGCTGACCGAGAGCTTTTTGATTTTTTTAAGTACTTCATCGGTGACGTCGTCAAACTTACCGCTGCCATTGATACTGTAAGAGCCTCCGGGGACGCTCTTGCGTTTGCCGAAAGCTCTTAATAACAGCTGATATATGATCACCTTCCCTTGCACTACCAGTTTAGTATCTTGTGGAAATCGTACTCTTCAGGGTTGCTGACGTACTCTTTGGCTGCCTCGTAGTCGTTAGGGGTAATGTAGTGTACTATGTGTTTGTAGATGCCCTGTGCCTGATCACCTTCGATGTCCACCAGACGCGGGGGGATCTTACCTGTCTTGGGATCCTGAAAGTCTTTGAGGTAAAGGGGCTTGATACGACCGATAGTATCCACGTAGACCATACATCCCGACTCTCCGCGCGTGTAGAGTTCATACACTCCGCAACCGAGCTGGGTACAATAGAGCAGGTCGTAAGAGATGGGAGCCTGGCATCTGATGTCATAACCGATCTCAATGGGACGCATCTTTATATTCATTCCGAGCTTTTTGAGCTCAATCTCCAGAATGTCGTTAAAGAGCTGTGCCTTTGATATCTTGCCAAGTTCGGGATGTCCATGCTCATCGTAAGTAAATCTCACGCCTGTGGCCTTCAGCTCATCCTCATCCAGAAGATGGAAGACTCCTTCGGAGAGCATTATTCCTCCATAGGGAATACCCATCAATTTTCTCTTGATGATGGAGGAGATGGAGAGTTTTATGATCTTGTCTACGGTAATTTTGGATTTGTTGAACATCTCAGGGATGATTATCATCGGGTAGTGGCAGGAAGAGCCGATACCTATGGCCAGATGGCCTGCGGAGCGCCCCATCGCGGCCACGATAAACCAGTTGCCCGAGGTCCTCGCATCCTCGTATACCGTGGTGGCGATACGGGTACCCTCAGCTTTTGCTGAGTGATAACCGAATGTTGGAGTATTGAGTGGAAGCGGAAGGTCGTTGTCGATAGTCTTGGGAACGTGGATATTGGAGATTTTGTAATTCCTTGCCTGGAGGAATTTGGTGATCCTGTTGGCAGTAGAAGCCGTATCGTCACCGCCTATTGTCACAAGCAGCTTGATATTGTTGTCCTGAAAAAGTTTATGGTTAAAATTTCCTTCATAGTCCTTTTCGGTGGGCTTGTATCGACTCATCATAAGGTGTGAACCGCCTCTGTTGAAGATGGAGTCGGCCATCACAAAATCTATTTCAGTATATGAAGGGTCGGGAGTGAAAAGTCCTTTATATCCACCATGGAGGCCGAGTACCCTATATCCCCTCGCTAAAAAAGCTTTCGCTATGCTACCTATAACCGTGTTTATGCCGGGAGCGGGCCCTCCTCCTGTTAAAATAATGATAGATTCTTTCATAAAATGTTCGTATTTGAATTTCCGGTTGCAAATGTACTACTTTTTGATAAAATTGTACTAATTTTGTAAGTTATTAGCGAATTGCAGGATATGGCTAAAATTTCTAAATCGGTAGCAAAGGAGAGAATAGAGCAATTGCGGCGTGAGCTCGAAGAGCACAACCGCAACTATTACGTGCTCTCTACTCCCGTCATATCCGATTTCGAGTATGACATGCTGATGCTGGAACTCCAGGGATTGGAGGCCAGATTCCCCGAATTTGCGAACGAAGAGTCCCCTACCCGCAAGGTGGGCAGCGACCTTACGGAAATAAGCGAGGGATTTGCTCAGGTTGAGCACCGTTATCCCATGCTTTCACTCAGCAACACATATAATGAAGGTGAGCTGATCGATTTTCACCAAAGGGTGGAGAATGTGGCACAAGCTCCCTTCTCCTACTCTTGCGAGCTGAAAATTGACGGTACCGCCATCTGTCTCATCTACAGGGAAGGCAAACTGGCACAAGCCATTACACGGGGAGATGGCATCAAAGGAGATGATGTCTCGCGCAATATTGTCAGCATAGACTCCATCCCCCACATTCTCCATGGGAAAAACATTCCTGCCGAATTTGAGATCAGGGGTGAAATCTTCATGCCTTATGAGGCTTTCGACCGCCTGAATGCAGAGAGGATGGAAGCGGGAGAAGCCCCCTTTGCCAACCCCCGGAATGCCGCCTCAGGCTCCCTGAAACTTCTCGACCCTTCCAAGGTTAAGGAACGCGGCCTCGACTGCATCCTCTATCACCTACTCGGAGAGAACCTTCCTTTCAGCACGCATAGCGAAGCTATTGAGGCAGCAGCATCCTGGGGATTGCATGTATCGGAACATAGCATCGTAGCCAGGAATATTGAGGAAGTTACCGGCTATATCGAAGAGTGGGAAGAGCGCAGGAAAAGTCTCCCTTACGCTACCGACGGCATAGTTATAAAAGTGGACAGGCTCGACCTTCAGCGTCAGCTGGGCTTTACGGCCAAATCTCCTCGTTGGGCCACCGCATTTAAATTTAAACCGGAAGAGGCTCTTACCAAGGTACTCTCCATAGATTATCAGGTGGGCAGGACGGGTGCGATCACTCCGGTTGCCAATCTTGAGCCTGTGCCTCTCTCGGGTACCACCGTAAAACGCGCCTCACTCCACAATTTCGATCAGATGGAGCTGCTCGATATACGCGTAGGCGATCTGGTATATGTGGAAAAGGGCGGCGAGATTATTCCCAAGATAACCGGTGTGGAATTCTCGAAGCGCCATGCGGATGTGGAAAAGCCGGTTTTTCCCACGGTATGTCCCGATTGTGGCACTCCCCTGGAGAGAGACCCGGAGCAGGCACGGCACTACTGCCCCAACAGTGAGGGCTGCCCCATGCAGATCAAGGGGCGCTTCACCCATTTCGTCTCCCGAAAGGCTATGGATATACTTGCCGGAGAGGCGACCATTTCGCTCTTCTATGACAAGGGATTGATACGCACGCTTCCCGATCTGTACCGACTTAAAGCGGAGGATATATTGGGGCTCGAAGGGTGGCAGCAGAAGTCGGTTGACAATCTGCTTTCCAGCATAGAGCGATCCAAACAGGTGCCATTTGAAAGGGTACTTTACGCTCTCGGTATAAGACATATCGGCGAGGCTACAGCCAGGGTAGCTGCCAATGCCTTCGGCAATATAGATGCTCTCGCATCAGCTACTAGGGAGGATTTGATGCAGGTGGATGATTTTGGAGAGATTATGGCGGAGAGTGTCGTTTCTTATTTTGCAAATGAGTCCAATAGGCGTACGATTGAAGAGTTGCGCAGCTTCGGACTTCAATTTGCCCTCTCCGGGGAGAAAAAGAGTGAGATCTCCGATCGGCTCGCAGGAGCTACCATCGTGATTTCGGGTAATTTTTCCATTTCCCGGGAGGAAATGAAATCCCTTATAGCCGCCCACGGCGGTAAAAATACCGGCTCCGTCAGCGGAAAGACCACCTATCTCATTGCCGGCGACAAGAGCGGGCCGGAAAAACTTAAAAAAGCCGAGAAACTCGGCATACGGGTGATAACCGAGGAGGAGTTCCTCAAAATGATTGAAGGAGAGCTGTAATGAGGTTGTTTATCCAAAGAATGAAAGAGCTTTACCGGATAATCTTCAAATTTCTCACCCGGGATATCTGGAGACTGGATTTCAGCGAGTTTGGAAAGGCCCGCAGGAGAGCCATACGCTATCTCAAGGCACTGATTATCACTTTCAGGGGTTTTTCAGGACAGAGGATTGCACGGGAAGCCGTTGCACTTAGCTATTTCGGCTTGATGGCCATGGTACCGATTGTTGCACTGATACTCTTTGTAGCCAGCGGTTTCGGACTCGACAAAATGCTCTCCGAGTTATTATACTCCTCTTTCCCCAACAGTTCTCAGATGATTGATGCAGTGCTCAACTTTGCCAATAACATCCTGGTTACAACCAAGAAGGGTACTTTCGGGTGGATCAGTTTCGGGGCATTTGCCTGGCTGGTAATCTGGTTGATGATCAATGTCGAGTCGGCATTCAATCGCATCTGGGTGGTAAAGGAGTATACGGGTATAGGAAAGAGGATAGTAGCTTATATAGCCATTCTTATTCTCTCCCCTTTCATGATAATCCTTTTCCTCTACGGGTGGGGTTATTATATCAGATTTCTCTCATCAGTCAGCGAAAATCTCGGCCCCTTCAGTTTCCTTACCACAAACCTGTTCTGGGTAGTATTTTACGGAGTAGCCGTATTGGTCTTCTCCCTTTTATATAAATTCATCCCCCATACGAGGGTAAGATATAGCTCTGCCATAAAGGGAGCAATCGTTTCAGGCGTGGCATTTGTAGGTATACAATATCTCTATCTAAACACCCAGTTGATGGTGACACGACTGAGCGGTGTTTACGGAGCGCTTGCAGCGATCCCGCTACTGATGATCTGGATGAATCTCTGTTGGGGAGTAATCCTCTTCGGATCTCAACTTTCGTACGGATTTCAGCAAGTGGACTATGAACATCCGGTAAATCCCATTGGGGAGGAGGAGGATATTGATAAAAATGAACTGATTGTTGAACAACATATTAAACCAATAACAAAAAATGGAAAATAAATACAAAAATTTTATTGACGAAGATCTTATCCATTCCCTTATAAGGGAGACAAAGGAGGATAAGGAGGCAATTAGAGCCATTTTCGCCAAAAGCAAGGCAAAAGAGCCCCTGACCCTCTCGGAGACTGCCCAACTGCTCGCAATAGAATCCGATGAGATGAAAGAGGAACTTTACGAAACTGCAAGAGAACTCAAAAGGGCTATTTACGGCAACAGAATAGTACTCTTCGCACCCCTTTATATCGGTAACCACTGCATCAATGATTGTAAATATTGCGGTTTCCGCCGCTCTCTCCGCACCGCAGTTCGTAAAACACTTAGCGACCAGGAATTGGTCAATGAGGTAATAAACCTTGAAAATATAGGTCACAAGCGCTTGATTCTGGTATACGGAGAGCACCCTATGTACTCACCCGAGTTCATTGCGCATACGGTAAGACTCTGCTATCAGACTAAAGTAGGCAATGGAGAGATCCGCCGTGTGAACATCAACGCCGCCCCTCAAGAAGTAGAGGGCTATAAGATCATAAAAGAGGCAGGCATCGGCACTTTTCAGGTATTTCAGGAGACCTATCACCAGGAAACTTATGCGAGGGTACACCCTAAAAACACCCACAAGGGCGACTACTTCTGGCGTCTTCACGCTATGGACCGCGCATTTGAGGCGGGAATTGATGATATGGGTATCGGAGCCCTGTTCGGACTCTACGACTGGCGCTTCGAGGTATTGGGACTCGTAGCTCACGCAATCCATCTCAAGGAGACTCACGGGGTGGGTCCTCACACCATCAGTTTTCCCCGCATCCAGCCCGCCCATGGTATGGATTTGGATCTCCCCTGGCGCGTGACGGACGAGCAGTTTAAGATGCTGGTGGCCATTCTGCGTCTCTCCGTACCTTATACGGGACTAATTATGACCGCCCGTGAAAGCAGTCAGGTAAGGAACGATGTGATAGATTTCGGAGTATCCCAAATAGATGCAGGCACAAAACTGGAGATAGGCGGCTACCAAAAAGAGGAATATGAGCAGAAACTGGAAAAAGAGCAGTTCCGGATTGGAGATACCCGCGACCTCGATCAGGTGATCAGATGGCTTCTTACCAGAGAATATATTCCCAGTTTCTGTACCTCATGCTACCGTTTGGGACGTACCGGAGAGCATTTTATGGAATTTGCCATACCGGGATTCATTGGAAATTTCTGTACCCCCAATGCCATTATCACACTTGCAGAGTATCTCGAGGATTACGCTTCTGAGGAGACAAAGAAGGTGGGATATGAACTGATTGAAAAGGAAGTGGCTAAAATGCCTGCCGGTCAGAGAAAGAATCTTGTTGCACAAAGACTTAACATGGTAAAACAGGGTATTAGAGATCTCTATTTTTAATGGAGGTAGAGTATGTTTACGGAAGAGGATTACAATGTCATAAACAGGGAATTTGAAACGCTGAAGAAATTCAGTCTGAAGCGCTGCGCCAATCAGGAAGAGTTTGAACTGGTGCTCAAGGCCTTTGATTTTGCCAATGAGGCTCACAAAGGTGTACGGAGACGCTCCGGAGAGCCATACATCCTCCATCCGATAGCAGTGGCGAGGATTGTGGTGCAAGAGATCGGATTGGGCAACAAATCCATCTGTGCAGCGCTATTGCACGACGTAGTGGAGGACACACATTACACGGTCGAAGACATACAAAATCATTTCGGCCCCAAAATCGCCTCTCTGGTCGATGGTTTGACCAAGATAAAGACTGCTCTCGACAGTGACAACATTACCTATTCCAAGAGTATGCAGGCCGAAAATTTCAAACGGATCCTGCTTACTCTCAATGACGATGTCCGGATAGTTCTCATCAAGTTGGCAGACCGCTTGCACAATATGCGCACTATCAGCTTTATGCCAGAATACAAAAGGGACAAAATCCTCAGCGAGACGATGTATATCTTCATACCGCTTGCACACCGTCTCGGTCTCTACAGCATCAAGTCGGAGATGGAAAATATCTGGCTCGTCCATAGGGAGCCGGAGGCCTACCGGGCCATTGAATCCAAGCTGGAAGCTGTAATGTTGGAGCGTTCCAGCAGCATCGACAATTTTGTCAACCCAGTACAATCATGGCTGGAGGCAGCCGGATACAAAGTTGAGATACTCAAACGACTTAAGACCCCCTACTCCATATGGAGAAAAATGACTTCCAAAAATGTCCCATTCGAGGAAATATTTGACATATATGCTGTACGTATCATTTTTGAGCCAAAGCAGGGTCTGAGCGAGAGGGAACAATGCTGGCAGATATTTTCCATTATTACGGAAAGATATCAGTACAAGCCCGACAGGACACGCGACTGGGTTAAAGAACCCAAGAGCAACGGATACGAGGCATTGCACCTGACAGTCATGGGGCCGGAAGGTAAATGGATAGAAGTCCAGATCCGCAGCGAAAGGATGAACTCCATAGCCGAAAGAGGCGTGGCTGCCCATTGGATCTACAAAAAGGCAGATTGCTCCACTTCCGGAGAAGTGGAGCTGGATATATGGCTTAAGCATGTACGCGAGATACTCGAAGATCCCGACTCCAATGCACTTCAATTCCTGGACAGCTTTCACAAGGAACTCCTCAGCTCCGACATATATGTATTTACACCGAGAGGTGAATCCAAGAATCTGCCCAAGGGCTCCACGGCACTCGATTTCGCTTATGTAATACACTCGGAGGTAGGCAATAGAGCCATCGCAGCTAAGGTAAACCAAAAACTGCTGCCTCTTTCGCATGAGCTCTCCAATGGAGATCAGGTGGAAATCATTACCTCGGATAGCGGCAAACCCAAGAGGGAATGGCTGGACTTCATACGCACCAACAGGGCGCGCAATTTCATCCTCGACTCCATCAAGGCCGAAACCAAAGACAGTATCAAGGAGGGAATGTTGTTCCTCACATCCAAACTGAAGGAACGGAATATAACCATCAAGAGCCGTGTAATCAAGAAACTCATAGATTACTATAAGGCGGGCAGCAAGGACGAGCTCTACCACAAGATAGGTATCGGACTGATTGATCTTTCAGACCTTGAAACGGCACTCAAAACCAACGTAGAGAAGCGTAACGTACAGATGTGGGGGGTCAAAATCCTCACTCCCGTACGCAATACCGGCAAAATTGATAAAAATCAAGACTACGAATTAAGGGAAGACCTCTCCAAAGGCACTACAACATTTACCATTGCCGAGTGCTGCTCCCCTATTCCCGGGGACAATGTTGTTGGATTTATAGAGGATGACGGCAGTGTGCTTGTTCACAAAAAGAGTTGCCAGAGGGCTACCGACCTTGCTGCAAAACAGGCTGACAGGATTGTCTCGGCCAAGTGGAGTAAACACTTCATGATGTCATATCTGGCACGGATTTCCATTAGAGGTCTCGATAGGATGGGTGTCATCAGTGACATGTCCAAAGTCATCTCCCTGCAACTCGGTGTTAATATGCGCAAAATATGTATCGATACACACGATGAAATATTTGAAGGGAGTGTAGATCTCTATGTGCGCAATACTGATGACCTTGACAAACTCATCAAGTCACTCTCTGCCATAAAGGGAATAGAGAGCGTTAAACGTGTGGAACTCAACTCAAACAGCTAGTAAAACGACACCAATGCAAAAGAATGGAAGAGTATTGATGACTGCGCTGGCCATGGCCGGCTTTCTATTGTGCCTGTTGCTTTCCAAATCATGCGCAAATACTACCACGCCACCAAGCGGAGGTCCGAAAGATACCATACCACCCGTACTCCTAAAGATAAATCCCGAATTCAATGCCACCAACTTTCCCAGGTATGATGGGACCATCTCCCTTACTTATGATGAATATACGGTGGTAAAGAATGTGGCTGAGATCTATCTCTCTCCGCCTATCAAAAAGAGAATCACCCACAAGATAAAGGGTAAGAACATCGTTTTTTCCATTCCCGATACTCTTGCCGAAAACAGGACCTACACTCTTGACTTTGGAGAGGGGCTGGCCGACAACAACGAGGGCAACATAGCTCCGAGGCTTGTTTATGCTTTTTCGACAGGTGATACGGTAGATTCTCTCTATATAACCGGCAACATTATTGATTGCCAGACTCTCCAGCCGGTCAAGAAGGCGCTCGTAGCACTCTATACCGACCACTCCGACTCAGCCTGTTTCAAAATATTTCCCGATGCTGCCTCTAAGAGTGACGAATGGGGCTTTTTCTCCATAAGGAATATAAGTGATACACTTTATCGTATAGTTGCCTTCACAGATAGCGACAATGACAACAGGTATGATCCGACAAAAGATCAGATTGCATTTCTGGACACGCTTATCAGACCTACAGAGGTAGTCCGCGACTCCATATACGAATTGAAGTCCTTTGACATGAAAGATACCCTCGCATGCATGGAGCGTAACTCAATGTTTGAGCTGCTTATGTTTTCGGAACTTCAAAGTGTCCAATTCCTCAAAAACAGCGGCAGGAGAAGTGAAAAATCGGGATTTCTCTCCTTCAATGCCCCCGATGTCGAGATCTCGAATATCGAGTTTTTCGGCGTTGCGGACAGCTCTGTGATTATCCAGTACGCTCCGGCAAAGGATAGCCTCGATTTCTGGATCAATACTCCCTACAAGCTGGAAGATAGTCTGCTGCTTAAGCTAAGCTACAAGAGAACCGATTCTACCGGAGTGCTTCGCGATACGATTGAAAATATCTCCCTGGGACTACCTAAGCCTGAGGGTACATCCGGCGGTCAGCAGAAAAAAGACCAGCCGAAAGATACCGTCTTCAAGTTCAATGTCGCAGCCAAGAATGAGAACATAGCACATGATGGTATAAGTCTGACCTCTGCACTCCCGATAATACGTTGGAATAGAGATATGCTCGTGCTTACCGCAAAAAACCCAAGACACCAGATAGATACCATCACATTCAAGTTCGAACGGGATCCTCAGGAAATCCGTCGTTTCATAATGTATATGGACAGGGAGATAAAAGATGGCCACGAATATGAGTTTATAGTGCCTCAGGGTGCATTTTTCAATCTGGACAACCTCCCCAATGCAGAAGTAAGCAACAAATTCAGCCTTCCAAAGAGTGAGGATGCCAGCTCCATTACTCTGGTGCTGAATGGCGTAGACACAAGATATATTGTTGAGCTCGTGGACAAAGAGCGTAAGAATGTCATCCGAAAATATAATGTTTCCGGAGATACTTCTCTCCTATTCCCCTATCTCAAAGCAGATGATTATTCGGTGAGAATTACGGAAGACCGCAATCAGAACGGGTTGTTTGACTCGGGTAATTTCCTCGACAAAAGACAGCCCGAAAAGGTGCGTATGTACCAGACTTCCCCTGGTGTCTATATCATCAAACTTCCCGAGATGACCGACCTCGAGCAGACCATCAACATAAAGGAGATGTTCAAATGAAAAAGATACTATTTACACTCTTTGCCATACTGCTCTTTTTCCGGCTCCATGGCCAGGAAAATGTGATAATAGGTGACTTGGATGATGATTTCGTCAATATCGATTCCATTGCTCCGCCACAAAAGTACAAAAACATCCACATGCTGGGGGTCAGATATAGTTACGGTTTCTGTACCGTAAGCTCCTCTCCTACTGTAGGTGAAGAGTATATTCAATGTCCCAAGAACTTTTCCCTTCTCTATACCTATTATCACGCACTCTGGGACCAGCTTTTCAATTTTGGGGTGCAGTTTGGAGTAAATTATGGCGAGGAGGGCTACTATTCCAAATATGAAGAGTGGGGTGAGAGATATGAGATCATTGAGATCCCGCTGGTTTCACAGTTCAAAATAGACTTTTCGAGGTTCAGAATACTGGTCAATGCGGGCGGGTACTACGGCTACCGTCTTTCCACGGAAAGGGAGAGAGGCTGGGATCAGTATGATATTCGTCACGACTACGGGATCCTGGCAGGTGGCGGTTTTGCCGTGGTATTCAAACCCTTTGAAATTCAATTTGAAGGCAACTACAAATTTTCGCTCAACAGCATCTATCACACCAACAAATTCAGTGACGAGTATTGGATGCTCTGCTATCCGCGCAACATAATGCTTAGCGTTTCACTTTTTGTACATCTTTGGTGATATTTAATGTTATGAAGAAAGTTTCTTTTGCAATTGGAGGTGTACATATCGGAGGAGGAGCTCCGGTATCGGTGCAGACCATGTGCAACACCGACACACGGGACATTGAAGCATCTGTTGCGCAGTGTAGAGAGATGGCGGCAGCAGGTGCGGATATAATCCGTCTGACGACTCAAGGTCTTAGAGAGGTAGAAGCATTGCGGCAGATAAAGGCGCAACTGCGCTCTAAGGGTATTATGACACCTCTTGTAGCCGATGTCCACTTTTCGGCCAATGTGGCTCTCGCAGCTGCAGAGGTAGCGGATAAGGTGCGTATCAATCCCGGTAATTTTGCGCCGGTTCACGAAGAGGCCTGTAATAAATTCTCCCTACTTCTGGATAAATGCCGTAAATATGGTACTGCCATCAGGATAGGGCTCAATCACGGCTCTCTCGGTAAGAGAATTACCCACCTCTACGGTAATACCCCTTTTGCCATGAAAGAGGCTGTTATGGAGTGGCTCCGGATGTGCATTGAAAAGGATTTCCATAAGGTAGTCATCTCACTCAAGGCAAGTAACACAAGAGTTATGACAGATGCTTATCGCCTCCTCTATGAAGAGATGGATAGGATGGGAAGGATTTACCCACTCCATTTGGGAGTCACGGAAGCGGGCAACGGAGATGAGGGACGCATCAAGTCTGCGGTAGGCATTTCTGCGCTTCTGAGCGCAGGCATAGGCGACACCATCCGCGTATCACTTACCGAGAATCCTGTAAATGAGATAGCGGCGGGTAAAGAGATTGTAAAATCCTCCCAAATGATGGGCAACGGTATTCAACCGAATAGTGATCTTCCCGTGACAGCACAAAACTGGAATGAATGGATAATCCGTGCCTCTTGCAAATTTGGTCCTGCCCTGCTCGACTGCAAGATTGATGACATAGACCTAAGCGGAGCCACTATAGCCGGCGTACCTATTTCTGAGGAAAAAAAAGAGTATTTCAGAGACCTCCTGCTGCAAGCCACCCGAAGAAAGTTTACCAGACCTGAATATATTGCATGTCCGGGTTGTGGTCGTACACAGTACAATCTGGAGGAGACCTTCAACGAAGTGAAGAGACGTACCTCCCATCTTAAAGGACTACGCATAGCAATAATGGGATGTATAGTCAATGGTCCCGGTGAAATGGCTGACGCAGATTGGGGGTATGTCGGTGAAGGAGGTGGAAAAGTAACTCTTTACCGTGGAAAAACACCTGTAATGCGTTCCGTTCCTCAGGAAGAGGCCATAGAGAGACTTCTCGAACTCATCGAAAACGACAAAGGGTGATCTTCCTTTTATTAGGAATTATACCAGCATGCGACTGCGGAAAGAATCCCGCAATTCGTCGCTGATTCCGAGGGCTTTTCTAAAGAAATTTTCGGTAGAACCATATTCTCTCTCAATAGCCATAAATAAGCCCTTAATATAATTGGGCCTGGCAATCGAGCCGCGCCACACCTTCTTTGTCACAACCCAATCCCTTTTGAAAATCAGTACAAGAGCTGCATCATATAATGCTTTGCGTTTGACGGCCCTGTTGGTAAGGACATAATCTTTCAAAATCTCCTTCATACCAACTCCCAGAAGCTCAAGTAGGAATGCTGCCACTACGCCAACCCTATCCTTACCCCATGAACAGTGAAAGAGGGTAGTTTTTCCATCCAGGACATTGGAGATTATTGTATGAATTACCTTCCGTGTCATCTCTACTACGGAAGTCTCTTCCAGAATACCTGAATAAAGGATATCAATATCGGGGATAGCGCTCCTCAATCTCTCTCTGTCACGGGTTTCTATAATGAATTGGCGATAATTTGTGCCTGCTTCCTTTGTAATACCTATGACTGCTTCCGCAAACATCGGAATATGCAGATATTCCACTCCTTCAGGCACGTTATAGGGGTTATCTTCAATTTCCTGAAATGTACGAAGATCAATGATGGTATCAATCCCGAACTGTTCATTCAACTTGTGCATCTCCTCCTCCGGCACTCTCACCGGTGTTTCACTTCGAAAGATAACTCCCTTCCTCAAATACCTCTCCCCTGCTTTAATACCACCCAAATCCCGAAAATTTTTCAACCCTTTTATCTTCATACTAAATCCTCAATTCTTAATAACTAACTCGAAACTCAATACTTCACTCCACACTACACACTACACACTACATACTCCACACTACATACTCCTGATAAATATCTCCAACACTCTTCCTTTGAGTTCACGCCAGCGGGCCATCACGGAGGAGGCAAATGAACCCGTATGTCTGTTTAGCAACTCGGTAACCTCATCCTTTTTACCCTCTTTGAGCAGCGCCACAACCTGCGCCTCGACCACTTTATTTGAAATCATCATCTCGCGTTCGTATGCCGCAATCTCAGGTTCGATTAGCTTTCTGGTCTTATCCCAGTTGATGGTAGCAATACGGTTGGTCTCCCTGAATGCCCAAATTGCAGCATCCTCGCGATAACGGTGCTGTCCACACACTGCGAAACTCTTTGGTAGCTCCGTAGCCCCGGCATAGATGGGAATTCTGGGGCTTTGAGCCGGATTGTCAAATGCAAAATAGGCTACACCTCCAATTTCATCGGGAAGCCAGTTGCGGAGCTGTGTAACATGTGAGTATGAGCATTGTATAACAGCTATAGTACGCTGTCGCTCAATAATGCCCGGTTTGATCTCATTGAGCATATTCATAAGGTCGCGCGGCATAAATGAGGAGAGAGGGTAAACTATTTCGTCATATTCCTTGTAAGTCCCATCGGCCTGGCGAACGCGTCTATGAGCTGTGTATGAGAGATTTTTTACCATATTGTATTCGGTGCCTTCGTATGTCTGACGATAGAGTTCAAACAACATTTCAGGAGTTACCTTTTCATCAGGTTTTACGGAAAAAGGCAGTTCGTCTGCATCATAAGTGAGGCCGAGCGAAGGTGCAAGAGTTGAAAACACATGGAATTCCCGAATGGAGAATGGTTTTCTTCCCGAGACCACTTTATGAAAAATAAAATCCTCTTTCCCATCCCAAAATCCCGTTTTCTTAGCACGCTCCTTGAGATCACGACTATACATGAAATTCTCTTTATCATTGAAATCCACCTTACCAATGCGGGGTATATTGGCTGAAATCCCCACGTGATCATCCGGAATCCTCCGGGCTACCCACATAGCACTTGGATTACCGGGACCTGAACCATATATTTCAAAATGCCATACCTCATTTTTATCAGCGACTGTAAGGCACTCTCCCCAATCGGCATAACCATACTCCTCTGCCAGACGACCCATCAACGAGATGGCTTCACGCGCAGTAGCACAATACTGAAGCGCCATCCTTTGGAGTTCTTCTATATAAAAGATACCTGCCTTATTGAGCAGCTCAGGGCGCCCCTCGGTAGTAGTCTCACCTATGGCCAGCTGCTTTTCATTCAGGCAGGGATAGGCAACATTCAAAAATCTATATGTCTCCGTTCCTACCACGGGGATACGACCTTTTTCCACTACCTTACGCATATCCCAAGGCTCTTCATTATGCATCATTCCCTCATAGACCGGTTCCATGTCACCGATTGTAAAACTCTTACGCGGCTCTATCGTAAGCCAGGTACGGTAATTGGCATCACAGGTATGTCCTACCATTACCGAGCCATCAAATGAGGCCCCGGAAGCTACCATAATGGAGGTACAACTCTCCTTGTACTGCTCTTCCATACGATCATAAAGTTCCTGCGCAAAGAGATTGCCGGTAAAGATAAAAAGTGCTGCAATCAGCAAGGTGGAATTTTTGAATTTCATATTTAAGTATTTTTCCGGTTTTGTAACCTATTAAGTTCGCAAAAATAGTCAAAAAAGATACAAGTCGCAATGAAATAATTATCTTTGCACAATCTTAAACCGCATCAAACAATGCAACTGCTAAATAGATCACGATCTATCGTTCAATTGGAAAATGGCCTTGAATTTCAGGGCTATTCGTTTGGTTATATGGCCCCTGCCGATGGAGAGGTGGTGTTTTCCACTACTATGACCGGTTATCCGGAGTCCCTTACCGACCCCTCTTACGAAGGTCAGATCCTCTGCGCAACATATCCCCTGATAGGAAATTACGGAGTCCCTGAAGCCATTACGGCCGGAGGAGTACAGCAACATTTTGAATCCGACAGGATCCACGTCCGGGGACTTATCATATCCGACTACTCCCTTAAATATAGTCACTGGAGTGCAATCAAGAGTCTCGACCAATGGCTCCGGGAAAACAGGATACCGGCCATTTACGGAGTGGATACCCGGGAACTGACCAAGGTGATCCGTGATGACGGTTCCATGCTCGGAAGAATAGTTCCTGAGGATGCATCCTCCCAATGGGACGTTGAAGATCCAAACACCACGAGCCTTGTTGCGAGAGTGAGTTGTAAAGAGGTCATCACCTATCCGGGAGCGATGCGCTCCAAAAGAGTGGTGCTTATAGATTGCGGTGTCAGACATAGCATGTTGAGATATCTGATTTCAAAAAACATCGAGGTGATAAGGGTCCCGTGGAACTATGATTTCAACGATGGCTCAGTCGGGAGATATGATGGTCTGCTTATCTCCAGCGGCCCGGGCAATCCTGAATTTTGTGCTTCTACAATAGAACACATACGTCATACTATGAGACTCGGGAAACCCATATTCGGTATCTGTATGGGGCACCAGTTGCTCGCAAGGGCTGCCGGTGCCAGGACCTTTAAGCTAAAATACGGCCACAGAAGCCATAACCAGCCCGTTCGGGCCACCGATAGCAGCAGATGCTACATTACAACGCAGAACCATGGTTATGCAGTAGATACAACTACCCTCAGCAAGGATTGGGAACCCATTTTTACCAATATGAACGATGGCTCCAACGAGGGAATCCGGCACAAAAGCAATAAATTCTTCTCGACTCAATTTTTTCCGGATATGACCGGAAATCCAAAAGACACAAGTTATCTTTTTGATATTTTTCTGACGGCACTATGATAGATACAAGCATCAAGAAAGTCCTCCTGCTGGGCTCCGGGGCACTTAAGATAGGTGAAGCGGGCGAATTTGACTATTCAGGCTCACAAGCTCTCAAGGCGATGAAAGAGGAGGGCATATTTACCATCCTGATCAATCCCAATATCGCCACGGTACAGACATCCGAAGGTGTTGCAGACAAAATCTATTTTCTTCCCGTGACTCCTTACTTCGTAGAGAAAGTGATAGAAAAGGAGCGTCCGGATGGCATTCTACTGGCATTCGGAGGCCAGACCGCTCTTAACTGCGGAGTGAAGCTCTTCCAGGCGGGCGTTTTCGGGAAATATAACCTCAAGGTGCTCGGAACTCCCGTCCAGGCAATCATCGACACTGAGGATAGGGATCTCTTCAACAAAAAAATGGAAGAGATCGGGGTTAAGATTATCAGGAGCCATGCTGTAGGAAATATAGAAGATGCCCGTAAAGCGGCTTTGGAGCTGGGTTATCCGGTGATTCTAAGAGCTGCCTATGCACTCGGTGGGCTGGGTAGCGGCTTTTGCGACAACGAGGAGGAGTTGAACCTGCTAGCGGAAAAATCATTCTCCTACTCCTCACAAGTACTGGTAGAAAAATCGCTTAAGGGCTGGAAAGAGATAGAGTACGAAGTGGTGCGTGACAGATACGACAACTGCATCACGGTGGCAAATATGGAGAATTTCGACCCACTCGGCATACATACGGGAGAGAGCATAGTAGTAGCCCCCTGCCAGACTCTCGACAATCACGACATCTCCATGCTAAAGGAGCTGGCTATCAAGATAGCCCGCCACGTAGGGATTATCGGCGAATGTAATGTGCAGTTTGCCTATGATACCCTGTCAGACGATTACCGTGTGATCGAAATAAATGCCCGCCTATCCAGGAGTTCCGCCCTCGCATCCAAGGCTACCGGTTATCCGCTCGCCACAGTGGCTGCAAAACTCGCTCTCGGCTATGGATTATTTGAACTCAAAAACGCCGTTACCCGCACTACAACTGCATTTTTTGAGCCTGCGCTCGATTATGTGATCTGCAAGATTCCCCGCTGGGACCTCTCCAAATTTCACGGAGTCTCCAGAGAGATTGGCAGCAGTATGAAGAGTGTAGGTGAAGTTATGGCCATTGGCCGAAATTTCGAAGAGGCTATGCAGAAGGGTCTGCGAATGATTGGACAGGGTGCCCACGGATTTGTGGCCAATAAGGAGATTGTTGTGCCAGACATCGACAAGGCATTGCGCGAACCTACCGACAACCGCATTTTTGTCATTTCGAAGGCCTTTCAGAAGGGTTATACGGTAGATGAAATATGTGAACTTACGAAAATCGATAAATGGTTTCTTGAAAAGCTCTATAACATAGTAGTTGTATCCCGGGAGCTGGAAAAGGCCAACAAACCTGAAGAGGTGGATCTGGAGCTCTTGAAGCTCTCCAAACAGCTCGGTTTTTCAGATTTTCAAATAGGACGCCTGATATACAAGGACAAAATCGACAGCGAAGAGCAGGTAATACGCATTAGAAAGTATCGCAAATCGGTCGGTATTGTGCCTTATGTTAAACAAATAGATACTCTCGCAGGCGAATTTCCGGCCAAAAGCAACTATCTCTACCTGACCTATAACGGGCAGGAACATGATATAAAGTATGAAAATGACCGCAGGTCGATCATAGTACTCGGCTCGGGTGCCTACCGCATAGGCAGCTCAGTGGAGTTTGACTGGTGTAGTGTAAATGCCCTCCAAACTATCCGTAAAGTGGGATGGAGAGGCATTATGATCAATTATAATCCCGAAACGGTCTCCACCGACTACGATATATGCGACCGTCTCTATTTCGATGAACTCACATTCGAAAGAGTGATGGACATTTATGAACTCGAGGCTCCGCACGGCATAATTCTCTCCGTAGGAGGACAAATCCCCAACAATCTCGCCCTACGCCTCTCCCAGAACGGTGTTAATGTTTTGGGAACACCTGCATCGAGTATAGACAGGGCGGAAGACAGGCACAAATTCTCCTCAATGCTCGATACCATAGGGGTTGACCAGCCCAAATGGCAGGAGCTGACCACCCTCGAAGAGATCAATCAATTTGTGGCGTCGGTGGGATTTCCCGTACTCGTGCGTCCCTCTTATGTGCTTTCAGGTGCAGCAATGAATGTCTGCTCCAATGAGGGCGAGCTTGAGAGATTCCTCTCTCTGGCAGCCAATGTATCAAAAAAGCATCCTGTGGTGGTGAGCGAATTTATAGAGCATGCCAAGGAGATTGAGTTTGATGCCGTGGCTAATCGGGGTGAAGTGATAGCCTACGCAATATCCGAGCATATAGAATTTGCCGGAGTACACTCCGGTGATGCTACGATACAGTTTCCTCCTCAGAAACTCTATGTCGAGACAGCGAGGAGAATCAAGAAGATTGCCCGCAAGATTGCAAGAGAACTCAACATTTCAGGACCCTTTAATATCCAATTCCTCGCAAAAGAAAACGATATCAAGGTAATCGAGTGCAACCTCCGCGCATCGAGGAGCTTTCCCTTCGTATCCAAGGTCCTCAAGATCAATTTTATAGAACTTGCTACCAGAGTGATGATCGGAGAGAATCCCGTACCTCCTGCCAGAAATGCTTTTGACCTCGATTACGTAGGTATCAAGGCCTCACAGTTCTCATTCTCGCGATTACAAAAAGCCGATCCGGTGCTGGGCGTGGATATGGCATCTACAGGTGAAGTTGGCTGCATAGGAGACGATACCAATGAAGCCATTCTCAAATCCATGCTCTCCGTGGGCTATACCATTCCCAAAAAGAATATCCTGCTCTCCACCGGTGATGCACGCCAAAAAGCGGAAATGCTTAACGCTTCCCGTTTGTTGGTAAAAAATGGATACAATCTTTTTGCTACGGGTGGCACCTATAAATACTTAGTGGAGAACAATGTTCCCGCGACCAGAGTACTCTGGCCGAGTGAAAGTGGTGAGGAACGCGGGGCGCTGGAGATGATACAAAACAGGGAGATAGATTTTGTGGTAAACATACCCAAAAACCTCACCGAATCCGAATTGAGCAACGGCTATAAAATACGCCGCGCTTCGGTGGACTTCAATATCCCCATAATCACCAACACACGGCTGGCTACCGCATTTATTATCTCTTTTTGCAATCTGCCTGTCGAGGAGATTCAGATAAAAAGCTGGGACGAGTATACCTTATAAGAGAGCGGGTTTTATTTGCATTTATGTAGTTTGTATAGGTTTTTTGTTAACTTTGCCCTATCTAAAACCAAAACTGTATGGGCAAACTATACGAAAAATTGATCCAAGATTATCGCATTAAAGAGGGTTTGAAAGCCTGTATCAACTGCGGTACCTGTACTGCGATCTGTCCGGCAGCCGAGTTCTACAAATACAATCCTAAAAACATAGTCAACATTGTCCAGAGCCAGGATGACGCTCAAATAGAAGAATTACTTAAGGGTGAACAGATATGGTACTGTGGCGAGTGCATGTCCTGCGTGACACGCTGTCCCAGACGCAATGCTCCCGGACTTGTGGTAATGGCTCTAAGATCGCTCTCAATTGAAATGGGTTATTTCGTGGAAAGCGAAAAGGGACGACAAATGCTCCCATTGACCCGCCGTATGCAGAACAATATACTCAACTATGGCTATTGCGTCTATCCGCGAACATTTCACTATAGCGAACACCCTGAATATGGCCTGACGGGCAAATGGGTGAATGAAAACATGGAGGAGGTCTACGAGCGCCTCGGTGCCAATTTCGACGGAAAGGGACCCGGTATTTTAAGAAAGATACCCGATGAATCGCTTGCAGAACTCAAGGCGATATTTGACCAGACCGGCGCTACGCGCCGTATGGAGATAATAGAAGAGGCCTCTAAGATAAAAGCAAAAGAGATGGGTCTCCCCTACGACGAATATGAAAAAAAGGCATTTGAGGAGACAGAGAAGGATCATCTAAACCGTTAATTTTAAAAGCAACGAAATGATATTTCAGGGGAAACAGAAAATATGGTCGGACTACCAGAAAGAGATTCCCGATGACCACTGGTTTTATGTAAGAAGTTGCATACGCCAAAGTTTTTTTCCGGGATCGGAAGTGGCATTCCTCGACATAGTTCGCAACAAACTCGGTAAAGATTTTTTCGAAACCGAACATCATACCACTTGCGGAGGCATTGCCTACCACTCCGAGGCACTACCGCAGGAAACAATGATGACTATCATAGCCCGCCAATTTGCTCTTATGGCTGAACACGGCTACAAAAATTACGTTTGTTCCTGCATTACCTCATTTGGTCTCTACACTGAGGTACTGGAAGACTGGAGGACTTTTCCCGATCTTGAAGATAAAATAAGGGAGCACCTCTGGAAATCTTGCAGACGCGAATTGCAAAAGCCTGAATATCTTGCTCACGCCAGTGACATCATTTACAAATTTCGCAACGAGATAGCTGCCAGGGCGAAGCACCGTCTTGTCAATAAATTTACAGGCGAGCCGCTGAGGGTTGTGGAGCATATAGGATGCCACTATTCCAAAATGTTCCCCTCAAAGGGTGTAGGTGGTGCGGAATATCCCTATGTACTTGCCGGTATGATAGATTCCTGGGGTGGAGAAGTGATAGATTATCCGGAGCGCAGACATTGCTGCGGATTTGGTTTCAGGCAATATCTGGTCAAAGCCAATCGCGGTTACTCGATGTCCAACACTCACAAGAAATTTGAATCGATGGAGCCTTACAAGCCCGACATGATCATTACCAACTGTCCGGGGTGCCCCTATTTCATGGACAGATGGCAATATGTGATCGCCGAACAGACCGGTAAAACCTATGGCGAAAACGGTTATGGCATTCCTGTATTTACCTATGAAGAGGTTGCAGGTCTGGTGTTGGGATATGATCCCTGGGATCTCGGACTCCAGATGCATCAGGTGGCAGTAGAGCCCCTGCTGGATAAGATGGGAATAAAATACAACAAAGAAGATAAATATAAAGGCAGTGGGGGTAAAATCCTCAAAATGCCGGAATTTCCCATGAACATCAAGTGTTGTTGATATAATAGATGACTCAATGAAACGAAATGTACTTATAATTGGCGGAGGTCCTGCCGGCATAGAAGCTTCTCGCAAAATACGCGATTTCGGCCACACTCCAATTCTTATCGAAAAAGAGTCCCACCTTGGAGGCCATCTTGCCAAGTGGCATAAACTCTTTCCGGATGGGGAATCTACCGAGGAGCTTCTCAACTCCCTTACCTCCGATATGGATGGGATCAAATGGTTTACCGATACGGATATAGTCTCAATCAACAAGCTCAAACATCTATATGTAGCAATCTGCTCCAATGGCATTTCGATACAGGCAGATGCCCTTCTTTTTACCACAGGATTTTCTTTGTTCCCGGCTGAGAAGAAAGAGGAATACGGATACGGCATATATAACCACGTTATTACAAATGCTGATCTCGAGGATTTCTTCAATACGGGAGAAGATCCGAGGATAAAAGATCCGAAGGTTATAGGTTTTGTCCACTGTGTGGGCTCCAGAGATGAAAAAGCGGGCAACCGCCAATGCTCTAAAGTGTGCTGTGCTACTGCCATCAAACAGGCCTGCGAGATGAAGGAACTCTATCCTGACGCCACCGTTTACTGTTTCTATATGGACTTGAGGATGTTTGGCCGGAAATATGAGGATCTCTACCTCAATGCCCAGCGCAAATATGGGATACTCTTTGTTCGTGGCAGGGTTTCGGAGGTCTCTGAAAATATTGAGGGAAGACTTGTCGTTAAGGCGGAAGATACACTTATCGGCAAACCGATACGTGTCACTATGGACCTTCTGGTACTTATGGCCGGTATGTCCCCTAATGACGAAAACCGCGAAATTGCCTCCATGACCGGGGTACATCTCGGAGAAGATGGTTTTTTCATGCCCCGGGATATGCTCTTCCGTACGACTGAGAGCCATAGCAAGGGGATATTTTTTGCCGGTGCTGCCACCGGTCCCAAAACCATTCCTGAGACCCTCAATGAAGCCAGAGCGGCAGCTATGGCCATTGATCACTATTTCAAACAAGAGGTTTAATGATAGATTTCGGATATAATCTTACACCGAGTTCTACACTTGATATCGATGATGCCAATATGCATCTATTCGATGAATTGTGTGCCATGGAACCTGATGCATTGAAATGTATCTCATGTGGATCTTGCGCTGCAAGTTGTACCGCAGGTGTTTTCACAGATGTCAATCTCAGAAAAGTACTGCTCAGCCTTCAACGCGGATGCGAAAAGGATCTTCTTCCCCAGCTCAAGTCCTGCATGCTTTGCGGCAAGTGCCATATCGTCTGCCCCAGAGGCATCAATACGAGGCATCTGATCCTTTCAATATGTAAAATATACAAGATCTGACATTATGATGAGAGAGAGGTTCATATCGGGGTTCGACTACTTTGTGCTCCCTTTCATGATAGGAATGATTTTCGTAATCCTATGGTGCATCATAGGTCTGATTAAAATCATTGTCCAGCTTGAGCGTGCAGACCGCATCAAGCTCTACAAATCTCTTGTCAATCCTGTAATAATTGCAAAGAATTTCCGTGACTTGTTTTACGACTCCCTTTTGCACGTAAAGTTATGGAAGCGCAACAAGGTGCTGGGATATATGCACTCCAGCATTGCCTTCGGCTGGTTTATGCTGATTGTCATCGGTCACATTGAGACATTCCTCTATATTCCCGAAAGGGGCGGATTGTTTTATTATCCTATATTTTTCCGCTACTTCATGGCAGTGGAGAGTACGACCCTCAAGGGCTCGCTCCTCTTTTTCCTGATGGACTTTTTCCTATTGGTAGTGCTTAGCGGTATAATTCTCGCCATTATCAAGCGTTTCCGTTCCAAATTGATGGGCATGCGGAGAACTACCAAACTAACTCTGCTGGATCGGGTAGGACTCTACTCACTCTGGGCTATATTTCCCCTTAGGCTGATAGCCGAAGGATTTACCGCAGGTGTGGGCGGAGGCAGTTTTCTCACCGTACCTGTCAACTGGCTCTTTGCCAGCATCCTCAGCAAACCTGAAAATTTCACTATAGCCTGGTGGGCCTACTCAATCGCATTGGGTACCTTTATGATGGTACTTCCATTTACCCGATACATGCATATTCCCGCGGAGATACTCTTGATCCCACTAAAAAATGCGGGACTCAGGGTACGGAGGCCACGCAAGGGGTATGCTCTTGCTGAGCTCTACACCTGTCCGAGCTGCGGTGTTTGTCTGGATGCCTGCCCCATGAGTGTTGATAAGGCGGGACTCAAGAATACCACCGTCTACTACATACGTCAACTCAAAAGAAGAAACCAGCCACGGGCGCTGGCGATTGCCGACAAGTGCCTGATGTGTGGCAAATGTTCGGTCCTATGCCCCATCAACATATCGGCAATAGACCTACGACTGGCACTCCGCAAGCAACAGCCCTACAATATCAAACAGGACTTCAGCTATCTCGACAAGCTCCCTAATGGAGCGCTGACCTCCGCAATTTCGGTAGGTGGAGAGAAGGTTCTCTATTATGCAGGCTGTATGAGCTCTTTGACGCCGACGATTTCACAATCGGTGCAGAAAGTGCTGACAAACGCAGATATAGATTTTACTCTGATGGATTCGCAAGGGACCGTCTGCTGTGGAAGACCTTTACTGCTCTCAGGTCGCACCGAGGAAGCGAAGAAACTGATAGAGAAAAATACCCGGATCATTAAGGAGAGCGGTGTACCCATACTGTTGGTATCCTGTGCTATCTGCTATAGGATATTCAAGGAAGATTACAATCTGGAAGGAGTGCAGGTGATGCACTACACCGAGTATTTCGAGCAACTGGCCGCTGAAGGGGTCATAAAATTGAGAAAACGGGAGCTCAGGTACGTATATCACGATCCCTGTGAACTTGGGCGTGGATGCGGTATATATGATGCACCCCGCAATGCTCTATCCAGGGTTGCTGAGTTGGTGCCGGCAACTAAAGAGCGAAAAGAGAGCATCTGCTGTGGTGGTTCTCTGGGCAGTCTTACCCTCACACATGAAGAGAGAGGACGCATTACGGAGAATTCCATTCGCAACCTTACTGCCAACTCCCCCGACAGGATTGTGACCGCATGCCCGCTATGTATGAAGACATTTAGCAAGCAATCGGATATTAAGGTAGTTGACTTTGCACAAGTTATTGCCGAAAGTCTGATTGAAGAAGAGGAATAGTTTTGATTGAGGAGTATGGAGTGGAAAGTATTTAGAAGCAAAGGAAAGAATGAAAAGATAAAGTAATGTGTAATAAAATAAGAGAGATATGAAGAAATTCAAACCCACAAAGTATATGCTTGAAAACGTGGCCACAGGCCGCCAATTTGAGGACACAGGTTGGCTACTTGCAGACCCGCAGGGCACGGAACCTTCACTTATCAGAGCCATTTACGAAAAGAAACAGATTGACTTTGGAAGTCAGGAAGAGGGTATATACCGTTTTGCCGACTGGCTTCCCATAAGCCGGACTCTCAAAGGCTCATCCGCAACCCGTACATATAAAAGCGAGGCTCTTGCTTCGCATCTCGGCCTTTCCAACCTCTATATTGCCTTTTCAGGTTACTGGCCGGAGAAGGATGCATATATGACTACAGGTTCATTCAAGGAGACGGAGGCCTATTCCGTATGTGGCAGGCTCTCACCTAATAAGAGCGGAATATTGGTAGTGGCATCAGCAGGTAATACGGCAAGATCCTTTGCCAAGGTCTGCTCTGAAAATAATATTCCCCTGTTGCTGAGTGTCCCGGAGGACAATATCGATGCTTTGTGGTTTGAAAAACCCATTAACGACTGTGTACAACTTATCTGTTCACCGAAAGGCAGTGACTATTACGATGCAATTGCCCTGGCCGATAAAGTGTGTACCTCAGAGAAGTTTTTTGCCGAAGGCGGAGCAAAGAATGTGGCCCGTAGGGATGGTATGGCAACAACAGTCCTTTCTGCGGCCGAGGTAATCGGACGTATTCCCGATTGCTATTTCCAGTCAATCGGAAGCGGCACAGGAGCCATAGCTGCCTGGGAGGCCAATCTCCGACTGATAGAGGATGGCCGTTTCGGCAACCATAAAATGAAACTGTTCCCTTCACAAAACATCCCCTTTACTCCTATGTATGATGCCTGGAAGGCAGGCAGCAAGACTCTTCTGCCGATGGATGACGAAGAGGCACGCATCAAGGCAATTGCAATCGATGCCAAGGTACTTTCAAATAGAAGACCCCCTTACGCAGTAGCCGGAGGTCTCTATGATGCAATGAGTGATGCCGGAGGAGATATGGAACTTGCTGACAACAATGATATCAAGGAGATGCAGGCACTATTCCTGCGTACTGAGGGGATTGACATACATCCGGCATCAGCTGTTGCCATGAAAGGCATGATCAATGCTTTCAATGCAGGGAAAATGCCAAAAGATGCGATTACCATGCTTAATATCACGGGCGGAGGAGAAGAGCGCTTCAAACGCGACCACAAGGTAGTCTACCTAAAGCCCTCCCTTATTGCCATGGCATCAGACGAAGGGGTAATCACAAAAGTGGAAAATTTTTTTAGGTAATTCTATTTTCCGGAAGGCTACCTTTTCTTCTCACTCACCATCACCATCTCGGTGGCTTTTGCCAGAGCCGGGATAATGTGAGGGAAAACATACTCCTTGCCTATTTCATGGAGTAAACCGAACTTATCGAGTGAAGCATAGACATTATCCTGGACTCCGGAGAGAACAACTTGAATACCGGATTTCTTTGAACGTTTGTAGAGGCTGCGAAGGTTATTTACCCCTGTGGAATCGATAAAGGGTACCTTGCGCATACGTATTATGCGTACTTTGACTACATCTTGTTTGGTAGTGCGGTCAAGCTCGTCAATCTTGCTGGCAAGCCCGAAAAAGAAGGGTCCGTCGATTTCAAAGATCTCTACGCCTTTGGGAACTGAAAGTTGTTCGGTACTATCCAACTGGGCTTTTTCTTCATTCTCAGTTGCAGCCAGATAATCGGTCTCAATAACAGTAATGGAAGAGGTCTCGGAAACGCGTTTTACAAAGAGTATGATAGCCATCAGGAGACCTACTTCAATAGCTACAGTCAGGTCAATGAGCACTGTCAGGAAGAAGGTAATCAGCAACACAATCACATCGGCCCTGTCGCCTTTGAGGAGATACCTGAATGTCCTCCACTCACTCATATTGTAGGCTACCATTACAAGGATTGCTGCAAGACAAGAGAGCGGTATGTAGATGGCATAAGGCATGAGGAAGAGGAAAATCATCAGTAGCACTAAGGAATGAATAATACCTGCTACGGGAGTTTTACCCCCGTTGTTGATATTGGTCATGGTGCGTGCAATGGCTCCGGTGGCAGGAATTCCTCCGAAAAGAGGAGTAATGATGTTGGTGATTCCCTGTCCTATAAGTTCGGTATTGGAGTTATGGCGCTTACCGGTAACACCGTCTGCAACCATCGCAGCAAGGAGTGACTCGATTGCACAAAGTATTGCAATGGTAAATGCCGGCTGAAAGAGTTTGACGGCGTTGTCGAGGGTGATTTTCGGTGCTACCGGCTCAGGAATTGCTATTCCTCCCGCAAGTTCCGGAAACTTGCTGCCTATTGTTGCAAAGTCTATTCCTGCAAAGCGGGAAAGCAGCAGTGAGATAAATGTCCCTACAATTATGGCGATCAGAGAGCCGGGTACTTTTTTAGTGACTCGTGGCCAGAAAATGATTATGGCAAGGCAGAAAAGAGACATCAAAGTCTCGGAAATGGAAATCGAACCCAGATGGGTGAAGTAAGCACCCCATTTGGCAAGAAAACTGGAAGGGACTTCCGCCATAGTCATACCAAAGAAATCTTTGATCTGGGTAGAAAAGATAGTTACGGCTATGCCCGAAGTGAAACCTATGATAATGGGATAAGGGATGAATTTTATCAAAGTTCCCAGCTTGAAGATCCCCATAAATACCAGCATGATTCCCGCCAGAATGGTAGCTATTATGAGACCCTGGATTCCAAATTCTCCCACAATGCCGGCCACTATTACGATAAAAGCTCCGGTCGGACCCCCTATCAGGAAATGTGACCCTCCTAATAAAGATGTAAGAAAACCGGCAACAACGGCGGTAATCAAACCCTGTTGTGGTGTAACACCGGAAGCGATACCGAAAGCGATTGCAAGAGGTAGAGCCACTATACCAACAATTACTCCCGCAATAAAATCCTGTACAAAAGTCTGTTTGTCGTATTTACCTTTCTGAAAAAGTTCGAAAAATTTAGGTCTATAAAGTTGCGCCAGTCTGGTTTTCATTTAGAATGCTGAATTAATTCGATTATCTTTTCAATTTCGAGCACAAAAGTATCTATTTTAGAGTAACTTTGAAAATTAATTCTCAAAAGCCGTTATTATGTTCAGAAAAATGGTCAACGCCAGTGTGCGCTTAGTACAAAGGTATTTGCCTGAGCCCTTCATTTTTGCTTTGCTGCTAACATTCATTTCATTTGCTGTTGCAATACCCGTATGCAAACAGACACCGTTGGAAGTCTTGAACAATTGGGGCAATGGCGTGTGGGAACTACTCGCTTTTTCCATGCAAATGGCTCTGGTATTGGTCTGCGGTTCCACTTTGGCCGATGCCCCCGCTGTCAAAAGGGGACTCGAGAAATTGGCATCCATGCCTAAAAGAGCTGTTGGGGCGATAGCTTTAGTCTCCCTTGTTTCGGCACTGGCCTGCTGGATCAACTGGGGTTTCGGTCTCATAATCGGAGTGGTATTCGCCAAATCCATTGCACGTAAAATGCGGGGCGTAGATTATCGTCTGCTGATTGCCTCCGCTTATAGCGGATTTTTGGTATGGCATGGAGGCATCTCAGGCTCCATTCCTCTTGCACTTGCCACTCCCGGTGCTGCACTCTCCGCAGTCACAATGGGTGTGGTGACGGAACCAATTGCAATCGGCAATACCATTCTTTCTCTATATAATCTGGGGATTTGCCTATTTGTAATAATTGCATTGGTAGTAGCCAATTCCCTCATGCATCCCAATGGCAAAGAGGTGGTGGAAGTGGACCCGAGACTACTGAAGGAAGAGGAGGATGAGAGCTCTTTCAAACCCTCGACTCCGGCTGAAAAGGCCGAAAATAGCATTGTCATCTCCATGATTATAGCTTTGATGGGGTTTGCTTTTCTCGTAATGAAACTCTTCGTACGTGGCGAGTCATTGGATTTAAACTCAGTGATAATGCTCTTCCTTTTCCTTGGAATAGTGTTTCATAAGACCCCTATCGCCTATGTCAAATCACTCAACAAAGCAGCGGCAGGTAGCGCAGGTATCCTGCTCCAGTTTCCATTTTATGCCGGAATAATGGGTATAATGACAGGAACCTCCGCTGAGGGTGTTTCGCTAGCGGGAGAAATAAGCACTCTATTCGTTAAAATTTCTAATGAAAATACATTTCCCCTTCTGACCTTCCTCAGTGCAGGCCTGGTCAATATATTCATACCATCGGGCGGAGGTCAATGGGCTGTTCAGGGACCTATAATGATGCCTGCGGGAGCTGCTTTGGGAGTCTCCCCCGCCGTCACGGGAATGGCTATTGCCTGGGGCGATGCCTGGACGAATCTGATACAACCTTTTTGGGCCATTCCGGCACTCGCCATAGCCAAACTCGGAGCAAGGGATATAATGGGCTACTGCCTGATAAATCTTTTGATTTCAGGAATAATTATCAGCTTGGGATTCTTAATTTGGACTATCTGACTCGAACCGCAGAATTCAAAACTAAGAACTCGGACTTCAAAACTCGCAACTATCAACGTTGTTCTTTTGCGTAACGCTCTACCGCCTCAAATACCCGGAGGAAGTTTCCTCCCCAGATCTTTATTATCTCCTCATCGGAGAACCCCTCTTCGATCAGGCGTTTGGTGAGGTTGTGATACTCGCTCATATCCTTACAGTCAGTCAATCCGCCACCTCCGTCAAAATCACTTCCTACACCTACATGGTCGATTCCGACCAGGTCAATGACGTAATGCAGATGTTTCATAAAATCATCCAGCGAAGCAGCATCGTAATCGGGTCCATAACGCAATAGCCAGGCATCGAGGGCCAGATGCACTACTCCTCCCTTTTCAGCAATTGCTATGATCTCTTCGTCGGTAAGATTGCGTGATAGTTCTCGAACCGCGAAAACACAGGAGTGACTCGCAATAATAGGGGTTTTACTTACCTGAACCGCCTGGAGAGTAGCATCTCTGGAAGCGTGAGACAGGTCAACCACAATACCGAGACGATTCATCTCAGCAATCACCTCTTTACCGAAATCAGAAAGACCTCCGTGCAATTTTACTTTCGTGGTTCCGGCATCTGCTATGGCATTGTTGCCATTGTGAGTCAGCCCTATCATCCTTACGCCCTGATCATAATAATATTGAACCAGCGGCAGTGAATCGCCAATACAGCAGGCATTCTCTATTGAGAGGAAGAGTGCCACCTTGCCCGCCTTCTTGAGCGCTTTCATCTCCTCTATGGAGGTAGCAACGGCACCAAGGTCGCTATGCTTCTCAGCATATTGTTTCAGGCAAAATATCAGTGTGTCTGCATATTCTCGCGCAAAACGATGGAATTCCGGATCAATGGGTCCCTGATCCTGATACGCTGCAAAGAAAGCGGCATCCAAACCGCCATCATGCATCTGTTGGAATGAGACCTGCCCTCCCTTTACTCCATAGTCACCATTCGGATTCTCAAGCCACATGGAAAAATCGTTGTGAGTATCGATTGTAAACATCTTCTTATGCAAGCGTGCAACCCTCTTCTCTACCGTTTCCTCAGTGCATCCCAAAAAGAAAACTATTGCCGCCACAAAAAGCAAAATTGCCGAAACGAATCTAATCCTTTGCATTACTGTCTATTATATGAAATATTATTTACTTAAAACTTATTATCACTTACTTATAATTTTTATTACTTACTTAGTCCGTTCCTCACTCTACTTACTCTACTTACTCTACTTACTCTACCTACTATACCTACTATACCTACTATACCTACTATACCTACTCTACCTACTATACTTACTCTACTTACTCTACTTACTCTACCTATCTCTACCTACTCTAATTACTCTAAACTTCCTCGAACCCTCACCTCGTAACCCGCAACACTCCTTACTACATACTACACACTATACACTATACACTACACACTATACACTACACACTACAAACTACACACTACAAACTACACACTACAAACTACACACTACACACTACACACTACACACTACATACTACACACTACATACTATCTCCAACACTTCTGCCACGACAAAATTGCTGCCGCAAATGAATATCAGATCCTCTTCGCCTGCCAATGAATCCGCCATCTCCAGCGCCTCACTGACTGAATGGGTTATACGACCGTTTATGCCGTGATCCGAAAGCCTGTCAGCCAGTTTTGCAGCAGGCAAAGCCCTCTCCCCTTCACTATTGGTCAAAATAAAGTTGACATCCCGGGGCAGATAGGAAGCTATGCCATCCACATCCTTGTCCGCAACCACTCCCAATATAAGGAAAATATTGTCATAATCACAAGAAATCTTGTCAATCTGCTCCCTGACCCACCGCAAAGCGTGGGCATTGTGGGCAGTATCACATATTATAGGAGCCTTACCTGCAATACCGCCTGAATCTGCCCTCTTTCTAAGAGTCTCCCATCTTCCATGCAGACCGGTAAAGGTGGCGGCATTTGAGACTCCGTAAGACAACGCTGCAATATCACACCCGCTATCCGCGACATGGAGCAATCCTTTTCCAATTAATAATGAAAAGATGGCAGAAACGGTGCGAAGATTGCGCTGCTGGTAATCTCCTTTGAGGTCTATTTCTTCAGGGGACAAAGGCAAGAAAAGTGGAAGTTCCTCGGCAAAAAAGAGTCCCGAAGAGGCCACCTCAGCAGCGATCTCTTCAAAGACCTTACTTGTCTCCGGCTGGCGCTCTCCTATAAGTGCAGGTACCCCTCTCTTGATGATACCCGCTTTTTCACGAGCTATTTCTTCCAATGTGTGACCAAGATATTCCCGATGCTCCAATCCTATATTGGTAATCACCGAGAGCAATGGAGTTACCACATTTGTGGAGTCCAGACGGCCCCCCAGCCCGCATTCTATCACAGCTAACTCAACCCCTCTGCTACGAAACCAGTCAAATGCCATAGCCGTGGTGATTTCAAAGAATGAGGGGTTGTAAGTATCAAGGAAGTCACGGTATCTCTCCATGAAAGCAAATACTTCCTCTTTTGAGATCATCTCATAGGAACAACCTGTCGTCCCTTTCGATATGATTTTCATCCTCTCACGGAAATCTCTGAGGTGAGGAGAAGTATAGAGTCCCACCTTCATTCCACAGCACGCAAGGGCCGAAGCAGTCATGTGTGAAACCGAACCTTTACCATTGGTGCCGGCTATATGGATTACACTGTAGGCTGACTGAGGCTCTCCAAGTTGGGAAATGAATTCACGCATTGTGGCCAGACCGGGCTTAAAAGCCCTATCACCTACTCTCTGATATGAGGGAAAACGTGTGAAAAGCCATTCAAGCATTTCGTCATACAGACTCTCCGAAAACTCCATTTGATAACTTGTTTATATCCTTGTCACAAATTTGGGGAATAAAACTGATATATCTCTCAAAAAGCACTACTTTTGTATGATATTTCCAAAATCTCTTGTGATATGATTTCATTCTTCAAATGTAGTACAGGCACTATCGTAGCCGTTAAGAGCGATATAAAACTAAGCAATGACAATATTCAGGCTCTGACTTGGCTCTTCTCCGGAGCTGAACACCTCGGTACGGAAAATATTGAGGGTTTTTTCGCCGGCCCCAGGAGAGAGATGGTGACTCCCTGGAGTACCACTGCAACGGAGATTGCACATAATATGAATATCGAAGGTATTGTGAGGATGGAAGAGTATTTTCCGGTATCCGGACCGGATGCTGAGATTGACAAGATGCTCCAGCGCCTCTACAACGGACTTGACCAGGAGATTTTTACAACCGATAATATATTTGAACCGGTAAAACAGATCACCGATTTAGATAAATACAACATAGAGGAAGGTCTCGCTCTTTCAGAAGAAGAAATTGCCTATTTGCACGCTCTGAGCGACCGTATTGGCAGACCTCTCACAGATTCTGAAGTGTTCGGCTTTTCACAGGTCAATTCCGAACATTGTCGCCACAAGATTTTCAACGGTACATTCATTATAGACGGAAAGGAGATGCCTTCATCCCTTTTCAGTATGATTAAGAAGACATCAAAACTCAATCCGGATAGGATCGTCTCTGCGTACAAGGACAATTGTGCATTTGTCGAGGGTCCGCTGGTCCACCTTTTCCACCCTGCATCAGGCGACAAACCCGATTTTTTTGTAAAAAGCAAACATGAGACCGTCATTTCGCTGAAAGCGGAAACACACAATTTTCCCACTACGGTGGAGCCCTTCAACGGAGCAGCTACAGGTACCGGAGGAGAGATCAGAGACCGCATTGCAGGTGGCAAAGGAGCCTTCCCAATAGCGGGAACTGCGGTTTATATGACCTCGTATCCCCGCTTTGAAGGTGAAAAAGAGAGAGTATGGGAGTGCAGACCTCCCAGAAAATGGCTCTACCAAACTCCATTGGAGATACTCCTCAAGGCATCCAACGGTGCATCAGACTTTGGCAATAAGTTTGGACAACCCCTTATATGCGGCTCGCTCTACACCTTCGAACACTCGGAAGAGGGAATTGATTATGGCTTTGACAAGGTGATCATGCTCGCGGGAGGTGTGGGCTACGCCAAAAAGAAAGACTCCTTAAAGGGTTCTCCCGAGGCAGATGATGAGATTATTCTGCTCGGAGGCGACAATTATCGCATAGGAATGGGTGGAGGAGCCGTGTCGTCGGTAGCCACCGGAGAATTTGCCAATGCTATAGAGCTTAATGCAATACAACGCTCCAACCCGGAGATGCAGAAGTGCGTCTACAATACCATTAGGGCTATCGCAGAGAAAGAGCACAACACCATAATATCAGTGCATGACCATGGAGCCGGCGGACATCTAAACTGCCTCTCGGAGCTTGTAGAACATAGTGGCGGCACCATTGACATCAGCTGCCTCCCCGTTGGCGATCCTACGCTTTCCGCTAAAGAGATTATCGGTAACGAATCTCAGGAGCGTATGGGACTGGTAATGAAGAGTAAGGATGTGGATGAACTTAGCAGAATAGCCGAAAGAGAACGTGCGCCTCTATATAGAATAGGCAAAACTACGGGGCAACACAACTTCACTTTAAAAAACTTTCAGACAGGCGAGGTACCTATAGACCTCACTATAGAAGATATGCTTGGAACTACACCCGGAACAGTCATGACGGACAACACCGTCAACTACGATTACAAAGGTGTACCCTCTCCAAGCAATTTTTCTGCAGATGAACTCCTATCCTCTATAGAAAAAGTACTGCAAATAGAGTCAGTGGCCTGCAAGGATTGGCTTATTAACAAGGTTGACCGCTCCGTTACCGGACTGATTGCCTGCCAACAGAGTACGGGTGAAATCCAACTTCCGCTAAATAATCTCGGAGTTACAGCGATAGGTTATGACGACAACGAGGGCATTGCCACCTCTATCGGTCATGCTCCCGCCGTAGCCTTGATAGACTCTGAAGCCGGTTCCAGAATGGCAATAGCCGAGGCTCTCACCAATATGGTTTGGACTCCGATAGAGGGTGGTATCAAAAGTGTCTCTTTGAGCGCCAACTGGATGTGGCCCTGCAAAAACGAAGGCGAGGATGTACGCCTATACAACGCCGTACGCGCAGCATCTGACTTTGCAATAGCACTCGGCATCAACATTCCCACAGGAAAAGACTCCTTGTCAATGACACAAAAGTATCCCGATGGTACAAAGGTACTCTCCCCCGGAACTCTGATCGTCTCCACTGTGGGCCCTGCAAAAGATATCCGTAAGACAGTCCACCCCAACCTGATATCAAAGAGCAGTGACATCCTCTGGATACCCTTTACACATACCGACGTATATCCACTCGGAGGCTCAATTTATGCACAAACAAAGTGTTACCTGGGTAATGATACTCCTGACGTAGATGATGCCGCATACTTTGCAAAATGTTTCAATACCATCCAGGAGCTGATAAGCAACGGCCATATCCTCTCCGGACATGACATTTCAGCCGGAGGCCTGGTTACTACCCTGTTGGAAACCTGTTTCCCCAATACAACCGGAGGACTCTATATTGACTTGAGTTTCACCTCACCTGATGCCCTTTTCTGCGAGGCTCCGGGAGTCATCATACAGACCTCAGGAGGAGAAGCTGCCTCCCTGCTGACCCGCCAGGGCATCAATTTCTACGAGATCGGAGAATGGCAACAGGAAAGGAAGCTGACTCTCAAACTCTCATCATATAGTCTGGACATCGATATCGACAAGATGCGCGATACTTGGTACAAAACTTCATATCTATTCGATAAACTACAGTCAGGAGAAGAGAAAGCTGCCAAGAGATACGCTCAATACAAACTCCAGCCCCTCACCTATCGATTTCCCAATGGATTCTCAGGAAAGAGGCCTGAACAGCCCTCAAAGCGTCCCGTTGCAGCAATTATCAGAGAAAAAGGATCCAATGGAGAAAGGGAGATGGCATGGGCTCTCTACCTGGCCGGCTTCGAAGTAAAAGATGTTCACACTACCGACTTAACCAGCGGACGAGAGACTTTGGAAGAGGCTCAGATGGTGGTCTTTGTAGGAGGATTTTCCAACGCCGACACACTCGGATCGGCTAAAGGCTGGGCAGGTACGTTGATGTATAACAAAAGGGCAAAGGAGACCATCGAGCGTTTCTTTGCTCGTAAAGATACACTAAGCCTTGGCGTTTGTAATGGGTGTCAATTGATGGGAGAGCTTGGTTATATTAGCCTTTCAGATAGGGCTTCCGCACCTAAGCTACGTCACAATGCCTCAGGCAAATTTGAGAGCGGATTTATAGGAGTTACCATCCCCGAATCACCTGCAATTATGCTAAAGTCCCTTCAGGGTTGTAAACTGGGAGTCTGGATAGCTCACGGTGAGGGTAAATTTGAGTTTCCTAAGCCTATATCTGAGTATAACATAGCTCTCAAGTATAGCTACGATGCATATCCCGGCAATCCTAACGGCTCACCTGAAGCTGTTGCAGGAGTATGCAGCGAAGATGGACGACACCTTGCCATGATGCCCCATCCGGAGCGCTGCGTTCGCCCGTGGAACTGGGCCTATTACCCGTACGGACATCGTAACGATGTGGTAACTCCGTGGATAGAAATGTTTGTGAATGCAAGAAATTGGTGTTTGGCCGTTGGCCGTTAGCCGAATTTGGAGTGAATTGGCGCAAATTGGCGCGAATTGTCACAAGAGAGGGAGCGAAATTTGTCGCTCCCTCTCTTGTGACCCCAACAGGATTCAAACCTGTAACCTTTTGATCCGTAGTCAAATACTCTATTCAGTTGAGCTATGGGGCCTTATGAAAAAACTGTTATTCAGCTTTGGGGGTCTGACGGGCAACTCTCTTCTCTTTGATGCGTGCCTTCTTGCCGGTGAGCTGTCGTAGGTAGAATATGCGTGCTCTACGTACTGCACCAACTTTGTTGACCTCGATATCCTCAATCAGGGGTGATGATAGAGGGAAAATCCTCTCTACACCTACTCCATTGGAGATCTTACGTACTGTAAAAGTCTTTGTAGCGCCCTCTCCGCGTTTCTGGATTACAATACCACGAAACTTCTGGAAACGCTCTTTGTTTTCTTCCTTAATCTTATAAGTAACTGTAACTGTGTCTCCTGCCTTGAAATCAGGAAGCTGTTTTAATTCCTGTGCACAGGCTTCCTGTGCGATCTTAATTAAATCCATTTTAAATTAAAGTTTTAGCGCAACATTGCTGCTTCGGAAGCCTCCGAGACTAATGTCAAGAGGTTGCTTTTCGTTTTGGGACTGCAAAAGTACATATTTTTTCACAACGTACAAATTTTTAGGCACTTTTCCATCAATATTATTGTTTTGCAGATTTTAATCTTTTAGCGAGATATTCTATTCCGAACAGGAGGAGCACTCCCACCGCAAACCATATCAGAGCCTGAATCAATTGAGGATCCCCACTATATTCTCCCGGGAGTACCGGACGATCCACTCCACTCTCGAGGAGCTTTTTCCAGGGCCAGACTTTAACAAGAGAACCTATCATCAGGCCTGAAAGGAAAAACAAGGTACCGTTGTAGGCCTTCTTAAGCAACCAGGAGAGGAAATTAGAGAAAAGTATTATACCGATAACTGCACCGGCTGCAAAAACCAGAAGAACGGGAATATTCAGGTCGCTCACTGCACCAATTATAAAGGCATACTTTCCAAGAAGGAGCAGAACAAAACTGCCGGAGATCCCCGGAAGAATCATGGCGCAAATTCCGATGGCCCCGCAAAGGAATACAAACCACAGTGCTTCTGTGGTCTCGGTGGGTGATATGAGGCAGATAAATACTCCTACTGCAATTCCGACAATAGTCGGAATCAGATGAATGAGTTTCTTGCTCTCGACCTCTTTTATTATATAGATGGGAGAAGCCAGGATAAGCCCGAAAAAGAAGGACCACAAAGGTATGGGATGGTGTACCAGCAGATATTGCATCACCTTTGCTAAAGAAAAGATGCTTATCAGAATGCCCAGTACAAGTGCAAGGAGAAAATTGCCGTTGATTTTGAGCCAAAATTCACGGAACTTCCCTGTGAAAAGGAGTTTGATTGCTCCGAGGTCGATGGACTTTATAGATTCGACTAGTTCGCCATAAATACCGGTAATAAAAGCGATTGTACCGCCTGAAACTCCCGGAATTACATCAGCAGCTCCCATACAGAGGCCTTTGACGGTAACGAGAAGGTAGTGTCTTAATTTTGACATATATCAGTTGTCAGAATTGTCAGATAGTGTGATAAGGTGTATGTTGGCCACATACTCTTTTGAAAGTTCCAGATCCCTTTCCGAGTATGATGGTCTGTATGTAAGATCATAGGGATTGTCCCTCGAGAAATATTTGCCCACTTTAAAAGCCGCCTTGGATAGAGTTGCAATTCTTTTTACTACAGGATGGAAATGGGTTGAAACAGAGAACAAGAAATCAAATTCCGTGTTGATGAATGCATCCGCAGTATCGGACTTGAGTTTGCCCGTATGAGTGAAGTCACGTTTGTAATTGATTACGGTCATTCTGGAATCAAGACACCATTGCGGTATGGGATGCTTATGAAGGTTTACCAAAAGATAATGGAGTTTGATGCCGTGTCGGGCCGCTTCCTGATCTAGAAAAGCGACTGTATCGGGACAATTGGAGTTTCTGAGATTTAGTATTACACCAATCGAACGGGCATCATTGAAGGGTTTCAGTACAGGTTGTCTCATATTTGCACCAATAAAACAAAAAAGACTCCCGAACACAACTAAGGCGTTCGGGAGCTTTTAGAAACAAATTACTTCTTGTCAGCAATGGCTGCCTGAGCAGCTGCGAGTCTTGCAATGGGTAGACGGAAAGGTGAACATGATACATAGTCCATCCCTACCTGGTGGCAGAAACGTACCGAATCAGGGTCGCCACCATGCTCTCCGCAAATACCAACCTTAAGTTTCGGACTGGTGGAGCGTCCTCCATCAAGACCTAACTTTACAAGTTTTCCGACAGAACTCAAATCAAGAGTCTGGAAGGGGTCAAAGGAGAGTATTCCATGCTCCATATAGTCATTCATAAAGGCACCGATGTCATCCCTTGAGAAACCATAGGTCATCTGGGTAAGGTCATTTGTACCAAATGAGAAGAACTGAGCAGACTTGGCCATCTCAGGTGCAAGGATTACTGCGCGGGGGATTTCGATCATAGTACCATAGAGATATTTGATCTTAACACCCTCAGCTGCCTCGACCTCTGCCAAAGCTTTGTCGCAAATGGCCTTCTGGAAATCGAGCTCCTTGGGGGAGATGGTTACAGGAATCATGATTTCAGGTTGCGGGGTTAGACCCTCCTTCAAGAGCTGTGCCGTTGCAGTGAAAATAGCCTTAAACTGCATGTGGCTTACCTCGGGATAGGTGATACCAAGACGAACTCCGCGGTGACCCATCATAGGGTTGACCTCATGGAGGAGTTCTCCCCTCTCCTTAATCTCGTCAAGGGTGATGCCAAGTTCATTCGCCAATTCTTTCTGTTTTTCAAGGGTTTGGGGCACGAACTCATGCAAGGGAGGATCGAGGAGGCGGAATGTCACGGGCCTGCCGTTCATAACACGCATCGTCTCCCTTGTTGCATCAACAACAAAAGGCTCAAGCTCCTTCAGAGCATCAATTCTCTCTTTAAGAGAAGAGGCGTGAATCATCTTGCGGAGTTTTGAAAGTGGAGCCTCAGAGTCTTTACCATAAAACATATGTTCAATACGGAAGAGACCAATACCTTCGGCACCAAATTCAATTGCCTTGAGAGCATCTTCAGGGGTGTCGGCATTGGTACGAACTCCAAGCGTACGGAATTTATCCACCATAGTCATAAACTCTACGAATCGAGGATTCTCGGAAGCATCCACTGTGCTGAGTGCTACATCGTATACGTGACCTTTTGTGCCGTTGAGAGAGAACATATCACCCTCTTTATAAGTCTTGTTACCTATAGTCATAACCCTCTTATTACCGGAGGTTGTAAACTTGATGGCATCACAGCCTACAATACAGCACTTGCCCCACCCACGGGCTACCAAAGCAGCGTGAGAGGTCATACCGCCACGCGAAGTTAGCAATCCTACAGCTGCGCGCATACCTTCTACGTCTTCAGGGTTGGTCTCCTCACGCACAAGGATTACCCTTTCCCCTTTTGCGGCTGCTTCAATTGCAGCTTCTGAAGTGAAGACAATTTTCCCCACAGCTCCTCCGGGACCTGCAGGAAGACCCTTTGCAATCACAGTAGCCTTCTTTTCTGCCTCAGGGTCAAGGATCGGGTGAAGTATCTCGTCAAGCTGCTTGGGGGCAACTCTCATAACTGCGGTCTTTTCATCTATCATTCCCTCTTTTATCATATCCATCGCCATATTTAGCGCTGCAAAACCGGTTCTCTTACCAACACGGCACTGGAGCATCCAGAGTTTTCCATCCTGGATGGTAAACTCGATATCCTGCATATCAGAGAAGTGATGCTCAAGGTGATCCTGGATATGGTCGAGCTCCTTGTATACTTCAGGCATAGCCTTCTCAAGAGAGGCCAAGTGCTTGTTGTGCTCATTCTTAGTCGATTCATTGAGGGGATTGGGGGTGCGAATACCTGCTACTACGTCCTCTCCCTGTGCATCTACGAGCCACTCACCATAGAAAGTGTGCTCACCGGTAGCGGGGTTACGGGAGAATGCTACGCCGGTGGCGGAATTTGATCCCATATTGCCGAACACCATTGACTGTACGTTGACGGCGGTACCATATTCATCGGGAATACCCTCGATACGGCGATAAGCTATGGCTCTCTTACCATTCCATGATTTGAAAACCGCACCGATACTGCCCCAGAGTTGTGCTTGTGCATCATCCGGAAACTCTTTGCCGAGAACCTCTTTTACACGCACCTTGAAGCGGTCGCAGAGGTCTTTAAGATCTTCTTCGTTCAGGTCGGTGTCACTATTATAGCCCTTCTTCTCCTTGAGGTCGTGCAGCATATTGTCAAGCTGTACGCGGATACCTTTACCATCCTCAGGCTCGATGCCTTCAGACTTCTCCATCACCACGTCTGAATACATCATAATCAGACGGCGGTATGCATCATATACGAAGCGGGGATTTTTTGTCTTTTCGATAAGTCCCGGAATTGTGGCAGAGCAAAGACCGATATTGAGGACTGTTTCCATCATACCGGGCATTGACATCCTTGCGCCCGAGCGACAGGATAACAGGAGGGGGTTCTTGCCATCACCGAACTTCATTCCCATTATCTCTTCAGTGGCTTTTAAAGCCGCTGCAACTTCTTCCTTAAGTCCATCGGGATACTTGCCACCAAGTGCGAAATACTCGGTACAGGTATCAGTGGTGATCGTAAAACCTGCGGGAACCGGCATCCCGAGAGTACACATCTCTGCAAGATTAGCTCCTTTTCCTCCGAGGAGGTTTTTCATAGTGCCATTTCCTTCAGCACTCTTGCCGCCAAAGCGGTAAACTCTTTTTGTCATAGATAATTAAATATTTTATTTTTTGTTGTTTGACAAATTGTTATTTTTCCATTCATAAACTGCAAAAATAGTAAAAATATAGGATAATAGCAATGCAATCACTACTTTTTTTATACCTTTGAAACCATGAGAAAAATTGTCCATTTAGCCATAGCTCTATTGAGCCTAACATTGCTCACCGGATGTAACTGCAATAGAGGTGGCAAAGAAAGTTCAAATAGTATGCCTGTATTGAGAGTTAAAAAAGTGGTTTTCGACTCTGCAAAACCCTCCGTAGCCGATGTTGCCGCAATGTTTGAGAGAGAAAAAATTGAATTTAACCCCATCGCGGTGATCAACTGGAAGGAGTATGGTTACAAACCGGAGGTGAAATTCCGCATAGCACATTCAGCGGAAGAGATCTATCTCCAGTATGTTGTGAAGGAAGAGGGTGTCAGAGCAACTTTCGGATATGATGCCGGCTCGAAACCCTACACCGACTCCTGTGTGGAATTTTTCATGATCCCATCCGACAAAGATTCCATCTATTACAACCTTGAGATGAACTGTATAGGTCACGGCACATTTGCAGGAGGTCCTGACCGTAAGCAGCGTACCCGTTTTGGTGATGAAGTAATAAGTCAGATCAGAAGAGAGTCAACTCTCGGCAGTGAACCCTTTGGTGAGCGTGCCGGCGAACAGGAGTGGACTCTCACCATCGCTATCCCAAAGTCCATTTACTCTCTTTCAGAGTTCTCCGGTTTCTCAGGACGTACAGTCAGAGGGAACTTTTATAAATGCGGGGATGAAATGCCCGTTCCACACTATCTGAGCTGGCATCCGATACCGATTCCCTCTCCCAATTTCCATAAGCCTGAACATTTCGGACCTATGTTTTTTGAATGAAAGAGTACGATTTATTCTTTTTTTTATTACCTTCGTGTGTTACTAAAATCCTAATTATGAAAAAATTGACACTATTTTCGCTTATAATGGCGGTTCTGATTTCTCTTTCCGGATGTCAGTTTGTCAGGGATTTAATAAATGAGGAGTATCTTCTTTATGGTCAGTGGGATGTAGCAAAAGTTTATGAAGGTGAGATTGAACTCAATTATGCGGAAACACGTTATTCTTTTGTGTTTGAAAAAAATGGAACGTTCAAATTCCAGATTTGGGAGGGTACGGCAAAAACCAATATGATGATTGCAAGCTACACCGGGTCATTCTCTTACGACAAAGATAACTACATTCTAAATATCAGTTTCCCTATCGATGGGCTTCTTCAAGGTAAAAAAGACTTCAATACAAACATTGTTTCGCAGTTCCAGGTCAAGGAGCTGACTCTTAAACGCCTGCTGCTTGAGGTCATAGAGGAGGATGAGCTTGCAATATTCAATCTCAACTCTATATGGGAAATGAATAAAAAATTCTGACCATGAAAAAAATATACACTTTTCTGCTACTTTCACTCGTTATGTTGACAAGCTGTAACCCTGAGAAAGAGCTAAAGTCCCTCATATCCGAACTAGAGGGCAAGCTACTACCACTCTATGTGGAATCATCAAAAAGTTATTGGGCCGGTACTACGAGCGGCAATCCCGAAGATTTTCAAAGGTATGCACAGGCCGGCATCAAAACCGCCGAAATCTATTCGGATAAGGTATTGTTTGACAAACTCAGCCGAATGCGTAAAAGCGGCAGGGTAAAGAATCCGATACTCAAAAGAGAATTGGATATAATCTACCTCTCCTTTTTAAAGGGACAGGCTGACACAACTCTGCAAAATCTTATCATAGAGAAGGAGAGCCTACTGGAACAAAAATATGCCGGTTTCCGTGCTGAATTTCGTGGAGAAAAGGTAAACGACAATTTTGTAGAAGAGATACTAAGAACATCCACCGACAACAAAGCTCTCGAAGAGATTTGGAATGCCCACAAAGCGATAGGTACTTTCGTGGCAGAAGACGTACTGGAGATTGTTCGACTTCGTAATAAGTTGGCTCAGTCACTAGGGTTCGACAACTATCACACTATGTCTTTAACTCTTTCGGAACAGGATCCGGAGGAGATTTCAGCACTATTTGATGAGCTTGACGAGATGACAAATGAGGGATTTGCCGCCCTCAAGGCGGATATGGATAAAATGTTCTCCGCGAGATACAAAATCCCCGTAGACAAATTGATGCCCTGGCACTACCAGGGAAGATTTTTCCAAGAGGCTCCCGATCTCTACCCCGTTGATTTTGACAAATATTACAAAGGGCACAACCTCGAAACTATGACTACCGATTTCTACAATAGCATCGGTCTTGATGTGACCACTGTAATGATGAATAGTGACCTCTATCCACGTGACGGTAAAAATCAGCATGCTTACTGTATAGATATTGATCGTAACGGAGATGTACGTGTCCTCTGCAACATTTCAGATACCGAGCAGTGGATGTCCACCATGCTACACGAATTCGGCCACGCTGTTTATGCTGTCGGACACGATGCAGCTGGCAACCCTCTCTTCCTACGGGAAGCGGCGCATAGTTTCACTACGGAGGCTGTGGCAATGATGTTTGACAGGTTGTCCAGAAATACGGAATGGATGAAGATCATGGTGGGTCTTCCCGAAAAAGAGGCAGCTGCCATAAATGAAGATTGTATCCGTTCGCTCCGTCTCCAGCAACTTGTCTTCAGCCGCTGGACACAGGTTATGTACCGCTTTGAAAAGGAGATGTATGCCAATCCAGAACAGGACTTAAATACTCTCTGGTGGGATCTTGTAGAGAAATACCAACTCCTCAAGCGCCCCGAAGGACGCAACCAACCCGACTGGGCCTCAAAAATCCACATCGCACTCTATCCTTGCTATTACCACAACTACCAGCTTGGAGCCCTGCTGGCTTCCCAATTGCACCATTATATTGTAACCAACGTTACCAATAGCGGAGATATGGCTAATGATTGCTATTTTGAAAATAAAGCGGTTGGCGAATGGCTTCAGGAATATGTATTCAATCCCGGAATGCGTTACGAATGGAATGAAATGATAGAAAAAGCCACCGGAGAAAAACTCACGGCGGCTTATTATAAAATGCAATTTGTGGATTAGTCCCGAGTTCTACACTACACACTACACACTACACACTACACACTACCCTATCGCTTGCGATAGCGTATAGTATATCCGTCACCATAAGAAATTGTCAGAACGTCTGATTTGACAGTTTCAACATATTCGATTACGGCCGGATACTCTATTGTTAATTTATTGCCTTGCTCATCGGTGCCATCCATAATTGCAAGAATTCCCGTAGTAGCATTATAGCCATAAGGGAGCTTGAATTGGAATTCGCTTCTGTCATAAAAAGCCACATAACCATCCTCTGTAAATAGATATCTTTCAAGGGTATAAGAAAAAGGCTCTGCTCCTTGCTTGAAACACTCGTACGAAGACCATGCACCTAACAAAAGGTCTGAATCAGGGTATTCGTCAACACACGAAGTGAATAGGCTTACGGCAATCAAGAGCGACAATGCCAGAATTATCTTTTTCATATTGTTGTTGTTTTATGGTTACGAATTCTTTCTCTATTGCTGCAAATATAACTAAAATTATGCCGATACGATAAATCTATCTGAGAAGTTATGAACATTCCATCATTTCAGAGGAGTCGGTACGCGGCAAACAATTCAGGAACACATCCTCTCCCACCCTGACGCCTATCTCGCAAAGTGCATCTTTGACTGTATGTATTGCCAGTTTTGGAGTGTTATTAATATGACTCAGATGCGCCAGATGTATACTTTTTAGTTCAGGGTGGAATGCTCTCCTGACCAGTGAGGCCGTCTGATCATTCGACAGATGGCCGGTGTCCTCAAGAATTCGCATTTTCAGGCTTTTGGGATATGGTCCTCTCAACAACATATCTATATCATAATTTGCCTCTACGATAAGATGGTTGGCTTTGGAGGCATATTGTACCGCCTTATCCGTGGGATGTCCCATATCTGTTAGAAAAGTAAACTTTACGCCCTCAAAATCTATGTGGTAACCCAAAGTCTGAGTGGCATCGTGAGGAACCGAAAAGGCTGTTATCCCGATATCGCCGTATCTGTAGCATACATCTTCCTCCAAGATATTGACACAACCGGAATGAGAACCTCGGGTACAGAAGTGAGTGTGTAAGGCTTTATGAAGGGTTTCCGTAGCAAAAACAGGTTTTTTATAGCGTTCCGTGAAAGAACCAAGACTACGAATATGGTCAATATGGTCGTGAGTAATCAGGACCATGTCAATATTGTCAAATGATATGGCATGTTCGGCAAGACGCTTTTTAAGAGTTCTGACACCGACACCAAGATCAATCAGCAATCCCATATTGCCATTGCCAATATAATAACAGTTTGCATTGCTGCCACTGGAGAGACTTAAAAATCTCACCATAGCCTATTTCATATTGGTTATTTCCTCAGGCTTGAATATGCCTTTCTCTGTAACGATGCCGGTGATGAATTCTGCCGGTGTTATATCAAATGAAGGGTTGAATACCTTCGTACCCTTGGGGGCAATGGGCTTGTTGAAATACATGTCCGTCATCTCGTACGAGGGACGCTCCTCAATAACGATATCCCTGCCTGAAGCACAATCAAAATCTATCGTACTGGAAGGTCCAAAGACATAAAAGGGCACACCGTAATGTTTTGCCAGAATGGCAAGACCGCTGGTACCTACTTTATTTGCAACATCTCCATTGGCAGCTACGCGGTCGCAGCCGACAAAAACGGAGTCCACCCTCTTTTGACTCATAACTATCGAGGACATGTTATCACAAATAAGAGTGACGTCTATCCCTGCTTTCATCAGTTCATAGGCAGTAAGGCGGGCTCCCTGCAATAATGGTCTGGTCTCATCTACGTAGACCATTGGAGAATAGCCCCTCTGGTGAGCGAGATAAATCGGGCTCAAAGCCGTGCCATAGCGAGAAGTAGCCAGGTGACCGGCATTACAGTGAGTTAGAACACCGCAGCCATGAGTAAGCAATGATACACCATGCTCTGCAATAGCTACCGACATTCTGGTCTCTTCAACCTTAATGGAGCGCGCTTCAGCAATAAGGGCGTTTTTTATGATGTCTATTACCGTTTGGTCAGTATCGTCTATACTGTTTTTGACCTTGTAAAAGCAATCCTCCATGCGGTCCAAAGCCCACATAAGATTGACAGCCGTAGGACGTGATATATATAGATAGCGTTTTGTACGAAGAAATTCTTTTTCGAAAGTGGCAAGTTCCCTATATTTTGACCTGTTGATTGACATTGCCAAGCCGAAAGCCGCGGCAATACCTATGGCAGGCGCACCGCGTACCTTCATCAGAGTGATGGCAAAAAAGACCTGCTCTGCCGTAGTCAGGTGAAGAAATTTCTCCTGATTGGGAAGCAAAGACTGGTCAAGTATTATCACTTCACGACCATTGGAACTCAACTCCACTGAATCGTATGGAAAAATTGTTGTCAACATTATAGTGATCCTATTAGTTTACTGAAAAGATATGTCATGGTACCCGCAGCTGCATCTGCCACCCTTACCACATCATCACCGTCATTTACAAAATCTTCTGCGAAATCGCCATGGGCTTCATTCGTAATGACAGACATGCCGAATACGGGAAGATCCATGTGTCGGGCTACTATGACCTCCGGAATGGTGGACATCCCAATGGCATCCGCCCCAATCATACGGAAAAATCGATACTCGGCAGGAGTCTCGTAAGAGGGACCGCTACCGGCCAAATAGACTCCCTTGAAGAGTTTGATACCTTCCTTTTCGGCGATATTTTCCGCTTTGCGGATAAGATTGAGGTCGTAAGGACGCGTCATGTCAGGGAAACGTGGCCCGAATTGGTCGAGATTGGGTCCCACGAGAGGATTAGGGAGACGATTGATGTGATCGCTTATAATCATCAAGTCACCCACTTTATAATCCAAATTGACTCCTCCTGCTGCATTCGAGACAAAAAGATACTCGATCCCGAGTACTTTCATAACTCTAACGGGTAAGGTTACCTGATCCATAGGATAACCTTCATAATAGTGAAACCTTCCCTGCATGGCGCATACAGGCTTCCCGGCAATGGTGCCAAGAATCAGGTTGCCTTTATGACCTATAGCCGTGGAGCGCGAAAAACGCGGTATTTCAGCGTAAGGGATAATTATCGGATTCTCTATTGAATCGGCAAGTTTGCCAAGGCCGCTGCCAAGAATGATGCCCACTTTAGGGACAAATCCACCTGTACGCTCACGAATATAGTCGGCAGCTTCGTAAATTGCTTTAAGTCTTTGATCCATCATGTTGCGTTTATGAGTTTCCAAGCCATTTCATCAGCTTTTTCCAATAATTGCTCCTCTCCGGCGACCTTGCCCCCTTCCATCAGGATATTGCCATCACAAATTACTGTGTCAATACAAGAGCTGTTGGCTGAGTAGATGAAATTGCTTTCAAAATTGATATTCGGGATAAATGCTTCTGAACGAGTCTCCACCAATACCAGATCAGCAAGTGCTCCCTCCTCTATTCTGCCGGTATCTATACCCAAAGCACGGGCGCCGTTGATAGTAGCCACATCCATAAGCTCATTAAGAGGCAGAATTGTGGTATCTCCCGTCCAACCTTTTTGCAAAAGGGACATGGTCTTCATGCTTTCGCGCATATCGAGATTGTTGGAAGAAGCTGCTCCGTCAGTACCAAGACAGACATTAACTCCCGCAGCCTTTAAGTCACCGTATCTGAACCTATAGCCCGAGCCTAGTTTCAAGTTGGAATTGACGTTATGGACTGCCGTAACGCCTCGTTTGGCAAAAATCTCTATATCCTCATCCTCAAGCCATAACGCATGAGCGGCGATGACATTGGAATCAAGGATGCCTAGAGAGTCGTAAAAAGCTACCGGTGTCTTACCATATTTTTCTTTATCTGAAAGCACCTCCTTCTCAGTCTCTGATATGTGTGTATTGATTATCAGGCCATTCTCTTTAGCAAACCCTGAAGCCCATACCATCGTATGTGGAGAAACAGTATAGTCGGCGTGAATGGAGACTCCGAATTTGCATCGTTTGTGCCACTCTTTAGAATAGCCATGAATACGAATACATTCGGACTTCTGCTTTTCAGACTTTTCAGTATCGTAGTTGTCAAGGAAAACATAGGTCAAAACTCCTCTTATACCCATCTCCTCTACTGCCTGAGCCACCTGAGGTGACATCCAATACATATCCAAAAAACAGGTGGTGCCGGTTTTTATCATTTCGAGAATTGCAAGTTTTGCTCCCCAGTAGACATATTCTTTTTGAAGGTGTTTTTCAATCGACCAAATGTTATTGAGCCACTCTGTCAGCGGGACATCTTCAGAGATGCCACGCAGCAGTGACATCGCCGAATGAGTGTGCATGTTGATAAAACCCGGGGTGACACTCTTTCCCGTACAATCAATTTCTCTCGCCGCCCTCACAGGAATTGAGTCTGCTATGACCGCAATCCTATTCCCTTTTATGAGGATATCCTTTTGTTTACCTTTCAAGATAGCGTGTTTAAGCAAAATGGTACCCATAAGTTAATATCTAAAATTTGACAAATATAACAAATAAGATCCATATTGTCACTATAATAGTACATTTATTCAGCAAGTATTACCAAAATCGGGGCTATTGGTTACAATTTGCAATTAAAAGCATATTTATTTGTAGATTTTGAATTATTATTGATATTTTCGATAATAATTTATAACTTTGCATAGTAAAATTTGGAAGCTATGATCACAAAACAGCTGATTTCGCCTAAGACCATTGTCGTTGTAGGGGGTAGTGATGACATCCACAAGCCCGGGGGAGCTATTCTCGAAAACCTCCTTTCTACACGGTTTCAGGGAAATATTTACGTAGTTAACCCCAAAGCTTCCGGAGAAATCAGGGGCTGCAGAACATTCCTCACCATAGATGGGATCCCCGAAGTTGATCTTGCCATTCTTGCCATACCCGCACAATTTTGTGTGAGTGCAGTTGAAACGCTTTGCTACAAAAAAAACTGCGGAGCCATCATTATAGTTTCGGCAGGATTTGCCGAAGACGGCAAAGAGGGAGCGGAATACGAACGGAGGATCGTCGAGATGACAAACGACGTAGGAGCAGCACTTATAGGACCCAATTGTGTCGGAGTAATCACCCCCGCCTATACAGGAGTCTTCATCAAGCCTGTTCCAAGACTCTCCCCTACAGGTATTGATTTCGTATCGGGCTCCGGAGCCACCATCGTATTTATCCTGGAGCTGGCAATACAGCTCGGATTGAAGTTCGCATCTATTTTTTCCATCGGCAATTCGGCTCAGATCGGAGTGGAAGATATGCTCGAGTATTATGACCAATCCTATGTGCATGGCAAAAGCGCGCCGGTCAAGATGCTCTATATCGAAAGCATAAATGATCCTCAGAAGCTTCTTAAACATGCATATTCCCTATACCGTAAGGGTGCAAGGGTAGTAGCTATCAAATCAGGGTATAGCGAAGCGGGATCTCGTGCCGCATCCTCACATACCGGTGCTATGGCCTCTCCCGATAAGGCTGTAAGTGCACTCTTCCGTAAGGCCGGTATTATCAGATGCTTCAGTCGCATGGAACTTGTAACTACCGCCGCCATACTGATGTTCAACAAGGTCAAAGGTCGTAAGATGGCCCTCATCACTCACGCCGGCGGTCCTGCCGTAATGCTCACCGACGTGCTCTCTTCCAATGATATAGAAATTCCTCATTTTGAGGGGGAGAAGGCTAAGGCGCTTCTCAAAGAACTCTACCCCGGTTCTTCAGTCTCCAACCCAATAGACTTTCTTGCCACCGGTACTGCCTCCCAACTTGGCAAGATCATAGATGTCTGTGAGCATGATTTCGATGTGGATAGTATGGCGGTAATATTCGGCAATCCCGGCCTGGTCTCCGGTAACGACGCATACGACACAATACTTGAAAAGCAAAAAGTTTGTAAAAAGCCCATATTCCCCATCCTTACCTCTATCGTGAATGCCAAAGATGAGATAGAGCAATTTAGAAACAAAGGAGGAATAACATTCCCCGAAGAGGTGATGTTCGGTTCTTGCTTTGCAAGAATAGCCAACACACTCGAACCCATTCTCAGCAATGAGAATCCCCCGGTGGATAAGGAAAAAATCCGTAGCATTATTGACAATAGCGACAATGGATACCTCTCGCCGGAGAAAACGCAAGACATACTGGATGCGGCAGGCATCAATAGGGTGAAAGAATTGGTGGTCTCCACCTACTCGAAGGCCATTGAGGCTGCTAGAGAGATAGGTTGGCCACTGGTTATGAAGGTGGTGGGTCCCGTGCATAAGAGCGATGTGGGTGGAGTCGTGCTAAACATCAGCGACGACCACACTCTCGAAATGGAGTACAAACGTATGATGCGCATAGATGGATGCATCGGAGTCCTGCTCCAGCCTATGATCAGTGGCACTCAACTCTTTGTTGGAGCCAAGAGGGAAGATAAATTCGGCCATCTGGTAATGTGCGGTCTCGGAGGTATCTATATTGAGGTACTTAAAGATATTTCTTATGGCATCTCCCCCATCTCTGCCATAGAGGCCAAGGAGATGATCCGCCAACTTAGGAGTTACAAACTTATTGAGGGTGTGCGCGGTCAGGAGGGGGTTAATGAAGCCATCTTCAACGAAACCATCCGCCGAGTCTCTGCTCTTTGCAGTTGTGCTCCGGAGATATTTGAAATGGATATAAATCCTCTAATGGGCAACCAAAAGAGCGTTACGGCAGTGGATGCCAGGATTAGAATAGAAAAATAAGTAATTATGTTTAAAAAAATTGGCGATTGGTACCGTGCCCAGAGCTACACCACAAAGGCACTTATATGGATAGGCATAATTTGCATTATCGGTATTGCTTTCAGATGGCATGCGATCATCGAGGGCGTCACCAAGGGGTTCAATTTTTATTCGGGCAAATAAATTTAAAACCAATAAAACTTAAAAGTATATGGCAATCAAAGGAGCTATCACGGTAGATACCGAGAAATGCAAAGGATGCGGAGTATGCATCCCAAATTGTCCAACCGGCACTATAGCCCTTGCAAAAGAGGTGAATAGTAAAGGTTACAATTATTTATATATGGCCAATCCGGATAACTGCATCGGCTGCGCCAACTGCGCTACCGTATGTCCGGATGCAGTAATAACCGTTTATCGTGTCAAAATCTAAAATTACAGATATGGCAGAAAAGATCTTAATGAAAGGAAACGAAGCCATCGCCTACGCTGCTATAAACTGCGGCTGCGACGGCTATTTCGGCTACCCCATTACCCCCCAGTCGGAGGTTATGGAGACGCTGATGCAAGAAAAACCCTGGGAGACTACAGGTATGGTAGTACTCCAGGCTGAGAGTGAAACATCCTCGATCAATATGGTCTATGGCGGAGCCTCCTGCGGCAAAAAGGTTATGACCTCATCCAGCAGCCCCGGCATCAGCCTCATGTGCGAAGGACTAAGCTACCTTGCAGGATGTGAACTTCCCTGTCTGGTAGTCAATGTAATGCGTGGAGGCCCTGGTCTGGGTACAATACAACCCAGCCAAAGTGACTATTTTCAAGCAACTAAGGGTGGCGGTCACGGTGACTATAGGACAATTGTACTCGCTCCCGCTTCCGTACAGGATATGTACGACTTCGTGGATTTATCATTCGAACTCGCATTCAAATACCGCAACCCCGTGATGATTCTAGGAGACGGTATTGTTGGGCAAATGATGGAAAAAGTGGAACTCAGCCCTGCAAAACCTCGCCGCACTGACGAAGAGGTAAGAACACTCTGTGATTCCTGGGCTACGCTTGGCAAACCGGCATCAAGACCAGGCAACATAGTAACGTCTCTTGCACTTGATGCAGATATAATGGAGCGCCACAACATCCATCTCCAAAACAAATATGCAACTATTGAGTCAGAGGAGGTCAGATATGAGACCTATAAGACTGAAGATGCGGAGTATCTTATAGTGGCATTCGGCTGTATGTCCCGTATTTCAGAAAATGTAGTGGAGCTTGCCCGTGAGGATGGCATTAAACTTGGCGTACTGCGCCCCATCACTCTCTATCCCTACCCTGAAAAGGCACTTGATGCACTTGTACCCCGGATGAAATCTATAATGTCCGTGGAGCTCAATTCCGGCCAAATGGTGGAAGATGTACGCAGGATAGCTGCAGGCCGCGTACCCGTACACTTCTATGGACGCCAGGGAGGTGTTATTCCCTCTCCTGAAGAGATTTATGAAGCATTTGTCAAAACAATCAAAAAATAGCGACTATGGAGATCAATGATATAATAAAACCTGAAAACAAGGTTTACGGTAAAACTCCCGTACTTAAGGATGCAGTAATGCACTATTGCCCGGGCTGCTCTCACGGCACGGTCCACAAGATTATTGCCGAGGTTATTGAGGAGATGGGAATTCAGGACAAGACCATAGGTATTTCTCCTGTGGGCTGCTCCGTGTTCGCCTACAACTATCTTGACATAGACTGGCAGCAAGCTGCACATGGACGCGCTCCGGCACTTGCAACTGCCACCAAACGCCTGATGCCCGACAAATATGTCTTCACATATCAGGGAGACGGTGACCTAGCTTCTATAGGTACTGCCGAGATTTTGCATGCCTGCAACCGTGGGGAAAATATAGTTGTCATCTTTATCAACAACGCAATCTACGGCATGACCGGAGGCCAAATGGCTCCTACCACCCTGATCGGGCAGGTGACAGCCACAACCCCTTATGGACGTGACGTTAAGCTCAACGGCTACCCTCTAAAAATTACCGAACTTCTTGCTCAACTCGATGGCACTTGCTACGTGACCAGGCAATCCGTACAGACTCCCGGTGCGGTACGCAAAGCCAAGAGAGCTATACGCAAAGCTTTCGAAAACTCCATGATGGACAAAGGAACATCATTTATCGAGGTGGTAAGTACCTGTAATTCCGGATGGAAAGTGTCGCCCGTAGAGGCAAATAAATGGATGGAGGAGAATATGTTCCCCGAGTATCCCCTTGGTGATTTGAAGGATCGTTAAGAACCTCCGTATTATTTTGATTAATAAAATAGATGATATGAAAGAAGAGATTATTATAGCAGGTTTCGGAGGACAGGGAGTCCTCTCTATGGGCAAAATTTTGGCTTATGGAGGCATAATGCAGGATCAGGAAGTCACTTGGATGCCGTCATACGGCCCTGAGATGCGTGGTGGCACCTGTAATGTGAGCGTTATTCTTAGCGACAATAAGATCAGCTCGCCCATACTCAGCAGATTTGACACTGCAATCATACTCAATCAGCAGTCGCTCGACAAGTTTGAGAGTAGGGTAAAGCCGGGAGGAGTCCTCATTTACGATCCTAATGGCATTACGCGCCATCCCGAAAGGAAAGATATAAAAGTTTGTCGCATAGCTGCGGCAGATGAGGCTGCAAAACTTGGCAATGCCAAAGCTTACAATATGATTGTTCTTGGTGCCTACCTCAAAGTCAAGCCAATCGTGACTATGGCTAATGTCCTCGAAGGGCTCAGGAAGTCCCTTCCGGAACGCCATCACGGTCTGATACCGATGAATGAGCAGGCAATCAGCATCGGAATGAAGGCAGTTGAGATTTTGTAAAGGAATAGATACGAATAGTACAAAAAATGGGGGTCACATCACAAACTGATCCCCATTTTTATAGTTTCAAGTAAATAGTCGGTAGTTATGAGTAAGTTTTTTAGTAGTTAGGTATGAGTTCGGAACTATTTTTTGGTTTATGTAGAGAGTTCTGTGAGACTCCAAATCCTGTGGGATTGTTATAAAATTTCAAAATCACAAAACTTTCTTCCTTTTCCATAAATCCCAACTCCTAAATCCCTTTTACTACATACTACATACTACACACTACATACTATTTCACGCTTCTCCGCCGAATGCCATCGGAGGCACATTGGCAGGCTGCGGTTCTCGAATAACGATCTCACCAAAAGTCATTTCGTATTTGCCTACATTATCCTCAAGCGCCTTCAAAAGACGTTTGGCATGTTCCGGAGCCAGGATAATGCGGCTATTGACATTAGGCTGGGGCATTCCCGGCATCACCTGTATAAAGTCAAGCACAAACTCGGAATTGGAGTGGTTGATAAATACAAGGTTAGAATAGACTCCCCTTGCCACTTCGGGAGTGATACTGATTCCTGTGTTTTTATTCTCTTCCATGATAATTTATTTTGCAAATGCGACACTGCGAGTCTCGCGGATCACTGTAATCTTGATTTGACCGGGGTAAACCATTTCCTCCTGAATTTTGCGGGCTATGTCGGCAGACAGAGCATCACACTGCTGATCTGAAACCTCTTCGGCCCCTACTATTACGCGCAGCTCCCTTCCGGCCTGTATGGCATAAGTCTTGGTAACGCCCGGATGTGAAAGAGCAATGCCTTCCATATCTTTTAGACGTTTGATATAAGATTCGATAACTTCGCGGCGAGCACCCGGACGGGCACCCGAAATGGCATCACCCACCATTACCAGCGGAGCTATGAGAGATTTCATCTCCATCTCTTCATGGTGAGAGCCTATGGCATTGCAAACTTCCGGCTTCTCCTTATATCGTTCCGCAATACGCATACCCAGCAAAGCATGGGGCAGCTCAGAATCCTCATCGGAAACCTTTCCTATATCGTGCAGGAGGCCGGCACGTTTGGCAACCTTTGCGTTGAGACCAAGTTCGGCAGCCATGGTGGAGCAAATATTTGCCACTTCCCGCGAGTGCTGGAGTAGGTTCTGTCCATAAGATGAACGGTACTTCATACGGCCTATCAAGCGGATCAATTCCATATGGAGTCCGTGGACACCCAGATCGATACAGGTGCGCTTCCCCGTCTCCATAATCTCGTCATCCAACTGTTTCTGTACCTTAGCCACAACCTCTTCTATGCGTGCAGGGTGGATGCGACCATCTGTTACCAACTGGTGAAGTGCAAGTCTTGCCACTTCACGACGGACAGGGTCGAATGCAGAGAGAAGAATGGCTTCAGGTGTATCATCCACAACTATTTCCACGCCGGTGGCAGCTTCGAGTGCACGGATATTACGCCCTTCACGACCAATGATACGTCCTTTGATCTCATCACTTTCTATATTGAAGACAGTAACCGCATTTTCAATGGCCGTCTCAGGTGCAGTACGCTGGATGGTATTTATTACTATGCGTTTTGCCTCTTTGCTGGCCGTCATACGCGCTTCGTCCATCACATCGCTGATATAGGACATCGCTTCGGTCTTGGCCTCGGCCTTCATACTCTCCAAAAGTTGGTTTTTTGCCTCTGCCGCAGTCATTTCTGCAACTTCTTCAAGTTTGGAAATTACCTCGTTTTTATATTTGTCGTATTCTTCGCTCTTGCGGTTTACAATATCGAGCTGACTTTTGAGGTTCTCGCGAATGCTGTCCACCTCTTTCTGTTTACGACCCAGCTCGGAATTTTGCTGGTTGAGAACCAGTTCCTTCTGTTTTACTTTATTTTCGTATTGCTGAACCTGAGCATTGCGTTCGTTTATGAAGGTCTCATGTTCGCTCTTGAGTTGGAGGAATTTTTCCTTAGCCTGAAAAATCTTCTCTTTTTTGATGTCTTCCCCCTCTTTTTCAGCGTTGATGATGATTTGTGCTTTCTTTTTCTTTAATATGACGTCCCTTACGAGCAGATAGGCTCCTATCGTAACTACGGCAGAAACTATCGCTGTAATAATAATTGTGTTTAACATGATTGTAAGTATATAGTATTAAATAGTGCAAAAATTCCCTTTTTTGAAAAAAGCGAACAACAGAAATACTTACAATTTATAGAAAAGCCGTTAGCCCGGTCTATCAGAAATCTTATAAAATAAGATTTGAGCTCCGATATTTGTCTCAAACTTCCTATGTCCCATAAATGGAATCCCCCTTGCAGGGTCACGAGAGGCCTGTTTTTAACAATCGAGTTGGCTCGTGATGATTTTTAGCGTTGATTTCAGCAAAGAGCGGAACTAACGGCCGATTAAATACTCTCCCAATCTTTCGTCCAGGGTATGCAATTGTTGCAATAAATTCTCTTTCTCCTTATCTCTGAGTGTTTCAAATTCTACCAACCGAACCTCTTCTTCCAGGAGTATTACACTCAAAATCTCCTCTCTGGGTACCATAGGAAAACGATTTGATTTTTCAAAAATCCTTTGGTTTATCCTTTTGACTGCTGCTCGTATCTTCTCTTCACTCGCCGCCTCAACATCCAACTCAAATTCCTTCCCTGCAATCTTTATGGTGATGCGTTGTTTCATATTCTTCAGTCATTAAGCAGATTTATGCATCTGTCTATCTCACGTATAAGGGCCGAAACCCTCTTCTTCGCCTTCGTCCGGTCCGGCATGTTCCCAAATGCCTCTATCAATTGTTGTCTCTCTGTCTGTTCCTTTAATCGTTTTATTATATCAATTTGTTTTGCGTTGGTTGCTTCAAGAGCAGAGATCTTTTCTGAAAAGCGTACGTTCTCCTTCTCGAGCTTTTCGCATCTTGCAATCAATTGCCCGATTTTTCCTTTCAAACTATTGATCACTTCTCCGTCCATAATAACGCAATGTACAAAGATAAATAAAAATCCCCTATCCGCAATGATTTATTTTACAAAAATCCAGTTGGTTGGAGTTTCCGGCACCACAGTACCCACTTTAGAAATATACTCTCCGATTAGGGTTCTAATATCGCCATATCTGGCGACAACCGACAGAGCATCAGGGCTTACACCTGCTCCATCCCTTAGCAGATTACCTCCTCCGCTGGCTCTGTATGAACTTATTGCCACTTTGTAGCTTCTTGAGGGATCGAATGGTGATCCGTCACTCATTGAGATAATTTCCACCATAGAGCCCCTCGGTGCCGACTTTTTCACACGGTAGATGATGCCTTCGGCAGAATCGAAATTATAAACGGGACCGATATTATTGACCCAGTTGTAATATGAGAGTTCCAGGTAATCCCTGATTTGAGCACCTGTGAGTTCAACGACAAACAATGAATTTTCAAATCTATAAAGTAAAACCAGGTCCTGATATCTGATGACTCCGGCAGGAATCATGCCGCTGCTCGAAAGAGGTGCGGCGATGGAGATATCGGCTCCGGATGCATCCAGCTGCACTTTGTGTACAAGATCTATGTATGAGGAGGGCCCCACCAGTGCATCGGCAAAATAGATCTCTTCAGAGATTGTACCCATTTCGCGATTAGCAAATTCATAGACCGCCTTGAAATCCTTTTTAAAACGAGCAGAATAACGGGAATCAGGCTCTACATCTGCCATCGGGATCAGGCGCGAAGAAGCAACTCTTTTTGAAATCACACTGCCCTCCTTAATTTCGAGTTCAAATGTGGCTTCCCCAAGAAGGGTTGCACGATCGCCTGCATTGATCAACAACACCTCACCGGCAGGGTTGTCGATAATTTCCGAAACGGCACGATGGTCATGGCCGGCAAGCACCAGATCCACACCCCTGACACTGGAAGCCAGAAAACGCGCCTCATTTTCGATATCGGGAAGACCGTGTCCACTACCCGTATGGCAGGCAAGGATTACGATATGCGGACTTTCCTTGTCAAGCACGCCATCAACCCAATCCTGTGCAATATCGGATATTTTAAGGAAATCCATTCCCTCCCAGAGCTCTTCGGAGAGCCAACTTTTAATATTGGCATTGGTCATACCGATGATGGCTATCCTGACTCCTTTGCGAGTAACGATAGTATAGGGTTGGAAATAGGGTTCCCCATCACTTCCCTCAATAATTGCGTTGGATGCAAGATAGGGGATTTTACCCTCTCTGAAGCGGTCATAGACCTGATGTCCCGCCTCAATATCGTGATTGCCCACTACTATGGCATCGTAGCCTATGTATTCGGCAGCTCTTGCGAAAATATGCACGTTTACCGTATCAATATAGTTGCAATAATAGGCTGCATTATCTCCCTGAAGATTGTCTCCCACATCTATCAGTACCGGCTTGATACCCTTTGATCTAAGTTGTTTGACGTAGGCAGATACATTGGCCAACGAAGAGAGTCGCGCCTCTTCGTTATAGGTAGAATCAAAATAGGCACCGTGCAGGTCTGTAGTAGTGCAGACGGTAATGGAATGAATGCCATCTTTGGGAGCACGGTTACAACCTGAAGTGAACAGGAGTGCAACGACCAGTAGAGGAAAAAAATATAATAGACGCTTCATTGGACAACTGCTGATTCTTTTGAAGATTTAGCTCTGATGGTATTGATGACAAGTGCGATGGCACCGTCACCCGTGACATTGGCGGCAGTACCGAAGCTATCCATAGCTATGTAGAGGGCGATCATAAGACCCTGCATGGAGGGATCGAACCCGAGCATCGAAGCAATCAGACCGATAGAGGCCATAATTGCACCTCCCGGCACACCCGGAGCAGCTACCATTAGTACTCCGAGCATTAATATAAAACCTGCATAGAGGTCAAGTCCCACATTCATTCCCAGACTGAGGGAAATTGCGTAAGCGCAAGCTACAATTTTAAGAATACTGCCTGCAAGGTGTATGGTAGCGCATAAGGGGATTACGAAACCAGCCACCTCTTCACGCACCCCGTTTTTGATGGTCTGGGCGAGGGTTACCGGGATGGTTGCAGCGGAGGATTGAGTGCCGAGGGCGGTCATATAGGCCGGTAGCATCGTGGCAAGTGCTTTGAAAGGATTTTTACGCGCTATAGCTCCGGCTACTACGAATTGCATCACGAGTAATATTATGTGCATTATGAAGATAATCACGATGATTTTGATAAACATTCCCATAATTGCACTCACTTTGCCTTCGGCTCCCATCTGGAGAAATATGCCAAAAATAAAGAGTGGCAGAAGTGGGATTATAACCCCTTTAATGACTATATATATTATCTCCTTGAAATCCAACATAAAATTGCGCATAGTCTCACCTTTTACGGAGGTTAGGCCGAGGCCTATGACAAAAGCAATGACCAGAGCAGCCGTAACACTCATAATAGGCTCCATCTCTATTGTAAAATAGGGCTGTAAACCGCCGGACATATCGATATTGCCAAGTGAGGTAAGCGAATCCCCCAGAAAGCGGGGATAACTCCACTTAGCGGTGAAATAGGAGAAGAAACCTGAAAATATCGTAGAGAAGTAGGCTATGGCGGCAGTTATCAGCAGCAGTTTCCCCGCACCCTTACCCAACTCGAAAATACCCGGAGCTATCAATCCTATAATGAGCAATGGTATGATCAGACCAAGAAAATTGCTGAAGATGGAATTGATGGTTATGAAAATCCTGACTGCCCATTCCGGAAGGAATAGTGAAAAGAGTATTCCAAGAGCGATTGCAATCAACACTTTGGGAAGAAGTCCAATTTTGAATCTTTTTTTGCTCATATTAAAGGGTATATTGGTCTGTTTCTTACGCAAAAATAATCTTTTTTTAACTACTTTTGTGAGTTATGGGCAATACGATTACATTTTTAGGAACAGGCACGTCACAAGGTATACCTATGATAGGGTGTCAATGTGAGGTTTGTTCTTCATCCGATGTACGGGATAAAAGACTAAGGACTTCAGCACTAGTGGTATATGAAGGGGTTTCCATTCTCATAGATGCAGGACCTGACTTCAGACAACAGATGCTTCGCGAAAATATTTCCCATCTGGATGCCATCATTCTTACACACCAGCACAAAGATCACACGGGAGGACTTGACGATGTTCGTGCCCTCAACTATTTGGAGAAATGCGCTACCCCGATTTATTGCGAAGAGAGAGTGGAGGAGTCTCTCCGTATGGAGTATTCCTATGTATTTGCCCTACATAAGTACCCCGGAATACCTGAATTTAACATAAAAATCATCGATTCAAATCCTTTCACAATTATAGGGGCCAACGGGAGGAAGGTTACAATAACTCCGATAAGGGTGATGCACTACAGTCTTCCTATTTTGGGATTCCGCATCGGCAGCCTTTCATATATAACCGATGCCAATTACATCCCGGATGTAGAGTATGACAAACTCAGAGACACATCGCTCTTTGTCATCAATACGGTCAAACGCACGCCACATATCTCCCATTACTCACTCCCCGAGGCTGTGGAGGTAGCCGGCAGAGTTGGAGCAAAGCGCTCCTTTATCACACATCTCTCCCACCAGTTACCTAAACATGCACAATTAAAACAAGAACTCCACGAACAACCATTCAGCATAGAACCTGCATACGACGGGCTCACAATTGAATTTTGATAATAGATTATGAAACGTACACTACTTACAATAGCTCTTCTGCTATTAGCAATCAAAGGTTTTACTTGCACCAACCTTATCATTACAAAAGGCGCCTCTACCGACGGATCCGTAATGGTCACATACGCGGCTGACAGTCACACCAGATATGGAACGCTGGTCCACTATCCGGCAGCAAAATACAAGGCAGGCACACTACTCCCCGTATATGAATGGGGCAAGGATCGCTACCTCGGTACCATACCTCAGGCAGAAAAGACTTATAACGTCATCGGCAACATGAATGAGCACCAGCTTATCATAGGCGAATCAACCTGGGGAGGGTTGGAAGAGCTAAGGGACCCCAACGGCATACTGGACTACGGATCACTTATGTATATTACCCTGCAAAGGGCACGGACTGCACGTGAGGCGATACTGCTTTATACCTCGCTTGCCGACCAATATGGTTATGCCTCATCAGGAGAGTCCATCTCCTTTGCTGATCCTGAGGAGGCCTGGATATTGGAAATCATCGCACGCAAGCCCGAAGTAGTAAATGGCGTCAATACCCGTAAAGGAGCAGTCTGGGTGGCTGTACGTATACCTGACGGCCATATTTCAGCCCATGCCAACTGTTCACGTATTACCACATTTCCACTTAATGATCCGGAAAATTGCCTCTTCTCACCCGATGTAATCTCACATGCGAGGGAGCTGGGGCTATTTGAGGGTAAGGATGAGGAATTCAGCTTCGCCGATACCTATTGTCCGCTCGATTTTGGTGCCATGAGAGGATGCGAGGCGAGAGTCTGGAGTTTTTTTAATAAACATGGCGCTGAAGATATGTCCAAATATATTGATCATGCTTCGGGGCATAATCCTAAAAACAGGCTGCCTCTCTCTGTCAAGTCAAAACATAAACTCTCCGTTACCATGGTTGCCGATATGATGAGGGACCATTTTGAAGATACGCCTTTCGATATGCGCAATGATATCGGAGCAGGAGGAAATACACTTCCCTACCGTTGGAGACCTATGAGTTTTGAAATCGACGGTGATGAGTATATCAATGAAAGAGCAATTGCTACTCAACAGACGGGATTTTGGTTTGTCGGACAAGCTCGTAACCGGTTCCCCGATGAGATAGGGGGAATCTTCTGGTTTGCCTTAGATGATGCGGGCACTTCACCTCTGACTCCCGTATACTCCTCTTCGACAGCAATTTCTCACCACTATGCCCTCGGCAACGGCAGCATGATAGAGTATTCTCCTACTTCCATGTTTTGGCTTACCAACCGTATTGCGCAGTTTGCATATTTGCGCTATGACGAAATCGGTGCTGAGGTTGTCGCCAATGTCCGTGCCCACGAAAAGGAAATGGTGGAAAAAATCGCCTCTGCGGATGAACAGGCCCTTCTCCTGCATAAAAAATCCCCTCGCAGAGCGGTAAAATATCTTACGACATTCTCTATAAATGAAGCCGATGCGCTATTTGAGAAATGGAACGAATTGGATAAATACCTCCTCGTAAAATATATAGACGGAAACACCAAACGCCAGGATGAAACAGGGGCCTTCATCACCAACGGGCACTCGGCAACAATTCCCCCGGGACCTATTCAAAAGGGCTACAATGAGCGCTTCAAACGTGCTATAGTCAAAGAGATCGGGGAAAAGATAAAGGTTGTGAAATAGGTTTACCGAAAGGTAGAGATTTAGAGCGTCACCTGCGAAATCCTGCCGATAAGCGCCGGATCGTAGGGACGCTCTACTTTTATATAATTGTCGGTATACCCCAGCATCATACCCCCCTTTCGGGTGCTTTCAAAAAGCACGGGCAGCGTTCGACCTTTATTTGCAGCACAAAATTCCTCATTTAACCTATCGGAAAGCTCTTTAAGTCGTGCTACACGTACTCTTTTCACATTTTCGGGTACCTGATCCGGCATAGCCGCAGCCGGAGTCCCGGCCCTTCTCGAATAGGGAAATATATGCAGAAATGCCGGCCTGATTTTCTCCAAAAATCTATAGGTTTGATCAAATTCTTCATCACTCTCTCCCGGAAAACCCACAATCACATCAATCCCGAAGAATACTCTACTGAAACGCTGCTCAGGTGATTCCATCTTATCCCTTATCATCTCTATGCGGGAGGCGAAAAGATCTGTCGTGTAACGTCTACGCATCCTTTTGAGTACGGCATCGCATCCCGACTGGATGGGAATATGGAAATGCGGCAGGAATTTAGTGCCGGAAGCTATCCACTCCACGATCTCTTCCGTAAGGAGATTAGGTTCGATGGAGGAAATCCTATATCTGGTGATGCCCCCGACTCTATTGAGTTGCTTTAGCAATTCCAGAAAAGATTCTCCTGTGCTTTTCCCGAAATCACCTGTATTTACCCCGGTCAAAACAATCTCCACTATGCCGGATGAGGCTATCGATTCTGCTTGTGAGACCAGGGTGGAAATTGGTATATTGCGACTTCCACCCCTCGCAAGAGGCACTGTACAATAGGAGCAGTGATAATCACAACCATCCTGTACCTTTAGAAAAGAGCGGGTCCTCTCCCCCGATGAGTATGCAGGAAAAATGGATTTTATTCCCTCTATCGGGGAAATTAAGGAGAGTTTTTTATAGTTTTCCCGCTCCTCTTCCGGCTTCCGATCTCTATCCGGTTTGCGCTCTTGTAGCATACGGTGAAGTGTTTCAAAAACCTCTTCTTTGTGGGCATTTCCGAAGATCACTGCAACTCCCTCAATTTGCAGCACCTCCTTAGGCTTCAACTGTGCATAACAACCTGTAACCCCGATCAGAGCAGCAGGAGAGAGTTTATGAAGTTTGCGAATGAGATTACGGCACTTTTTATCCGAGTGTTCGGTTACCGAACAGGTATTGACCACATAGATATCAGCAGGGCTATTGGCGCTAACCTGACGGTATCCGGCCTCTTTAAAAGAGCTCGCAATAGCGGAGCTCTCGGCAAAGTTGAGTTTGCATCCGAGGGTTGCAAATGCGACCGTATATCCGGGGGAGCTCTCCATCAGTATCAGAAACTCAGGGTAATGGAAGATGTATAGACCTGGCCTCCTACCGGAGGATTGTATTTGGCTACGGTGACGCTTGCGCTTGTGATTGCAGGAAACTCGTTGCGCACAACATTCAGGATGCGATAAGCTACATTTTCAAGTAAATTGGATGGGAGCGCCATCTCGCGTTCGATAAAGGCGTATATTTGGGAATAGTCCGGCGCATCATTCAGATTGTCCGAGAGAGCGGCGGCCATTGCCCGATAGGTGCACTCAAAGTCCACTCTAAAGCGGTTGCCCACCTTACGCTCGTGCTCTAAACAGCCGTGGTAGGCATAAAACTCCATATTTTCAAGTTTCAATTTTGCTTCCATAATTCTATTTATGCCTGAATTACAAATACACAGGGGCGTTTCCCGATAGTTATCGGAGAATTTTTCCAATCCGCTACGGTACGTGTACGGATGTACTGCTGAGGCAGGGTCAGGTCGGCTGCGACGCAGATAGTGGTACTATCTTTACAGCACGCGAGCAGATCTTCCATCAAAGCATCGTTGCGATAGGGAGTTTCAATGACAATCTGTGTCTGCTGCATCTGACGCGATATTTTTTCAATCTGCTCAATCCTGGCCTTACGTTCCTTGCTCTTGACCGGAAGATAGCCGACAAAAGCGAAGCATTGGCCATTCATTCCGGAAGACATCAAGGCCATCATAAGCGACGAGGGACCGACATAGGGAACTACTTCTATCTCATTTTGATGTGCCAATTTGACCAGCAGCGTGCCGGGATCGGCCACTGCGGGAAGTCCCGCTTCCGAGAGGAGACCCGCTTCTTGCTGCTTCAAGAGCTTAAGATAGCCCTCAATTTGCTCGCGAGTAGTATGCTCGTTGAGCTCATAGAGGGTCAGATTGTCTATTTCTCCCTTTAAACCCGCCTTTGAGAGAAATCTGCGTGCAGTACGAAGTTCTTCTACAAAGAAAAGTTTTAATGAGCCTAAAACTTCAAAAATCGGAGCAGGCAGCACCTCCTGTGGATCATCTCCGCCAAGAGGAACGGGTATGAGATGGAGTCTTGATTTCATCTCGACAAAGGTAGCAAAAAGAGAGGAATTTGGAGTAATAAAAGAATAAAGGTCTACGACACTGGTGTCATAGACCTTCAAATCCTTGAGAGATATATTACGGAAATAATCGGAGGAGTGATCCCCGAAGTTTATGGTAAACCACAGGGACGCATCACTATCATCTATTAATTCTCAGCAGGGGTCTCAGTTTGCTCCTCAACTACTTCCTCACTCGGCTCCTCTATCACAATCTCTACTTCCTCAACTTTCGTAAGGGTGATGAGAACTTCCTCTTCAGCAGACTTCAGCTGGAGAAAGCCTTCCTCTGTTACTGAAGCGTTGGTAACCTGCTCAATAAGGAAGCAGAAGAGTTCTTCAGAGTTCATGTTTTCACACTGCATCTCCGTACGGGCAATGTCGGAAAAAGTGATTGAAGGATCTTCAAACACGTACTTTCCGGAAATGGTATTGCATCCGAGAAAGGCAGTAAAAACTCCTCCTTCCGCATCAAACTGGAAGGAAGTTCCCTCGAGGGTAACACCCTCTTCGAGGCCGGTTAATTCAGTAATTTGCCAGTTGCCGTTGATGTCTACGGGAACAGCTTTTTGTGAACCGCATCCTGACAGTGAAACGAGGGCCAGGAGCACAATTGCGAAATTGATTAATTTTTTCATTTTAGTTATATTTTGGTTGGTTAGTGTTAGCGATTAACTGCTGCACCGGATTCGCCTGAGGCTTTTGCCCAGGCACGGTACATTATATGTGTATTGAAATCCATTACAATATTGCCGAAGCGGTCGATGCAAATTACACCTCCGCCGGATCCCTCCATCTTGTCTATTTTATTCCAGATGACCTCGTGAACAGCATCTTTAAGGGATAGCCCTTTATAATCCATGAGAGCATAGATATCGTGAGC
>DBQO01000044.1 GCA_002305275.1 Bacteroidales bacterium UBA1392 | reverse complement strand
TTTTTTAATATGTTAATAATTTACCGGAGTAGACACCGGCTTTAATTTCCTGCATTTTGATTTTACAAAAGTAGACATTTTTGATGTTTTTACTCGTTTTTCTTTTATAAAAGTGGACAGAGCTATTTAATCGCCTGATTATCACTGTTTTCACGTCTTCTTCTAACGAACTTTGGTTCCGGTGAAAGTTTTCTCGAATCGAAAGAGTTTTTACGAGGCAAATCGCCTTTGTAATAACGCTTCCTATAATTATCGGGGGTGTCATAGCCGATTGCAAAGCAAGGACGCTTCTCGTTGTAGAACTTGACATATTCGTCAAGTATCTTTAAGATGTTTGACCATTTCCATTCATTTTCCAGACCGAAGTCCGTCATCAATTCTTCCTTAATCCAGCCGTTCAGGGACTCGTTAACGGGATTGTCTGTGGGCTTTCCGGCCCTTGACATTGAGCGGATTATGTTCGTGTCCTTTATCAGATCATTATATGCCATAGAGGCGTAAACGCTACCTTGGTCAGTATGCAGGATAACAGGCTCGTTAGTGCCTTTAAGCAACTCAATAACGTCATTAAGTCCGTCAATATACTGTGTCCTATCTCCACGTTGTTCCGTAGCCTTATAGGTCAGTAACTCTTTAGTGAAGACATCGAAGTAGAATGTAACCTCAAAGCTGTACCAGCGGACTCTAAACATGGTCATATCTGACACTATGACCTGTCTTGGCCTATCAACAGTCTCCCATGTAGAGTATATAAGATTTGGATAACGGTCCCTTACCTTACGAGGAACATAGCGTACCTGGTGTTTCGTTTTGGCCTTTATTCCAAGATAACGAAAGCACTTATACGCATAGTTGTCGCTTATCTCTATTTGCATATTAATTCTGATATAGGCGGCAGTCCAGCGATACCCATGTGTGCGATGTTTTTCGTGCACCTCCTTAACCTTCCTGACAATCTCTTCGCGACAATGGTCTCTGGACGATGGTTTGTGCTTTAGCCATTTGTAGTAGCCTGAACGACTGACACACATCAAATCACAGAGAGCCTTTACGGAATGCTCTCTGGACAACAATTTGATTATTTGGTACTCTTCTCCTTTAAACGAACATATTCCGGTTCCCCATCCCCGTTCATCTGAACGACATAATTTTTTTTTAGTCGTTCGTTTTCGATGCGAAGTTTGAGAATCTCTCGTTTATACGATTCCTCTGTACGGTCGAACCCGTCAGGAATGATGCTTTGAATTCCGGAATCAGCACGGGCAAGGCCCTCCAGGCCGCCCTCTTCATATTGCTTCATCCACTTCTTTAACGATCCTTCTGTGATGTTGTTCATTGCACAGAATTCTTTTGCTGTCCGACGGCTTGACTTATACCGATGGATCAGAAACTCTTTTTCAAGAGGGTTGAGATGTTTTGCCATAAAAGTTTCTCCTTTGAGGTGGAGGGGACTGGTGTCGCCTTTATGTTTCCGGTTGTTGCCTCCTTCGTTCGGGGCTACGCCCATCACTCCGAAGGCAACAACTTTACAACTATCAAAGATACAACATTCAATCTTTTTCCACCTCTCCGTGTCTACTTTTACGGGAGCAGCACACCCGCACCCCGTAACACAAAAAAACCTGAAAGTTTATGACTTTCAGGTTTTTTAGTCAAGCCCGAAGGGCCTCCACCTACCACCTATTCAGCGGCAGGCCGCTCATCTTCATTCTTACTTGTTCTTTTACCTGGGCGATTACATTTTCGTCATCGAGATTGCTGAGTACCTTGTCAATCATCTCCACTATGCTGGCCATATCCTTTTCAACCAAACCGCGTGAGGTAACGGCAGGAGTACCTACCCTCATACCCGAGGTCTGGAATGCCGAGCGACTGTCAAAGGGTACCATATTCTTATTAACGGTAATGTCAGCCTTTCCGAGTACATCCTCAGCTACCCTACCGGTAAGATCGGGGAACTTGGAGCGGAAGTCGATAAGCATAAGGTGATTGTCCGTACCGCCTGATACCACGTGATATCCCTTCTCAATAAAGGCCTTAGCCATGGCAGTGGCATTTTTGCGCACCTGCTCCTGATATGTCTTGAATTCCGGCTGGAGGGCTTCATAGAAGGAAACGGCTTTAGCTGCGATGCAGTGTTCGAGGGGACCGCCCTGAATACCGGGGAATACGCTTGAATTGATCAGTGAAGACATTTTCCTGACCACACCTTTTCTTGTTTTAATTCCCCACGGGTTGTCGAAGTCTTTTCCGATAAGGATTATGCCTCCACGGGGACCTCTGAGAGTCTTGTGAGTGGTAGAGGTAACGATATGGGCATGTTTTACAGGGTTATTCATCAGACCTGCTGCAATAAGTCCCGCAGGGTGAGCCATATCCACCATAAAGATTGCACCTATCTTATCGGCAATGGCACGCATCCTTTCCCAGTCCCACTCTCTCGAGTAAGCGGATGCACCGCCGACTAGGAGTTTTGGACGGTACTTCAAGGCCTTGCGCTCCATCTGGTCATAATCCACCATACCGGTCTCACGGTTGACCTGATAACCGATGGCATTGTAGAGAATGCCGGACATGTTTACGGGAGAACCGTGCGTGAGATGGCCACCATGATCCAGATCCAGACCCATAAATGTGTCACCGGGCTTTAGACAAACCATAAATACAGCCATATTAGCCTGTGCGCCGGAGTGGGGCTGTACATTGGCATATTCAGCATCGAAGAGCTGGCAAAGACGATCGATTGCAAGTTGTTCGATCTGGTCTACTACCTCACAGCCGCCATAGTATCTTGCGCCGGGATAGCCTTCGGCGTATTTGTTGGTGCAAACTGAACCCAATGCTGCAAGCACCTGGTCGCTTACAAAGTTTTCAGATGCTATCAGCTCAATACCTTTAGTCTGGCGGGCCTCTTCTTTTCTAAGTAATTCGGATATTTGAACGTCTTGTTTCATTGTTATATTGTTTGTATAAATATTTTCGTACTTTTGTAACCCGGCACAGGCAGGATTGAACCACAAAGATAACTTTTTTACGACTTTTTCCAACTATGTTCCGAAAACTTTTGAACAGCGAACTCAACCGTATCACTCCGGAGGAGTTCAAATTAAGGAAAAAGATGCCATTGACTGTAGTGCTGGACAATATCCGAAGCCAACATAACATAGGTTCGGCATTCCGTAGCTGTGATGCATTTCTTGTGGAGAAACTTCTGCTATGCGGTATATGTGCGGTGCCTCCTACCGCTGAGATTCACAAGTCAGCCCTCGGAGCCGAATTCAGTATGGAGTGGGAGTATTTTGAAAGTACGGCGGAAGCTGTGGGTCGTCTCAAAGAAGAGGGTTATGTGATAGTGAGCGTAGAACAGACTGAGCACTCCACTCTTTTGCAGGATTTTCACCCGGAGGAGGGAGTTAAGTATGCTCTTGTTTTCGGTAACGAAGTGCGCGGAGTAGGGCAGGAGGTTGTGAATATGAGTGATATAGTTCTGGAGATCCCCCAGTACGGAACCAAGCATTCGCTAAATGTTTCGGTTTCGATAGGAGTGGTGCTTTGGGATGTGGTTTCCAAATTTTTTTGATTTTTATCAAACATAGATACAATGAAAACACTATTGACAATCATTATGGCGGGAGCTTTGATTTTCAGCCCCGTTACCTCCTCCGCCCAGCGCAACAGGCAATCTAATGATTCCAGAATACCTGTGGTAAAGGCTGAACCAAAGAGCGATTCAACCAAGAAGGCTCCTCAAGGTCCTGTTTCAATTGAAAAATTCATCACAAAAGAGGCTTCGAAAATGGTAGGTATGACCACCGTTTATAAGCAGGATGGTAAGTATTATCTCACAATTTCGGACTCTCTAATCGGCAGGGATATCCTGATGGTTTCCAGAGTATCTCAATCTGCAGCGGACATTAGGGGTAGTTTCAGCGGATATGCCGGTGACCAAATAGGCAGCGGCCTTTACAGATTTGAAAAAGGACCCGATAATAGGATATTTCTCAGAAAAGTATCGGTTAGGGAGCGCTCACAAGACTCCATTATGAGCATGAATATTCTAAAGTCCAACCTTACTCCCATCATAGGCTCATTCCCCATAAAAGCCTGGAATGATGACAAGAGTCTCTCAATCATAGATGTTACCGATTTCTTCAATACGGACTCGGAAGAGCTCTATTTCTCGAAGAGGACCAAAACCTCTTTCAAACTTGGAGCTCAGGACAAAGATAAATCCTACATAAGCAGCATCAGGACTTATCCCATCAATACCGAGGTGACAGTTGTGAAAACCTTTGCCAGAACCACAGGCGGCAATGCTACATACGAATTAAACTGCTCTTTCGTGCTGCTGCCGGAAGAGCCGATGACTCCCCGCTACTATGACGAAAGAGTGGGCTATTTTACCACGAGCTATACCGACTTTGACAAGAATCCTCACGGTGTGGAGAGAGTGCAGCTGATTACCCGCTGGAGACTGGAACCCAGACCTGAAGATCTTGAGAAGTATAAGAGAGGTGAACTTGTGGAGCCCGCTAAGCCTATTGTCTACTATATAGACCCTTCGACTCCTGCCAAGTGGATTCCCTATCTTATTCAGGGAGTAAATGACTGGGAGCCTGTTTTCAGAAATGCGGGGTTCAAGAATGCAATTCGTGCAGAGATGGCTCCGACTCCCGAACAGGACTCTACATGGTCTTTAGAGGATGCAAGATATTCCGCCATTGTCTACAAACCCTCCGACATAGCAAATGCGAGCGGTCCCCATGTCAACGATCCACGCTCGGGCGAGATTATAGAGAGCCATATCAACTGGTATCATAATGTTATGTCGCTCCTGCACGATTGGTATTTCATTCAATGTTCACCGGTAGATGAAGGAGCGCGTACGATGAATTTCGATGACGAATTGATGGGACAACTCGTCAGATTTGTCTCGTCACACGAGGTTGGCCACACTCTTGGACTACGCCACAATTTTGTCGGTTCGGCTATAGCCACCACCAAACAGTTGCGTGACCCCGAGTACCTGAAAAAATATGGTCATACCACCTCCATAATGGACTACTCACGCTTCAACTTCGTGGTTCAGCCGGGAGATAATATTCCTCGTGAATTGCTGTTCCCACGCATAAGTACCTATGATAATTGGGCCATAGAGTGGGGTTACAGGAGATTTTACGAATATGACGATCCAAAAAAAGAGCTTACCATGCTCAACAAATGGGTAATCGAAAAAACTTCCGATCCCCTCTATTTCTTTGGTACCGAATCGAGTCCCAATGACCCCCGTTATCAGAGCGAAGATTTGGGCAACAATCAGATGGAGACTTGCGAACTTGGCATACGCAACCTTAAGTATGTAACGGGTAACCTCATAGAATGGACTGCCGAGCCAAACAAGGACTATGAAGCACTCCGTAATATGCACAATCAGGTGTTTTCCCAATATCGCCGCTATATCAGGCACGTTGCCAAATGGGTTGGGGGAGTATATGAAAATCCCAAACGAGTAGAGATGGAGGGTGATGTCTATACTCCTGTGGAGAAAACCAAGCAAAAAGAGGCTATGGCTTTCCTGAACAAGCAAATATTCAATCCACCGGCGTGGCTTGTACCGGGCGATATCATCAATAAGGTTGTAACAAAGCCTGAAATCATAATGGATAATGCCTACAAGGCTGTTTTCGGTGACCTGCTCAGCAAAAGGGTAATGCTCAACCTTTACGAGGCCGAACTCCAATACGGAAATAAGGCATACACTATGACAGATCTGTTTGCCGATCTCAATAAATATATGTGGGATAGCCCTATGCCGAAGGAGGCTTCTGCAAAAGCATATAAACGCATGGGACAGAAGGTCTATGTGACTCTGCTTTGTGGTCTCTTTACTGGAGAAACTGCGATAAGGGCAACAGATACCACAAAAGATCATACGGATATCAACTCGATGGCATACTACCAGTTGAAAAACCTCAGGTATAAACTTTCCATCAAAAACAGCACTGATCCCCTTGAAAGCGCTCATAATGATTATCTCGTAAAGGTTATCGACAAGGCTTTCAAAAAGGTCTTCGAGGAAACATCGAAGCCCAAAGCTGAAGAGTAAACGCGGTACAAATTTTTTGTGTGAGGCATTGATTTTGCGAGAATATGGATTGTGTCTCTTTCCAAAGGGGACATATATCAATCACTTAACATCAAAATCATGAGCAAAATCAAGTTTATAGTTTTAGCGACACTATTTCTATTTGGCCTATCAGGTTGTTGGTATGAGTATTTTGAAAAGGAAATCGAGTATATCTACAAGGTAGATAGTATCAGCCTTATTCAAGATAATTACATATTCCCGCACTGTACGAAGGATCCGGCATTTGACATGGAGAGCAGGCAGTTTTATAGTGCAGTCGACTCTAGCTTGGTTATCAGGGGATACCGCCATAAAACACATTGGTGGTTCCCTTATTATGCAGTAGATTGGAGAATTACGAAAATAGATGTAATAACGTTGGTCGATTTTGACGAAAAGCATCTTGCCGGAGAGTCTTTGAATGACTTACTCAGGATCCGCTATATGCCTAAGGAGTGTAATCATGTGATTACGAAACGACTTTCAGACATTGGCTATGGCGATCTCATGCTTGGATATTATAGACCCCAGCCGGACTTTAATTCTGATAATGAGTTGTTTTTACGCAGTCTTTCATTGGGTTTCATTGATGACGACGGTACAGCAAAATTATCAAATTTCGAAGTCCGCATCGAAGATGCCTTCGGAAGGATTTTTGTTGCGAGATCGGAAGAAAAGTCGAAAAAATAATACCTCGCATCACGTAACAGAACAAGTGGCGCCCGATTGGGTGCCACTTGTTCTGCAAGTCGGGAAGAGGTGACTCGAACACCCGACCTCTGCGTCCCGAACGCAGCGCGCTGCCAACTGCGCCACTTCCCGAATAAAATAGGTTGCAAAGATAAGGCATTTTTTTGCAAACTAAAAAATATTAATTACCTTTGCGCACTCTAAAAACGAGAGAAACATTTTTTTAAACAATTAATTTTTTGCATTTATGTCCGAGTATTTATCAGCAGACAAAAAGCAAGAGATCTTCAGCAAATACGGGAAGTCTAATGTTGACACCGGCTCACCTGAGAGTCAAGTTGCTTTGTTTTCCTACCGTATCGCTCATCTTACCGAACACCTGAAGAACAACCGCAAGGACCACAACACACAGCGTTCACTTCTGAGACTAGTAGGTAAAAGACGTCAGTTGCTCGACTACCTCAAGGAGACTGACATTGAGAGATACCGTGAAATTTTGAAGGCCCTCAACCTTCGTAAATAATACAACAAGGAAAAAAATGGAGACCGCCGTTTTTAATGCGGTCTCTTTTTTTATTTTAATTTAAAATCGAATTTTTATTTAGCGGAAACAATATTTTTAGCGGAAACAAAATGAACATTATTAAGAAAACCATCCAATTGTCCGATGGAAGGACAATAGAAATTGAAACCGGTAAACTTGCTAAGCAGGCCGACGGTTCAGTAGTAGTAAAAATGGGCAAGACCATGTTGTTGGCTGCCGTTACATGTGCAAAAGAGGCGAAAGAAGATGTTGACTTCATGCCTCTTCAAGTTGAATATAAAGAAAAATATGCCGCAGCGGGCCGTTATCCGGGTGGTTTTATGAAAAGAGAGGGCAAGGCCTCAGATTACGAGATTCTTGTGTCACGCCTTATCGACAGGGCACTTCGTCCTCTATTTCCGGAAAAATTTCATGCAGAGGTTTATGTGACCGTCAACCTAATCTCGGCTGACGGAATAGATATGCCGGACGCACTTGCAGGACTTGCAGCTTCAGCTGCTCTTGCAGTGAGCGACATCCCCTTCGAGGGCCCCATCTCAGAAGTGCGCGTAGCACGTATAGATGGTCAATTCTGCATCAATCCCACATTCGAACAGCTGGATAGAGCAGATATGGATATAATGGTAGCCGCCACCTATGAAAACATAATGATGGTGGAAGGTGAAATGAAAGAGGTGAGCGAGTCTGATATGCTGGAAGCCATAAAATTTGCTCACGCAGAGATCAAGAAGCACTGTCTTGTGCAGAAAGAACTGGAGAAGGAGGTAGGCAAAGAGATCAAACGTGAATATAGTCACGAAACAGATGACGAAGTCGTTGAGAAGGCTGCCTGGGAATATTGCTATGGCAGATGTTATGCAATCGCTAAGAGCGGTAGCGACAAACATACCCGTACCGATCAGTTTGAAGCGCTTCATCAGGAGTTTCTCGAGACCCTGCCCGAAGAGGAGAGGGAGGAGAAGGCCATCATGGTTGCAAGGTACTTCAATGCAATCGAGAAGAAGGCTATGCGTCGTATGATCCTCGACGAGGGTATCCGTCTTGATGGTCGCAAAACCACAGATATTCGCCCTATCTGGTGCGAGGTTGACTATCTCCCCGGTGCCCACGGCTCAGCTATTTTTACCAGAGGTGAGACTCAGTCACTTACTACGGTTACTCTCGGCACTAAGGACGATATGAAGGAGAGAGACGAGGTGCTTTCTCAGGGTACGGATCAGTTTGTGCTACACTACAACTTCCCTCCCTTCTCCACCGGTGAAGCAAAAGCATCCCGCGGTGTGAGCCGTAGAGAGGTGGGCCACGGAAACCTTGCCTGGAGGGCGCTTAAAGAGGTTGTTCCGGTAGGCGAAGATAATCCCTATGCAGTGCGCGTAGTGTCGGATATCCTGGAATCCAATGGTTCCTCTTCGATGGCTACCGTATGTGCGGGTTCTCTTGCACTCATGGATTGCGGTGTGAAGATTTCCAAGCCCGTTTCAGGTATTGCAATGGGTCTGATTTCAGATAGTGAGTCTTCAAAATATGCAGTTCTTTCCGATATCCTCGGTGACGAGGACCACCTCGGAGATATGGACTTCAAGGTTGCCGGTACCAAAGATGGTATTACAGCTACCCAAATGGACATCAAGGTTGACGGTCTCTCTTATGAGGTACTTGAAAAGGCTCTTGAGCAGGCACGCCAGGGTCGCAACCATATTTTGAATGAAATGCTTAAAACTATCTCGGAGCCTCGCGCAGAGTACAAGCCCCACGTTCCTCGCATTATTCAGATTGTGGTTCCCGGTGAGTTTATCGGCGCAATTATCGGCAAGGGTGGTGAGGTTATTCAGGATATCCAGAAGCAAACCGAGACCAGTATTACCATTACTGAGTCCAAGAACGAAAAGGGCGAGCCTATCGGCATGGTGGATATTTTCGGAATTGATAAGGAGAAGATGGATGCAGCACTGGCACGTATCAAAGCCATTGTTACGGTTCCCGAAGTGGGTGAAGTCTACAAAGGTAAGGTAGTATCCATCGTAGAGTTTGGCGCATTTGTGGAAATTCTCCCCGGCAAGGATGGTCTGCTCCATATTTCAGAGATGGATTGGGGTAAAACGGAAAAGGTTGAGGATCTCTTCCAGGTTGGTGATGAGGTAGAAGTAAAACTTATCGAGATCGATCCTAAAACCAATAAGCTTCGTCTTTCCCGCAGAGCCCTTTTGGAGAAACCCGAAGGTTATGTGGAGCCTGTGCGCAGGCCTCGTCCTTCAACTCCCCGCCCTCACAGCGGCCACAGCGGCCACAGCGGTCACGGCGGCGGCGGTGATCGCAGCGATCGTGGCGATCGTGGCGACCGCAAAGGCGGCTTCCGTAAAGATTTCAATAAAGGAAAGAAATAGTAGAAAACGGCCCCCGAGGGCCGTTTTTTAGTTCCGAAAATACTACACACTATACACTTTTTTCCTATCTTTGTCCGTAGAGGGTGTATGAAAAGGTTATTATTAATACTATTGCTTGTTATGACGAATTTGTTTGGTACTGCCGCAGATGATAGAGGCTCTTTGTGCTATTTTTCTTATAGTGTAGGAGGTGGAATGAGACAATTTTCCGGTTTTTCATATCAGGTCTCCCGCTTGGATGACGGCAGCATTGAAATTCTTATAAATGAGGGTTTCCCTGATCAGAAAAGGATCATTATCTCGGATCAGACTATATTCAATGAGCTGCAGGCAATCATTGACGAGTACAACATGACCTCATATAAAGGGAGGTATGAACCGCCTCTCCAGGTTTTGGATGCCGATTCATGGCATTTTGACCTTAAATACGAGTACGGTTTTACAGTTAGTGCAAGTGGTACTCAAAGGTATCCTCGTGGCGGAGCAGCCGCTTTCAAGGCTTTGAAAGAGTATTTTAAAAAGTGGCATGAGATGCCGTCTGAAGTAGATAATATTGTATCGTTCGATTATACCTGCGTTACCGGAAAGAAAGATAGGATCAGTTATAAAGTAAGCAGCGATGAAGAGGGTATTACCATGCACCTTGTCGATGTGAAACAGGGTTTTGACGAGAAATTGAGGCCTACCCCATCCATATTTGAAAAAATTCGCAAATGTCTTGTCGTCTACAATATGGATACTCCTGATGCCTATACTTATTTCAACAAGAAAGAGCCGGGACAATGGTCTTTCGATGTGAAATATGCTTCCGGAGAGCATCTCGCCCTGAAAGGCAGTTATGGAGATGACAAGGGAGGATTTATTGATGCGCTTGAGAGTATTTTTCAGGACTGGCTCCCGGTTAAGGGTAAAATGATAAGGTTCAGGTTTGACTGGCAGCCCGATTATCAAGGCCGTGTCTGCTATTATGTGAATGCAACGACTGACGATCCGACAATCTACTTCCATAAAGGGAGCGGCCACGACTATCCTGCTCCCATACCCATAGGAGATGAGGATTTGGAGCTTCTGAGACGCTTTGTGGCTTCGATGAAAGTAGACAATACTTATGAGGACTCTACTCCGCCGGAGGGAAAGGGTAATTGGTATCTCACCATCAATTTTGATACTGGAGACATCCTCGGTATAAACGGGAGGATCAGCAATCCCCGCACTGAAGAGGAAATGCGCATCTGTGATCCCATTCACGATTTCTTCAAACCGATAATTGAAAAACTGGAAAAGCAAATGCTGGAAATAGATGTCCTTCAGGAGGAGACGGAGAAGTATGATTCAGAAGGTAGAGAGGGACAAAGTTCAAAATCTGCTACACGCAAGTGGTGGCAATTCTGGAAATAATTTACTTCGACCAAATTAAAACACAACGGGGCTGACATCATGTCAACCCCGTTGTGTTTGGTAAGCTTTTAAAAATCTTTTGGATGAGAAAGCCTATTTTGCAAGAGCGGAAAGTTCCTCGCAGAGGCCGTCCAGACCTGCTATCAGATCATGGCCTACTGCCTTATAATGGGCTTTTATTGCCTTTTTACTACTCTTGTCAGGATGATTTACTCTGTAAAAGAGGCTATCTGCAAGGTCGCTGGCCTTATTTATGAGTTGTTCTACGCTTTCGAGATCCTTATCAGGATGCAGCATGGCAAAAAGCAGACAATCTTCAACAAAATCTCCAATGAGAAACTCTATGTCCTTCTTAATTACTCTAAGATTCATATCTATATTCCTTTAAAATTCGGCTGCAAAGGTAACATTAATAATATTTTTTACAAAGAGATGATGCCGGGCTTTTTTGTAAGTCCCAGACCGGGCTTGTCCTCCAGGGTTATACGTCCGTCCACCAGTTTCATTCCATCGAAGCAGTCATTGGCAATCAGATAGTTGCCGTCCAGATCTGCCCACTCCACTTTCGGAGCGATCTGTGCTGCCGCTGAAATGGCAACGGAGGTCTCGGTCATACAACCAACCATGATTTTCATATGGAGAGCGTTTGCCAGTGAGACCATTTCTCGTGCTTCGCGCATTCCGGTACACTTCATCAGCTTTATATTTATACCATGGTAGACACCTTTTAATTTGGGGATATCGGTCAGGCGCTGGCAAGCTTCGTCAGCAATGATGGGCAGAGGACTGCGCTCGGTCAACCATGCAGTCTCATCAACCATCAGTTTGTGCATAGGCTGCTCAATCATATTTACATTTCTCTCGGCAAGCCAGTTGATCATGTCGAGTGCGTAGTGTTTGTCTCTCCAGCCCTGGTTGGCATCGATGCAAATCACGGTATCTGTCTTTGCACGGATGAGGTTTATCATTCTCTTGTCCTCTTTTTCCGTCATTCCGAGCTTTACTTTAATCACTTTTGTCCAGGAGGCTTCTTCTATCTTCTCATTTACCATATCGTCACTTGCATCGTAGCCTATGGTGTATGAGGTGTTGGGACAGTCATCGGGGTTAAATCCCCAAATCTTCCACCAAGGTTGTCCCATAATATTGCCCACGAGGTCATGCAGAGCAATGTCTACGGCAGCTTTAGCTGCGGTGTTATTGGTGGTCAGTTTGTCCACTTCCAACATTATATCCTCTATGCGGAAAGGATTGTCAAACTTTGGGAGTACGTTTTCAGCTACTTTCTTTAGAAACTCGTGTGCCGAAGCCTGCGTCTCTCCCAGGTAAGGAGGCATGGCTGCCTCGCCATATCCCGCATATCCATTCCATGTGATACGACTTATCACGATAGGTGTAGTGGTCCTTGATGATCCTGAAATGGTAAAAGTGTATTTCATTTTGCCCATGAAATTCTCCCACTGGAGATCGAGCTTGTTCGTGGCAACTTTGCTCTTTTTTGCTGCATTTGCAGCGAACAGGTCTCTTGGATGCCAGAATGCGGCTGCTGCGGTCATCAAACCGGCTGCCTTTAAAAATTCTCTTCTGTCGCTCATTTTTCTATTATTTCGTAGTTATTATCATTAGAAATACCAAGGGTGTTTGGCTATTGATACCAGGCCTTCAACCTCGTCTGCTTTATTTATAATGCGCCTTGCACGCACCAGTGTGCCGTCATAGAAATCTTCTGCATCGGGCATCAGTGAGTTGGTATGGACATTGGTGGCTGCATGGATAAATCTGCCCTCTCCGAGGTAGATCCCGACATGGGTTATCCTTTCACCCCTCTCTTCAGTAGCTTTACGGCCAAAGAAGAGCAAGTCGCCGGGCTGCAGGTCTCCGGGGAAATTCTCAACATTTACATCATCACCTACTTTTGCCTGCTGGCTGGCATCCCTGCGGGTAATAACTCCGTTGAGGAAAAGAACGGTCTTTACAAAACCGCTGCAGTCCATAGCCTTAATGGAGGTGCCTGCCCACAGATAGGGGAATCCGAGGAAACTCTTGCCTGTTGCAATGATATTTTCCGCATTGGCTTTGCGAGAGGCAATCCAGCTGTTGAAAGGCACTGCATCCTTTTTAGGGATAAATGCAACCTTTCCATCAGGAGTCTTAACTTTGAAATATTGTCCCTGTTCCCCAACTCTCTCAACTATGTTTCCCCATACACCGTCACTTAAAACCTGTGAGGTGGCATCCGCCTTTTCACGCAATAGAGTGTAATATGTTGTAATTATCAGACGGTCGGAGGCCTTCCACGCATTGAGTTCCCGTTCATCCATCCTCTGTACGCTACCGACAGTCACCCAGGCATGATATCCTTCGGGAGTGACGATCCTATACCAATAGCTGCGTTTTTCAAGTAATTGTACAGGTGTACCCATCAGCAGTTGGGTGGCCATTTCCGAAGAGTAGTCAGCCTCATATCTGACATTGGCTACCGAGTGTGATACCACTGCCCACTTCTTTTCTCCAAATGCAGGATCCGGAAGCACTATCATGCTATCGAGTACGTTGAGACCCTTTTCCGAGAGAGCCGCCAGCAGCGCATCCTTGGCCTCCTGTTCCGTGGTGGAGCCATAAAGGACCTTCTGTCCATCAACATCTTTGAGTATCGGTTCATAACTCTTATCCCTACGGTCAGGAGCATATTGTGCTTTAATTTCTTTGGAAATTGAATCAAACTGCTCAGTGAAGGAGTCTGTGGAGGATCCACAGGATTGGATCATCATTAAGGCTGCAATAGCCGGAATCAGGAGTCGTTTCATTCTTTTTAAAATTATTGGTTTAAACCTCAAAAATACTCTTTTTCTTATCTTTGTGCAAGAATAGGCAGCAAAAATGAAAAAAAGATATAACTCCTTCGTCGGATACTACAAGAGTAAATATGGCAGCAGGCTGCAAAAAATAGTGGTAGACGCCGGTTTTACCTGTCCCAACCGTGATGGATCTATCGCCATTGGAGGATGTACCTATTGTGACAACCATGCTTTCCACCCTTCGTATAGCACACCGGATAAGAGCATTATGCAGCAGATGGAGGAGGGGATGGAGTTTCACCGTCGCAGATATCGTACTGCAAGCAGTTATATTGCCTACTTCCAGCCCTATTCCAATACATATGCTCCGCTTGAGCGCTTAAAAGAACTTTACGCGGAGGCTCTTTCATATCCTGATGTGGTGGGCATAGCGGTGGGAACCCGTCCCGACTGTATTGATGAAGAGAAGCTCGATTATCTTGCAGAACTCTCGCAGAAATACATAGTGATGGTAGAGTACGGTATCGAATCGTGCTACGATGCCACTTTGGAGCGGATCAATCGTGGTCACACATTTGAACAGGCCGCCAGTGCCGTCAGGATGAGCGCAGAGCGCGGACTCGATGTTTGTGCGCATTTTATTTTAGGGCTTCCCGGAGAGAGCAGGGAGATGATGCTTGATAGTGCTTCAGTAATTAATTCGTTGCCACTTACCTCGCTTAAATTTCACCAATTGCAGATAATCAAAGGTACCCGTATGGAGTATGAGTTCGAGGCTCATCCGGAAGAGTTCGTCACTTTTACATTGGACGAATATCTCGATTTTTTTGTGGATATGCTCGAACGGCTGCGACCGGACATTTGTATAGAAAGATTTGCCGGAGAGGTGCCTCCAAGGTTTGTCAAATCCACTCCGTGGGGTCTTATTCGCAATGTGGAATTGCTTAGATTACTTGAAAAAAGGCTCGAAGAGCGTGATAGTTGGCAGGGCAAATTGCTCTGAAACGAACTTTTGTTATATTTGTAATTTATAATTGATAATTATTGCGATATGGAACATTATTCCGACAAGATCATAATGGAAGGATTGGCTTACGATGACGTATTGTTGATTCCTGCCGAGTCAGGTGTTTTACCGAGGGAAGTTGATATTACAACTCAATTTACCAGAGAGATACCTCTCCACATTCCCATAGTATCCGCAGCCATGGATACGGTCACTGATGCAAATATGGCGATTGCCATAGCACGCGAAGGCGGTATTGGCGTTATTCACAAAAATATGCCCATCGAACAGCAGATGGAGCAGGTACGTAAGGTCAAACGTGCCGAGAACGCCATGATATACGATCCTGTCACAATTAAATATGATGCTTCGGTAGGCGACGCACTCCAACTGATGGCAGAAAACCGAATAGGCGGTATCCCCGTTGTGGATGATCAGAATTATCTGATAGGTATCGTTACCAACAGGGATCTCCGCTTTCAGGAGAACTATAAGACTCCCATATCCGAGGTTATGACCTCTGAAAATCTCATCACGGTAGGTCCAACAATCGACATCCCCCAGGCTACAGAGGTTCTTAGCAAATATCGCATAGAAAAGCTCCCCGTTGTGGATGAAAATAATAGACTGGTAGGTCTGATTACATATCGTGACATAATGAAGATCAAGAAGAATCCCACCGCCAGCAAAGATTCTCGTGGGCGCCTGCTGGCAGTAGCTGCAGTAGGCATCAACAGTCACAGTTTAGAGGATGTAGAGAAGCTCGTCTCCGTGGATATTGATGCAGTAGTCCTGGATACTGCCCATGGACACTCTCTTTTCGTGCTACAAACCATAAAGAAAATACGGAAAGCTTTTCCCCATTTGCAGATAGTGGCCGGCAACATTGCTACCGCCGAGGCAGCTATTGCCCTTAAAGAGTGCGGGGTGGATGGAGTCAAGGTGGGTATCGGTCCCGGTTCCATCTGTACTACCCGTATTATAGCAGGTATTGGAGTTCCTCAATTTAGTGCAGTAATGAATACTGCGGAGGCCCTTAAAGGAAGTGGAATACCCATTATTGCAGATGGCGGTGTCCGCTACTCCGGAGATATTGTCAAGGCGCTTGCCGCAGGTGCGAGCACCATAATGGCAGGATCGCTCTTTGCCGGAGTTGAGGAGTCTCCGGGAGAGGCAATCATCCTCAATGGCCGTAAGTTCAAATCCTACCGTGGCATGGGTTCACTCGAGGCTATGCAGAGGGGGTCCAAAGATAGATATTTCCAAGATATGGAAGAGGATATCAAGAAGCTTGTTCCTGAAGGGATCGTTGCGCAGGTACCTTACAAGGGCACTCTTGCCGAGGTTATCTACCAGTTGATCGGAGGTTTGAGAGCAGGTATGGGCTACTGTGGCGCAGCAGATCTTGCTGCTCTTCGCAAGGCTAAATTTGTAAAGATTACCCATGCAGGAATGGTGGAGAGCCACCCTCACGATGTGACAATAACCCGTGAATCCCCCAATTATTCCAGATAGACCGCTATGCAGAAGGTACTCCTGATCATAATATCGATGCTTATCATTTCCGGCTGCTCCTTTATAGAAAAAGGGGGCAGGGGCCGTTATGACCGCAGGGTTGCAAGAATAGGTCATGAAGTGCTATATGAGAGCGACATCGTGCGTATGATGCCGGATGGCGTCTCATCTGCGGACAGTGCGGCAATGGTCAGGCGTTATGTCAATACCTGGGCACTGGGTCGACTGTTGCTGCTCAAAGCCGAGGAAGAACTCTCCAAGGCTGAGCGCGACGTTACTGCCGAGGTAGAGGAGTTCCGCAACACTTTGCTCGGCTTCAGATTTGAGAAGCGCTGGGTAGAGGAGAGGCTCGATACGACTGTGACTCTTGAAGAGGCGCGACTATACTATGAGGAGCATCCCTCGAGCAGTATTTTCCCCTATCCATTGGTTAAAGCACGCGTTATCAAGATTTCTACCAGTTCGCCCTATTATGAGACCGTCAAGGAAGCATACACCGTCACATCGGAACAGGATGTGGCTGATCTCAAAGAGCTGTGTTACTCTTCTGCTGAGCGCTACACGGACTTCGGCAGGGAATGGGTGCCTCTTTCACAACTTGCAAAAGAACTGGGTACGGATATTGAAACCTGCACCAGGGAAGTGCTTCCCAGAAGAAGTAGTGAGATGAAGTTTAACGACTCCAATTATCTTATATTTATTGAAGAAAAGGTTGGTGCGGGTGAAGTATCGCCTTTCGAATACAATGTTGCAAGGATTCGCGAAACCATACTGGGCAAAAGAAAACAGGAACTCCTGACAAAATTGGAACAAGACTTGCTTGAAGATGCCCATATTGACGGAACGCTAAAAATTTATTGAAAAATATGAAACACACTCTTGTTGCAACCGCACTCTTTCTCATCATATCTCTATTCGGAATGGATTTATCCGCACAGAGATATCAGGGAGGATTGATAGACAAGACAATCGTGCTTATAGGTAATGACATGATAATGCTCTCTGATCTGGAAAATGAAGTGCAGATGATGAGTGCCAGAGGCTTCACGGCTGACCGTAGTGCCCGTTGTCAAATACTTGAGGAGATGCTTGTTTCCAAACTTTTCCTTAATCAGGCAAGAATTGACTCTTTGGATGTCAATGAAGCTACTGTTGAGAGTTCGCTTACACAGCGCATCAACGAAGTTATGACACAACTGGGCGGGGAAAAACAGATGGAGGAATATTTCAATAAACCCCTCTATAAACTTCGTCAGGAGTGGAAAGAGATGCTAACCGAACAATCGCTCATTCAGGATATGCAGCGTAAGGTTGCAGGAAATATTCCGAATCTTACACCTTCGGATATCGAGAAATATTGCAAGGAGACTCCCGAAGAGGATCTCCCCATCGTATCTACGCAGTACCGCATTCGTCAGATAGTGCTCTACCCTGACAAAGAGGCTGCAGAACTTGAAGTGAAAGAGAGACTTCTTGGGCTTAGAGAGAGAATTGTTGCCGGAGAAAAATTTTCGACACTTGCACGAATCTACTCACAGGATCCCGGTAGTTATACAAAGGGTGGAGAGTTGGGTATGGCTTCAAAATCGATATTCTGGCCTGCTTTTTCCGATGCAGCGATGTCGCTCAAAGTAGGGCAGGTATCCCAGATAGTGGAAACCCCCGACGGATACCATCTTATCGAGCTGATTGCCCGGGAAGGCGATATGTTTAATGCCCGTCACATACTGATCAAGCCACATTATACTACTGAGGATCGTGTAAAAGCATTTGACCGCCTGGACACAATCAGAACCAGAATTCTTGGGGATTCCATTTCGTTTTTCAATGCTGCAAGATATTTCTCGGAAGACCGCAAGACTGCTACAAATGGTGGTTTGCTTGCAGACGAATACTCCGGCTCCTCATATTTCGAGAAGGACCAGCTAAAGCCTGCTGACTACAATGTGCTCAAAGATATGCAGGAAGGTGATATTTCTGAGCCTTTTGAGTCTCTAGACAACGAAGGCCGCAGCGGCAACACCGTCTACAAGATCATTATGCTGGAAAAGATAATTCCTTCTCATGTGGCTGATTATAAGACCGACTTCAATGTTCTGCTTGATGATGCCAATAGAAAGAATTCAACTGCAGCTATTGATAAATTCATTTCAGAAAAGCAGAAGAGTACCTATATCGTCATAGACCCTCTTTTCAGGGAGTGTAACTTCATGAGGGAAGGCTGGGTGAAATAATCCATGAATCTTATCAGAAAAGTATTCAATATTGCTCTACTTGCGTTCTGTACGCTGCCTTTGGCGGCGCAGAGGAATCTATCGGAAGAGGATATTTTCCGTCTGGTAGATGCAGCATCCGTGCAACAGTTCGAGGAATTTGGCATGAATTACCGTAAGGTACTCGGAGATCCGGCTCGTTTCCTTCACAATAACACCTTTTTGTTGTGCGATTCGGCAGTCTGGAACGTCAGTGCTAAATATGTAGAAGCATTTGGGAATGTGAGGATAGTACAGGACGGTACAATGCTTTCAAGTGAATCCGCTACCTATCTCATTGATAATAATTTGGTGCGCTTCAACGGCCCGCTTGTGGAACTTGTCGATAAGGAGGGCAATAGACTCCGCTCCGATAGGATGGTTTACAATACTAAGGATAGCGTAGCTACCTATGAGTCCGGAGGTGCCATGAAAGATAAAGAGGGTTCGGTCATAGAGAGTCGCACCGGTATCTATGACTCAAAGATCAATACATTTACATTTGATGGAGAGGTTGAGGTCTATACTGATACCATCTTCATGAAATCCACAACTATGCGCTATCTGACGGATGAAAAGAGGATCTATTTCGGTCATAATACCTATACCTGGAGAGGAGATGGCTTCATAAAGTCAGACGCGGGATGGTATGACAATTCCAAAGGCATAATACATTTCGCTTTGGATGTCTATATGAACAACGATGATTATGAAGCGTGGTGTGACGAAGTCTATTATCATCGTGAAACCGGTCGTACGGAGATGTACAACAATATCCAGATCCTCAACGAGAAGGATTATATGACCATCCTGGGCAACAAACTGATATATACCGCCGATACGGTTGCCACGCTAACAGATCGTCCCGCAATAGCCTATTATGGAGAGAATGAAAATCATATAGTGGACAGTTTGTTTTTTGGGGCGGACACTCTTCATTTGTATACGGTCAAACGCAATTATATTCCAAAGGAAACTATTGATAAGGCAAAAGAGAGAAAAAAGAGTCTTCTTTTTGATGCATTGACGGAGTTGCGCAACAAACAGGCTGAAGAACGTGCCAAAGAGGCAGAAAAAAAGATGCGAGAACTGGGAAAACTCCCACCGATTCTTCCCCAAAAAGATTCTTCCGCTGTTCCTCCGGTACAGGATTCCCTCGGCACATCCTCTTTAGATTCTCTTGCAATTCAGGTCGACACTACAGCCGCCATGTTTCCGGGGGATACGATTCCTACCCAAAAAATGCTTCATGGAATTGCCCGGGACAGCACTTTTTCCGATACATCAAAACCGCTGTCCGAACTCCAGGACAGCACCCTGCTTCAAACAGGAAAGCTGTTATCCAATCTTCCGGATAGTACTATGGTTAAGATGCAGGAAGAGCTGGCTGAACCTCCGGACAGCACCGCTCTTAAACATATTATTGCATACCGCAACGTACGGGTTTGGAGATCCGACTTGCAGATGCGGTGTGACTCGCTTTTCTTCTCGGAACTCGACTCCATAGCCCAGCTTTTCGGGCGTCCCATCCTATGGAACAAGATAAAAAATCAGCTCACTTCCGACGAAATGCAGTTGATGATCAAGGACGGCAACCTATATAGGGGCAGTATGCTCAGCAATGCGATGATTATCACTCAGGAAGATACCATTCACTTCAACCAGATAAAGAGTACTGAGATGATGGGCTTCTTCAGAGAGAATCAACTCTATAGATATGATGCCCTGGGAGGTGTATATGCCATTTTTTATGTAGTGGAAGATCAGACCATAACCACGATTAATGTAAAAGAAGCGGAATCGATGACTGCGGTAATCAAGGATGGCAACGCAGAGCGGTTGATCTACCTTTCAAAAATCAATAGTGATGCCTACCCGTTGGCTGAGCTTGCGAAAGAAAAGCAACGCCTGAAGGGCTTCGAATGGAGAGGGGAGAAGCGGCCCGTAGATCGCTTTGACATAACTTCGCAGCCGGTTTATCTCTCTCACAGAGATCGCTATATTGATATTACGAGACCGGATTATACCTATTCCAATAGGTATTATAACGACCACATGAGTAAAGTAATTAACGAGATAAATACCCGGGCGGAGCGTGAAAGGCAGCGTCAGAGCGACCTTGCCGAGGAGGAGGCTAGTAGTGAACCAGACTCGCTTAATGTTAAAACAGAAGTCGAGAAAAAGTAGAAGTTGAGATCTATAAGTAGGAACAACAAGAGGGTGACCAAGCGGCCACCCTCTGTTGTTGTATAGAGCTGCAAAGATTAATCTTTGTAGCCGGGGTTCTGTTGGAGTTCAGGATAGAGCAGCCTCTCGGTGTGTGAAATCGGGAGTACCACTTTCTCATAATCCCAGCTGAACGATTGTTTGAAACTGCCGCCTACTGCGTACTCATGCGGGTCGTTGGGATTCCTGGTTATGGTTCCGCCACGACGCATTACGTCAAAGAAACGATGACCTTCCCCGATGAACTCTTTCTGACGTTCTAACTGGATCAGTTCGAGAGTTGCGGTAACATTGGGAGCTGTAGGATCGGCTCTCTTGCGTATCTTGTTGAGATAGGTGTTTGCATCTGTCGCTTTGTTTGTCTCCAAAGCGGCTTCAGCTGCGATTAGATAAGCCTCAGTAATACGCATCACACGGGGGTTATTACGACGGAATGTGTAAACTCTGTCCTTGTTGCCGATAAACTTTTTGAGCCAGTATTCACCGGTTTGACGTGCACCTGTTACTTTATCATCGTAAGAAATCATCTGGCCGCGTACATCATTGGGAGTATCTTTAAAAAGGTTTCTCCATTTGAGGGTGGGGATTACCGATCCACCGGCGTTCTTGTCATCAAACCACATATTGTGATAGATTGTGTAGAACCCGCCATCAGGGTCAATGTCGCTGTCTACAGTCACGAGAAGCTCGAGTACGCTCTCATCGTGCCCCTCTTTGCCCCAATAATCGAGATACTCTTCGTTAGTGGCAAGCCTGTAGGGAGAACTGTTGATAACTTCGGTAGCACAGGTGTATGCATTGGCATATTCACCTTTGTAGAGGTGTACTCTAGCCTGGAGGAGTCTTGCTGCCCAGTAGTTGAAGTGACCTGTGTTTTTCTGCTTGGAGAGCAGTCCGACTGCAGTTTCGAGATCTTTTTGCACGAGTGCATAGGTCTCGGCAACTGTCTTTCTGGGAACCTTTGCCTCTGAAGGGGATGCCACAGTTTCAAGGATAACTGCGCCTAGAGAAGCACCTTTATCCTTAAGGTAGGGGTATCCGTATAGTCGGGCAATATCAAAGTAGCAAAGAGCCCTTACAGCATATGCCTGTCCCAGATAATCATTTTTTTGTGCAACCTCTGTAGGACCTGATGCTGGGAGAGTTTCAATGTTCTCGATGATGGAGTTGGCCCTCATGATCACATTGTAGTAGTTGCTCCAAAAACTGAAATAAGTGTTGGCTTCTGATTCATATTCAAGGCAGTAAAATATGTTGCCTGTGCCGCTGACCTCTCGGGGATAGATATTGTCAGCTCTCATATCGCCCATATATGCCCACCAGGAGCCATACATGGTGTAGTATTTTAGTGGTGTGTAAAGACCGTTAACAACAACCCCTGCGTCATAGAGCGTTGCCATAGCAGTCTCAGATACGACGGAGTCGGTAGGCATTCTATCGAGGAAACCTTCGCAAGAAGAGAGCCCGAACACCATACCGGCCGCAATTACTATGCTAAAAATAAATTTTTTCATTTGTATCATCATTAATTTAGGGTTGAATATCATAATCAGAAACTTACTTCGAGACCAAATGAAACGGATCTCAAAGCAGGCATATCATAATAGTAGTAACCGTTCACGGTAACTTCGGGATCAATAGTTGATTTGGCGAATGTAATCAGGTTGGTGCCTGATACGTATACACGGGCACCTACCATCTTGATCTTACTGAGGATATTACGGGGAATGTTGTAAGAGAGGGTCAGGTCTTTTAGTCTTAGGAAATCACCGTTCTCAATATATTTGCTTGAGTAGTAGTAACCACCCTGGTTGTTACCAACGATACGGAGAGGTTGTGTTCCGTTGGGATTTGAAGGTGACCAAGTGTCAATCTGATGGGCAGCTATGTTCCTGTGGAATGTGTAGTATCCGTCATTGCCAATCTGTTCGGTCGCCTCGTTCCAGAGATATGCCCCATATCTGTAAGCCCATGACATTGAAAGCGAAAGGTCTTTCCATCTTACATTTGCGTTGAAACCGCCAAATCCTTTGGGAATGGCAGTAATGCCGTCAAGAATCATAGAACTTGCGTTATTACGATTAGTGGGATAATAGTTGTAGCTGTCGTAAGGCATTGTGCCACCTGCCTCGATCTTAGTGCCGTCCTTTAGTATTACGGTCTGATTAACAGTCTCACCTTTCGCATAGAATGAACCCTCTGCATACATCGGATAACCGGCTTTTAGGCGTGAGTTGCCCATATGATTGTCTTCAGGACAAACTCCAAGATAGTTTCTCGTGTAGAACTGGTAGAAGTTGTAGCCCTCTTTCCAAATTTGCGGGGTGCTAACGATGCTCTCTCCTTCTTCGGAGAGTGAGAGGATTTCGTTGTGAAGGTATGACCAGTTGGCACCTACTGATACGTCCCAATCCTGGGTCTTGAGTATGTCAACATT
>DBQO01000014.1 GCA_002305275.1 Bacteroidales bacterium UBA1392 | reverse complement strand
GTCTTGGCTGCAACAATCTGTTTGATTATATTGTACTGAGCCTGAAGGTCGGTTTCAAAGGCCTCTCCCTCAATCACCTTACCCTCATAGTTGAGTACAAAATCGTTGGTCATATGCTTTGAATAGAGAGCTTTAATATATTCGCTCTTATTATCCTGAGCAGATGCATCCTCACCAAGTCTTGCCGTACGCAGCAGCGACTGCATTTTCTCCAGTGCGATGTTTTCTTGCTGTTTCGGCTTAAGTGCAGTCGATGCATAGGCAAGAACACCTGCTACTATCACCACCAGAATGGTGGTATAGAGGATCGTGTAGATATTGTTGTTGGTATTCAATTTCATAATCTATACTGTTTTTGCCCTTTTTAATCTGCGTTTTATATTTCTGCCTACTACTATATGGTCAATCACCGGTGCGAAGGTATTCATCAGAAGTATTGCAAGCATCATTCCCTCAGGATAACCCGGATTGAAGAGTCTGATGATAACTGTAAGTGCTCCGATAAGGAAACCATAGATCCACTTGCCGTGCTCTGTTTGCGATGCTGTAACCGGGTCTGTTGCCATAAACACGGTACCGAAAGCGAAACCTCCCATGATAAGATGGTACCAGGCCGGAATTGCCATTGCAGAATCGGGGGATGGAGCCGCAAGATTTGCAATCAAACCCAATACGAGGGCTCCGCCAACCGTTGAGATCATAATCTTCCAGCTGCCTATCCCCGTGTAGATTAGTATTACTGCTCCCAGAAGGATAGCCAGAGTAGAAGTCTCTCCTACTGAACCCGGTATAAAACCGAAGAACATATCGCTTACCGAATATTGTAGAGAGGAGAGTCCCTCTGAAGTCTGAGCCAGAGGAGTTGCGCCGGAAAACCCATCTACTCCTGCAACCCATACCTTGTCACCCGACATGTGGCTGGGATAAGCAAAGAAGAGAAATGCCCTGGCCAGCAGTGCCGGATTCCATATATTCATACCTGTACCGCCAAAAATCTCCTTACCTATAATTACTGCGAATGCCACCGCAAGTGCAAGCATCCACAAAGGAGTAGTGACGGGAACGATAAGCGGAATAAGGAGTCCGGTAACTAGATAACCCTCATTAACTTCATGGCCTCTGATCTGCGCCGAGGCAAATTCGATTCCCAGACCCACTATGTAGGAAACCAGGTAGAGAGGGATAATCTTGAGGAATCCGTACCAAACCATCTCCCAAAACTCCATACCTGCATTGGCTGCCAGATTGTGCTGGTATCCGATATTAAAGATACCGAAGAGCAGAGAGGGTACGATTGCAATCATGACCGTAGTCATAACTCGTTTGAGGTCTACGCTATCCCTGACATGCACCCCTTTTACCGTTACGGTATTGGGTACGAATAGAAAAGTCTCAAAAGCCTCGAAAGTCGAGTATAGGAATGAGAGCTTGCCACCCTTTTCGAAGGTTGGCTTGATCTTGTCCGTCAATTTTCTAAGTTTGCTCATGCTTTACCTCCTATTTATGACATCTCATTAATCATAAGTTCAATACCTCTGGAAACTATGGACTGAATCTCGATTTTAGAAGGACAAACGAACTCGCAGAGAGCCACGTCCTCTTCTATAATCTCATATATACCGAGGTTTTCCATCTTCTCTATATCATCGGCTAAAATAGCCTTGAATAGATAGAGAGGATATATGTCCATGGGAAGCACCTTATCATAAACGTCAGAGAGTACAAAAGCCCTCTCTCCGCCATTGGTATTGGTGTCCATATTATATTTCTTGCGTGGCATCAGCCACGAAAAATAAGTACGTGAAGAGCTGAATTTCTTCAGCCGGAAAGGTTTTACCCATCCGAACATCTCGTAGTAGTCTCCCTCAGGGAGAGCTGTCACAAGATTGTCGTAGAAACCGAGGAAACCTTCTCTGCCTACGGCTTTGCCGGAAAGCAAATCACCGCTGATAATTCGGATATTGCCATGTGCGAAATTGAAAAGGTCTGAGATCTGCTCCATCGAAACTCCTGCACAACACTTCACATAAGAAGGATTCACAACTGCCGGACCGGCAACTGCAATGATGCGACTTGTATCATACACGCCGTGTAAGAACAATTTACCGATGGCTGCAACTAAAAACAGATCAACCGTCCAGACAGTCTCACCCTTGGAAATCGGGCTGATGTGATTAATCTGTACTCCAACATTGCCCGCGGGGTGAGGCCCCTTAAAGTAGTGATAGACGACTCCGTCAAATTTGTTGAAAATGCTTGAAGCAGCCTTGTCTGCATCGAGAGAGAGATGAACACCTCCCTCAGTAAGCTTGCCCAACACCGCAAGACCCTTCCGGATGGCATCAAGTTCTCCCCCTAGCACATACTCCGGATCAGCTGCAAGTGGAGCTGTGGCCATTGCAGATATGAATATGGATTTGGGAGTAACGGAGGGATCGGCGATGATGCCGTAAGGTCTCTGTTTGATGCAGGGCCATAGACCGCTCTCAAGCAGATGCTTGATGATGCTCTCTCTGTTTAGGGAAGCTCCTGTCGGTACGTTAAACTTCACAGCCGCTCCCAGGTTGTCGGATTTGATCCTTACCTCCAGCAATTTGCGTTTTTCTCCTCGTACAATTGTATCAACTGTGCCACTTACCGGAGATGTAAATAGTATCTCCGGATTTTTCTTGTCAGCAAAGATGGGTGTACCTGCTTTAACGGTATCACCCTCCTTTACCAACATTTTCGGAGTCAGACTACGGAAATTGGTAGGTTTGAGGGCGACAACATCAGGAACAACTGTCATGGATATTTTGCGAAGGGCAGCTCCTTTTACCGGTAAATCCAGTCCCTTCTTCAATCTGATTTGTTCTGACATTCTTTATTTCATATTATTGATTTAACACTTAAGTATTTACACAATCAGCCGCAAAGTTATGTATAAAAAACGATATTCAATCCTTTGAAATGCAATTTCTCGGGCTTATTTTTGCATAATTATAAATTATTTATGAAAGGTAGGATAGAACAAATGTTTGAAGAGCTGAATCCGGCACAGAAAGAGGCTGTCAGCAATATAGAAGGGCCTTCACTTATCGTTGCGGGTGCCGGTTCAGGCAAAACCAGGGTGCTTACCTGTAGAATTGCCAATATTCTCTCTCAAGGATACGATCCCTCCCGAGTGCTTGCTTTGACATTCACCAAAAAGGCTGCCGGAGAAATGAAGGAAAGGATAGCGGCCATTGTAGGTGAAAGGAGCGCAAGAAGGCTCTGGATGGGAACTTTCCACTCAATTTTCATAAGGTTCCTAAGGGAATATTCGCAGCAACTCGAATATCCGCGGGAATTTACCATATACGATCAGAGTGACTCCAGAAATGCCATCAAACAATGTATAAAAGAGCTTCAGCTTGACGACAAAATCTACAAGCCTGCTCAAATACAATCCAGGATTTCACTGGCCAAAAACAATCTTATAACGGTAAGTGGCTATTATGCAGATGCATCTTTGATGGAAGCCGATGCCGCATCGAGGAGAGGCCGTATAGCCGATATTTATGCGCTATACGTCAAAAAATGCAAAACAGCAGGAGCAATGGATTTCGACGACATCCTCCTAAATACCAATATTCTGCTGAAAAATTTTCCTGAAGCGAGAGAGGCTATCTCAGCCAAATTCGACTATATCCTTGTGGACGAATACCAGGATACCAACCATGCGCAATACATCATTCTCAAAAAACTTGCAGAGCCACACAGAAATATCTGCGTGGTGGGTGATGACTCTCAGAGTATCTACGGATTTCGCGGAGCGAGAATAGAGAACATACTCAAATTCAAAAGGGACTACCCCGATGCAACCGAATACAAACTGGAACAGAACTACCGCTCGACAAAGACCATCGTCAAGGCGGCAAACAGCGTGATTGCCAATAATAGCAACCGCCTCAAGAAAGAGTGCTTCTCAGAGGGTGCGGAAGGTGAAAAAATCGGTATCATAAAGGCCTTCACCGAGCAGGAAGAGGCCTACCTTACTGCATCCTCAATAATGCGGCGAATCTTCAGCGACAAGGCGCAGTATGGGGACTTTGCCATCCTCTACCGTACAAACGCCCAATCGAGGGTGCTGGAAGAGGCCCTACGCAAAAGAAACCTCCCCTACCGCATCTATTCCGGCCAATCTTTCTACGATCGTGCCGAGGTTAAGGACATGTTGGCATACTTTCGTTTGATAGTCAATCCACGCGATGACGAAGCCTTCCGCAGAGTAATCAATGTGCCTGCCCGCGGAATTGGAAGTACCTCCCTAAGTCGCTTGTCAGATGCAGCAACGGAAACCGGTTCTTCGCTCTATGAGGCTATTTTCCTCCCCCATGAAAAATTTATTGAAGTAGGACTCAAGCCGGCGGCAGTCAATAAATTTCTGAACTTCGTCACCATGATGGAGCCGATTCATCAGGAGTGGAGCACCACCGATGCATTTACCATAGCACAACGCATCGGTAATGACTCAGGCTACCTGGCTTCACTTAAAAATGACAACTCTCCGGAAGGAATCTCCAGATTTGAGAATATAGAAGAACTCTATAATAGCATCAAAAGTTTTGTGGATGAAGAGAGGGAGACAAGGGCAATGGAGAGCGACTCCCCGGAAGAGGAGATAATCGTAACCCTTAACGACTATATTGAAAATATCTCGCTGATGTCTGAAATGGATCGTGAGGAAGAGGAGATGGATGAGGCGGAGGTCAGAAACAAGATTACCCTGATGACGGTTCACTCATCCAAGGGACTTGAGTTTCCCTATGTCTACATAGCGGGGATGGAGGAAAACCTCTTCCCTTCTTCAGGTTTGAATGGAAGTGATATGGATATAGAGGAGGAGCGCAGGCTATTCTATGTGGCCTTGACAAGGGCTCAGAAGTGTGCAACGATCAGTTTTGCCCGCAACAGGATGCGCTGGGGCCAGCAAGAGAGCAATCCGGTCAGCCGTTTCGTCAGAGAGATCGACAGTCGCCACCTTGAGATGCCCATTGATGATCAACCGCGTATGCCATATATGAGAGAAGAGTTTGCTACACCTGCGGAAAGGGTAGGCGGCAGACAAGAAAGTATGCAGAATAGGCCTGACATGTTGCGCAGATATGAATTAACGAAGAGTTTCTCCCGGGGTAGCAAACATACACCATCGGAAGGATTCCAGCCCTCAGCCATATACGACCTGAAAGTGGGACAGAGGGTTGAACATGCCACTTTCGGCTTCGGCACCATTATATCCTTTGAGAGTAATGATGCCAATGCCAAAGCAGTTGTAAAGTTTGACAGTTCAGGTGAGAAGACTCTTTTGCTTAAATTTGCGAAACTTCGCATAGTTTGAGATTTTTGGTAAAATTTTTCAAACTTTGAACACTTTTTTCAACTTTGGCACATAGATTGCATATACTTATTTTGAAGTTTTTCATAGTTTAAGTTTAGGTTAAGTAATGCGGCTTGTTTCCAATCTGACGGAGATGAGCCGCATGAATTTTATACCACTGCTCTATCCATTCTGACATTTTTTCTTAATTTTGAGAATCAAACAGACAAACTTTTCATTATGAATTTCGAAACACTTCTAAAGCGGATTCTATTTTCAGCAATACTTGCAATCCTATCCTCGACTCTTACTGCACAGAGACAGGGCCTCTTTTCCATAGTCACATGCCCGGCAGAAAACACCTCAAAGGCTATGCACATCAGCTGGGGAGCAGATACAACCATCACGGAGTGTGCCATAGAATACACTCTTGCACGGGATACGCAATGGAAAGAATCGAGAACAATGGAGGGAACAAGCCATCTTTGCACGGTGTTTGACAAGGTCTATTCCAAAAAAGCAGATGGCACCGACTTTTACGAAGATGCTATTTTCCTCAAATATGAAGCAGCCCTCGAAGAGTTGAAGCCCCGTAGAGAATACAAATACCGCATTGTCAGCGAACGTTGTACCAGTGATACTTATAAATTCAGAACATCCGGCAGCAACCGCTGGAGTGCCTGTATCATTTCGGATTTTCACGTCTATCCACCGTTGCGCGGCCGTCTTGACAATGCAATGGCAATGATGGATAAGGTGCGGGAATATGACCCCGGATTTGACTGGGTACTCCACCTTGGAGATGTCATTTCCTGGGGAGGCAGTTACTCATTCTGGCAGGAGATGTATGAAGAGGTGCATTTTAAGAATTATATGTGGGCCGGTGTAAACGGAAACCACGACAATATGTCACGTGGTTATATTAAGAATACAAATGAGTATTTTAAAGAGGCCAGTTTTTATCCACGTAACGGATATAAAGGAGAAGAGGGGGTCTGCTACTGGTTTTACTGGGGAGATACTCAATTCATAATGCTCAACAACGAGAGCATGAGGGAAGAAGAGGGTCTGAACGCTGCTCAGGAATGGGTGAGAGAGGTAGTCAAAAATAATCCTGCCAGATACCGTGTAGTATGTGAACATTACCAGTGGTTCTTTGGTGACAGTGGCAAAACCTCGCAATATGCGAGGTGGAGCGAACTTTTTGACGAACTTGGCATAGACCTGGCCCTGGCGGGCAACAACCATATCTATGTGCGCACCAATGCAATTTATCAGGGGAAAGAGAGCGATGGCAAAAAGGGTACTGTATATATTCAGGCTCCCTCCTCCGACAATGAGCGTGGCGTACCCACTCCCAATCCGCTTACGGAAAATCTTGATAAAATCCGCTTCCGCTGGAGCGAAGGCGCAATGACTGTCGGAGCCATCCACCTCGATGTAAATAAAAGGAGAATGGTACTCACTCTCCTTGACCGCTACGGCAACATTCTTGACAAAGCGGAAGTAAAATCAAAAAAATGAATAACTATTAGGATTTCATTCTTATCCTGCGGGAAACCGGATGCAGGTTGTTGGAGCGGCGACCTAGATTTTTGACAAAACCCAGAGGGGCACCTTCAAAACAGACCAACAAATAGCCCAAAGGAACTTCAGGGCCAAATACGAGATTGTCTCTGGAGAGAAAATTCAAGGCATCCTCCAGAGAGAGTCCCACTGTGTGAAATGCCTTTTTATCCAAAACCGTGGAAAGCGCCAGGTCGGCCTCCGGCACCATATCGCGCCCCTTCTGCAAAGCAACATCCACTCCCGAACGAATTACTTTGAGAGAAGACTCCAGACTCTTTATATCCGCAGCGAGAGCAGCCGGAAATAGCCTCCACAAATCACCCTTCGAAGCAAATGTAAATTGTCCCTCAACTGCCGATACAAATGAGGCACAAGCAGGAATCTGATTTTTTTTATTATCCGAAATCTTGCTTGATACAGATGGATAATAGTCACCATTTTTGCGCAATAGCGCGATGAAAAATCCCTCCCCTCTCTCTTCTCCGGGGAGAAACTGACGCTGCTCGATGAGTTCAGCACCAAGCTCTGAAGCAATCCAAGCCACATTTTCATCATTCTCGAGAGTGTTGAACGTACAGGTGGAATAAATGAAATATCCGCCACTACGGAGAGCTTGCCATATATCCGAGATTATCCTTCTCTGCCTGGAAGCAGATAGGCGTACATTATCCACAGACCACTCCTTCAGGGCATCGGGATCTTTGCGGAACATCCCCTCGCCCGAACAAGGAGCATCCACCAGAACGATATCAAAAAAGTCATAAAGAGCGATAAAATCTGCTGGATCATTGTTTGATACCACAACATTGGGATATCCCCATTTAGCAATATTCTCAGCCAGGATTGAAGCCCTGCTACGGATTACCTCATTTGAGACCAAAAGATCGTTTGGATTGATAATCGAAAGAATATGCGTGCTCTTACCTCCCGGAGCGGCAGAGAGATCCAGAAGACGAAGTCCGGGCCCCTCAGTCGAAATAGAGCCTTCCGGACGGCCGCTTGAAGGAGAAACCCCAAACCGATCGAATGGTGATCCCTCAGATAATTGTGATATCGCCCGTTTCAGCACCACTCCGGTATACATTGAGGAGGCCTCCTGTACATAGTAATATCCTGCATGAAAAAGAGGATCCAATGTAAATGAGGGTCTGCTTTTGAGATACAATCCCTCCGGACACCAGGGTACGATGCCGTCATAATAGTCATAAAAATGCTCTGCAAGTCCTTCCGTAGAGATTTTTGCAAGGTTTGCACGAACCGATAGTGAAGGTTCTGCTGAAAGAGCAGAGAGAAGGCGATGAGTACGCTCCTCTCCAAAATGAATTTCAAGAGTATGGATAAACTCAGCGGGAAACATCAAAAAAGGCTTCATCCGGCATTTCACCGCTTGCAGCTTTGGCTATGCCCTCTGTAAGTTTGTCAACCAGATCGTGCAGTCTGTTGCCTATAACCATTTTCATCATGGTATTGAGTTCTGCACGTAGTTCAATATGAAAATAGGTACGGTTGTCATCCATCGGGTCCATTATCAGAGAAAAAAGAAATGGAAACGGGGCTTGCCCATCCTGTTCAAAATCTATTCTCGAAAAAGGTGTTCTTTTATGGACTCTCATTCCAATCTCAAAACCCTGTACTTTTGCCGATATGGTGTCGGCATCGGCGGTCACCATCTCCTTTTTATCTTCCGGGATGGCGGCCACAAAGTTGCGAAGGTCGGAAAAAGCGGTATATATCGAATAGGAAGGCCTATCTATGACTACGGTCTTGCCACAAATCTCTTCTGCCATACTATCTGCCCCAGGTGTCCGGTTTGAATCTCCACTCATCAAGTACCTTGAGATCTTCCGCCTTTATGTAACCCGACGCAACCGCCTCTTCGAGAAGTGCATCATAATTGCTCAGAATGTGCAGTTCCACATTTGCATCCTCAAAGGCCTGACGTGTCCTGTGGAAATTATAGGAGAAAATGGCAACCATACCCTCTACGAAACCACCCTCTTTGGAAACGGCTTCAGCAGCTGAGAGCGAACTTGTACCTGTAGAGATAAGGTCCTCAATAATAACCACATTGGCTCCCTTGGGCAGATCTCCCTCAATACGGGCCAAGGTACCATGATCCTTAGCTTTTGGTCTGATATATATAAAGGGCAATCCCAGGGCATGCGCTACCAGTGCACCGTATGCAATGGCACCTGTGGCCACACCGGCGATAATATCCACATCATTGAAATGCTCTTTTATGACTTCTACTAAATAACCGCAGATTTCAGTACGCTTTTCAGGATAGGAAAGAATTTTGCGGTTGTCGCAATAAATGGGTGACTTCCAACCTGATGCCCAAGTAAAAGGCTCTTCCGGCCTCAACTGTACCGCTTTTATTTCAAGCAGATGGCGGGCAACTATTTTTTCAATATTTTTAATCATAATCTATTTTGGCTTATCTTTGCAAAGGTAATAATATTATTCGGTAAAACGATGTATCGTATCCACTTTGAAAGCCGTAACATCATCGTCTGCTCTTCGGCCTCCGATGCCGAGGAAGATAGTTGCGCTCTTATTCTCAGTGTCGGTGAAAAAGAGCATCTGGGAAACATACCCATGATGTTCGAAAAGTCATCGCGTATGCCCTCGCTATATATCCCTACCTCCGACAGAGAGCGGGTTTGCAATGAACTATGCTCGAAATACCGTATTCTGGATGCAGCAGGAGGAGTAGTTCGCGACCCTTCCGGACGAATATTGATGATACTGCGCAATGGCAAGTGGGACCTTCCCAAGGGGAAATTGGAGCCCGGAGAGAGCAGTCAGGAGGGTGCTCTGCGAGAGGTAGCGGAGGAGACCGGCATAGACCGGCTTACCATAGGCAATCTTATATGCGTAACACATCACACCTACTCCAGAGAGGGTGAGCGTATACTTAAACACACCCGATGGTATGAAATGAAATATGAAGGCAAATCCGCACCCGATCCCGTGCCTCAGACTGAGGAGAATATCGCGGTTGCCGAGTGGGTACCTGTGGAAGAGATCCCTGCCAAACTATCCAACAGCTATACATCCATAAGAGAGGTATTCCATCAGGCAGGCATTATCTGAGATCGGTTATTATTACATCCTCAGACAACGAATCAACATTCAGAATGAAGTAGGAATCATCCCAGGGAGTCTCCTTTTTTGACACTGAATTCACAAGCACGGTATAAACATAGCCGTTAGCACCCTTATGCACTATTTTAAAAGTGCCATCCTTCTTCTGCTCCATACTCGTGGATGCAAGCAATGAGAAAGGATTCTCCAGCGGGTCTTCGGATGAGTAATCTGCACTGCATATTACCAGTTCTTCGCTCTTAGGACTATAAAGCCACCTGGTAGTACCGTCTGAGATGATGATAAGCAGATCACTGGTAAGGCGGTAACTCATCTTCTGTATGTCGATAGTGCCTCGCTGCTCCATCAGAAGGCGTCCGTCAGAAGCGTTGGTGGTCAGCGTGTACTCAAGCGTTACACTGCCTATTTGCGAAATTTTATCCAGAAGCAAGCCACTTCCCTGCCCCCACAAAGTGCAGGAAAAAAATAAAATTGACAGTGAAAGGAGAATTCGTCTCATACCTTTATAGGGTGCAAACATCGTGCTAGACACGGTCAAGAGTCTCGAGAATTATATCGAGAGTGGCAAGATCCGACACCAGAACATCTCTGGCCTTGCTGCCGCCGAATGGCCCGACTATACCCGCCGCCTCGAGCTGGTCGATAATGCGTCCCGCCCTTGCATAGCCTATCTCGAGCTTACGCTGAATAAGAGAGGTGGATCCTTGTTGAGACATCACTACTATCTTTGCAGCATCCTCAAATAGGGCATCGCGATTTTTGAGATTGACTCCGTAATCGTTGCCTCCGGAGGAATCTTCCTCATCCGACACCTCCGGCAGATAAAATTCATGGTCATATCCATCCTGAGCACTAATCTCTTTTGTAACGGCAAGAATCTCGGGTGTATCCACAAAGGCACATTGTACGCGAACGATATCCTCACCGGGATACATCACCAACATATCTCCACGACCGATAAGGCGGTTGGCTCCGGTCGTATCGAGAATGGTCCTTGAGTCGATGGATGCATTCACCTTGTATGCTATCCTGGAGTTGAAATTAGCCTTGATAGTACCTGTAATTATATCTGTGGTGGGCCTCTGAGTAGCGATTACAAGATGGATTCCAACAGCTCTTGCCTGCTGCGCAAGACGGGCGATGGGCTCTTCTATCTCTTTACCGGCAGTAACGAGCAAGTCGGCAAACTCATCTATGACAACCACGATATATGGCAAAAACTTGTGACCTTTTTGTGGATTTAGACGACGGTTCAGGAACTTATTGTTGTAATCCCTGATATGGCGCAAATCTGCCATTTTGAGCAGATCATAACGATCTTCCATCTCGAGGCATAGAGACTTGAGTGTATTCACTACCTTTCGTGTATCAGTTATGATGGCCTCGGATTCGTCTGAAACCTTTGCCAGGAAATGTTTATCCAGCTTGGCATAGAGCGACAGTTCCACCTTCTTGGGATCTACCATGACAAATTTGAGCTCTGCCGGATGTTTGGTATAGAGAAGCGAAGTGATGATACAGTTGAGACCTACTGATTTCCCCATTCCGGTCGCTCCGGCAATAAGCAGGTGCGGCATCTTGGCAAGGTCGAGGAAAAAGGGTTCGTTGGTTACGGTAATACCCATCGCCAACGGAAGTTCCATATTGGTATTCTTGAATTTAGGGTCGTTGAGAATGGACTTGAGCGGCACAATGGAGGGATTCTCATTAGCCACCTCAATACCTACCGAGTCGATAAGCGTCACTACACGCACACCTTTTGCCCCGAGAGATAGAGCGATATCCTCTTCACGGCTACGCACCTGCGAGATCTTCATACCGTCTGCCAGATGAATCTTATAGAGAGTAACCGTAGGGCCCATTTTTGCAGTTATGGCCACTACTTTTATTTTGTAGTGACCCAGCACTGTCACAATCTTGGTTTTGTTTTTCTCAAGCTCCTCCATTGAGACGGTATACCATTTATCCCTATAATCATCCAACAGTGAAAGTGAGGGATGGCGATAGTCAGGCAAGTCAAGTCTGGGGTCAAAGAGACGAGATTTCTCCTCCTCCGTAAGATTTTTTATAAAATCATGCTCCGAACCCTCAACCTGTATGATGATATCATCCGGATTATCACTCACGGTTGGAGATAGGGATTCTTCCTCTTTATCGGGGAAAGGATCGGGATCGGGGAAAACCTCTGTGGTAGCCTCCTGGGGCAACTCGCGGGATTCGGGATCAGAATCAGCATCTTCACCAAGAGTATCTTCCTCAACAGCCTCTGTCGTCTCAATTTCAGAACCCTCGGAAGTGACCGGCAATTCCTCCTTGCGAGGACGATTGGCCACACTCCACATAAGGTCATCAAAACGCAACGCCACCTTCTTGCTGAGCAAAACCAGCCATAGAAGCAAGAGTATAATCAACGCGCTGCCGGTTCCTACGTTGCCAAGCATAGATATAAGCCAGGAAACGGCATGTCTGCCATAAGATCCGCCCGGACCATTGCCGAGAAAGAACTCATATTTGGTAAAACCGGAAACAAATGCGAGAATAAGCGAAATCACAATGGCTCCGATAAGCGAGACTATGAAGAAACGCAACAAATTTACTTTTTTGATTCTGAAAGAGGCTATCGAAATCGCCCCAAAAAAGAAGGGCACTGCTAAAGCTCCCAGACCAAATAACTTTGAAATCAGGAAATCCGCCCAAAGCAGCCCAAGTCTGCCACCCGAATTTGAAGCCTCTTCGGCAGTAATGGAAAGCACTTGTGAATCCCGAACCAGGCTCTGATCGGAGTTCCAGGTAAATATATATGAGACAAGCGCCACAACGGTAAAAACAGTCACCGCAAGAAAAATAAACCCGAGCAATATCCTCAACACACGGGCATCCGCACTGGAAAGCCAGGGCTCACTGGACTCTTTTGCGACTTTATTCCTACCCGTTTTTTTATTTTTGGCTGCTTTTGACTGGTTCATTGCTCACGTAGATCAGTTTTTCTTTTTCTTTTTGTTCCTGGATTTTTTGCTGAATCCGGATTTGGACGTACCCGGGGCCATTACTCCCGGACGATTAAATGTAGCATCACTGGAGAGTGCGCTGAGCTGAAGTCCTTCCGGCACCTTCAGGCGACCTCCCGAGAGTTTCTCCATATCGCTGAATATAGTTTCGTCAGCGACTGAATCCTTATTCCAGATGAGATATTGTTGCCTCATATAGTGGCCGAGAGTACAGATCATTTCGGTCTTGGCATCATCATCCTCCCGTGCTGCAATTAGATTGATCATATTCTCGATATTTCGGCCGTAGCAGGAAGCCTTCATAGGCTTCTCTTCAAGTTGTATCTTCTCAGGACGGCTGAAAAACTCCTTTTTATCGGGCTTCGGATAGGGAGAATCCACGTCTATGTCAAAATCCGCAATAATGTACATGTGGTCCCAGAGTTTCTGTTTATAGTCCGGGAAATCCTTCATATGGGGATTGAGTATGGCCATCACCTGGATGACGGCACGTATCTGTTCATTACGTTTTTCACGGTCGGGAATCCTTTTGACCTGCTCTATCATCTGCTGAACATGCCTTCCGTACTCCGGCAGGTGAAGTATATCTCTTTGCGTATTGTAATCCATATAACTTTTTTTTAAAGTAATAACCTACAAATATAGTGATTTTTAGTAAATAATGGTCTATTTTACGTCAGTTTACCCATTATTGACAAACCGGTCATTTGCAATTTGTCTAAACTGGTGCTACTTTTGTAATGCAAATTGCATTATACTATTAAATCAAAAGAATTATGGGAAAAACTCTTGTCACCGGATCGCTGGGACAGCTTGGTAGCGAATTGAGAGAACTGGTCGGAAATGACCGGAACTGGATATTTACGGATGCCCTACCTAACGAAGAGACGCTCCAACTGGATATCTGCGACAGCCGGCGTGTGAAGGAGCTGATGGAGGAACAGGATGTGGATCTTATAATCAATTGTGCAGCCTATACAAATGTGGACAAGGCCGAGAGCAATAAGGAACTCAGCGCCCGACTCAATGCCGAAGGGCCTAAAGTCCTTGCGCGGTGCGTTCGCGAGCGAGATGCAGCGCTTGTGCATATCTCCACCGATTACGTATTTGACGGAAAGCGCAAAAGAGGCGCTTATCGCGAAAGTGACCCCTGCCGTCCGCAGAGCGTTTATGGAGCCACCAAGCGTCAGGGAGAGCTCGCCATACGCAGAAGCCGTTGCCGCGGCGTAATCATCCGCACCGCCTGGCTCTACTCCTCATACGGTAACAATTTCGTCAAGACAATGGTAAGTCTCGGTAGCGAAAGAAGTGAAATCGGAGTGGTAGCCGACCAGATAGGGACACCCACCTATGCGCGTGATCTGGCTAAAGCCATTCTGACCATAATACCGCAAATTGGAGAGCACCGGGGAGATATTTACCATTATACAAACGAAGGCAGCTGCACATGGTTTGACTTTGCCGCACTTATAATGACCTATTGCGGTCTTGACTGCAAGGTCAATCCGCTTACTACGGAAGAATATCCGACAGCAGCACGGAGACCGGCCTACTCGGTGTTGGATAAAAGTAAAATAAGGGAAGAATTCGGAGTGGAAACCCCTTGGTGGAGCATATCACTCAGAGAAGCTCTCAGGAAGATGGGAAAGCCGGTGCCTCAGCATCTCTAGCTGAGAGAATCACCTCCTTCGGATCAATGCCCCAATCTATGGCCAACGCAGGATCATTCCACCTGTAAGTGCCCTCCATTTCCGGTGCATAGTAATTATCACACTTATACTGAAATATGGTGTTGTCCTCCAACACCAAATATCCATGTGCAAATCCTCGCGGGATAAAGAACATTCGCTTGTTCTCAGCACTGAGCTCCACAGAAACATATTTGCCGTATGTGGGGGATTCGGGACGAATATCAACCGCTACGTCGAGCACACGGCCCTGCACTACCCTGATAAGCTTTGCCTGCGCAGCCTCACCATTCTGGAAATGGAGTGCCCGTATCACCCCGCGCTTGGCGGACAAGGACTCATTGTCCTGAACAAAATTGATTTTTTGCACATTTGCCTCAAACTCCCTCAGGGAAAATGATTCGAAAAAATAACCCCTGTGGTCATAAAACACTTTCGGTTCAATAATCACAGGACCCTCTATGGCCGTTTTGATATAATTCATGTCGCAATATTTTCACAAAAATAATAAAATAGTTCTGAGTTTAGAGTATGTAGTGTGAAGTTAGGGTTGCGGGTTACGGGGTGCTAAGTGTTGCGGGGTACGTGTTACGCGGTACGCGGTGGAGTTCTGAGTCCCGGGTTCAGAGTTCTGATCTCCGAGTACTTAGAGTGTTTCTCTCACTATATCGGCCAATTTTGAAATCAAATAAAAGGGTAGATTGATCAGCCTAAAACTCTTTCCTGCATTGGTTTTAACATCATCAACCCCATATTTGCCCGACCAGATTCTCACAGCAACATTATGGTTGGTTTCATCCATAAATTGATGAATTGATTTGAGATGGGCGTTATGTCCGCTTTTCACCTCTACCGGAATAATCAATCCATCCTGAATCCAAATAAAATCAACTTCAGCTGTACTGCCACGTTTGTTGCGCCGCCAATAATTTCGTCTGAAACCTACGTCATTTGAGAGTGCTTTCAATTCCTGAGCAGCAATTTGCTCGGCAGCGGCACCACGCCACGTATCCATCAAATCTTTTTGCAGCAGATACTCTCGTTGAATACCGGCAGCGTAGTTCACCAGACCGGCATCAAGCCAAAAAAGTTTAGGTGTTTTTTTCAGGTTGGAAGTCGCAGGCATTATTGTATTTGTCGTAGGATAGACTAATTCCAATAACATCGCTTTACTTAGTGTGCGAAATGCTTCGCCTGTTTCACGGGCTTTGTATGGAGATTCGGCAAAACCACCAAAAGTGATGGTTTGCCCTGAAAAAGCCCATCCTTCTTCTAATATATAACGGAGAACAGCAGCTTGCGTATTGGTTTCGGCATACTTTTCAACATCATTTTTATATGCGTTCAATAGCTCGTTATAAGTTTTGCCAAGGGAGACAATATCTCGGTCAGCAGCGTAACGAGCAACCACTTCCGGCATTCCGCCGATAAGGGCATAGCGCTCAAAATGCTCAATTAGCGGTTGATGAAATATATTCACACTCTCTTTCTCATTAATCACTTGTAAAAGTCCGTTCTCATTTAGGGCAACCAAATATTCGGAAAAAGAGCAAGGATGAAGGGCCATATATTCCACTCGTCCCACAGGTAATGAAATATGCTTGTCGAGCATTGTCTCTAAAAGTGATCCCGCAGCGATGATGTAAATCTCGGGAGTTTCTTCATAGAAGTACCGCAATAATGAGACGGTGTGTGGTGAGTTTTGAATCTCATCTATAAACAGCAGAGTGCGTCCCTCTTTTTGTGTTTTATTGGCATAAAGAAAAAGCAGCGGAATCAATTTTTTCACTTCATCCACACTCTCCATAAGATTTTTAGCGGCAGACTTTTCGAGATTAATCGAAATGAAATTTTCAAAGTTTTCCGCAAATTGATTTACTACGGTTGTCTTTCCTACCTGCCTTGCACCACGTAGAATCAGTGGTTTGCGATAGGGATTTTCTGCCCATTTATGCAGTTGAGTTTCTATGTTTCGCTTAAACATTGAATAATAATTTGATTTTCAAGTGCAAATATAAGTAAAATGTTTCATTGCATAGGTAAAATCATGCAATTTATGTTTCATTGCATAGGTAAAATTACGCTATTTTTGTATCATTGCATAGGTAATTGGGTGTATTTTGTTTCCCCCGTGCACTGCTTGCAAAAAGTAGACACAGAAAATTTTTTAATATGTTAATAATTTAC
>DBQO01000026.1:9634-46633 GCA_002305275.1 Bacteroidales bacterium UBA1392 | reverse complement strand
GTCTAACTTTCGGGGTTCATGTCATTGCTCGCTCCTTTTGTCGGGATACTCCGACTCGAACGGAGGACCCCTTGGTCCCAAACCAAGTGCGCTACCAACTGCGCCACATCCCGAATAGTCTCCCTAGCGGGATGACAAAGGTAACCATTTTTTTGTACATGCCGAAATATTTTGCAGAAAGGCCAAAATTGCATACCTTTGCACTCCCAACGGTGAGGTGGGTGAGTGGCTGAAACCATCAGTTTGCTAAACTGACGTACGGGCAACCGTATCGGGGGTTCGAATCCCCCNNTTTATTATCAGCTTCAACCTTTGCGCTGCTGAATTAAGTTTAATAAAACGATCGAAATCGCTTTCAAAAAGTCTGTCCTGCACTATTCTGTATTTTTCCCACTCTGTTTCCGCATGTTTACGTGCCACTTCAGCAGAAATAGTGCCTGGGTTTGTAAGCAATTCATGTTCAGTTGCCATAAGAATGCGATCAAGATGTGTAGCCCAATCTTGCATGGTCATAGGTATATTACGATTTGCCTGATTTTCTGCAAAATCAAGATATCCTGAAACAATCAGCTCCAATGCTCGCAATTCATCCGGTTGCAAATAGTTTTTAGCAATAACAACATCTGATTTTCTGATTTTACCTGAAGGCGCTGCTTCCCAAGTTTGAAGTCCCATATTATTTGCTTTTGCATCAGCACGTCTATAAATCAGTTCGGCTGCCGTATGTCCGTGAATTGCCCAGTGTAATTTATTTTGAACCTTTTTATAAAACTCTAATGTGATTTTGGAATTTGGGTCATAATCGAGCGAAGTGGCATAAATATCTGTGATTTTTTGATAAAAGCGTCTTTCAGAAACTCTTATTTCCCGAATAACTTCGAGTTGTTTTTCAAAATAATCTTTCGTGAGAATCGTTCCAAAGTTTTTGAGCCTATCAACATCCATGACCCACCCTTGTATTGTGTAATCTTTTACAACTCCATTGGCCCACTTGCGAAACTGAACGGCTCGCTGATTATTGATTTTAAATCCAACGGCAATGATTGCTTGAAGATTATAGTGTTTTGTTTTATAATTTTTACCATCTTCGGCAGTTATTAAGTATTCCTTAACAACTGCATCTTCCTGCAATTCATTATCTTCAAAAATTGTTTTCAAATGTTGGTTTATAGCCGGAATTGAAACATCGTACAATGTAGCCATCATCTTCTGTGTCAGCCAAATATTCTCTTCTTCGTACCGAATTTCAATGCTTTGATAATTATCGCCGTTAGCAGCAACAAAGGTAAGATACTCGGCAGCTGAACTTTTTATATCAGCTTCTTTTTTCTTTGTTATTTCATGTTTTTTTTTCATACGGCCTCTATTTCTAATTACATAACAATAAATCTAATGACATAAAGTTGTTTGTTATTTTCCAAATATAAGAAAAACAAATTTATCACTACTGCAATTAAGACAATTTTAACATCATAAAACTAAAAAAACAGCACTAGACTACTTTCTATTGCTGTTTTTTGTGCTTTATCCTATCATCTCAGTTATTAAGTATTTCTTAACAACTCAATTCTCTTCTGTTTTACCCTCAAAAATTCATTCCGAGTGGTTGTTCGGAAATACCGAACCACCACTTCTTATCTACAGTTTCTCCAGCAAACTGCGCAAACTCACTTTTTCCTCCATTATTTTACGGAGTGAGGCGATGGGAACCCTCTCCTGCTGCATAGTATCGCGATGGCGGATGGTGACGCGGTTGTCCTCCAGGGTATCATGGTCGATTGTGATACAGAAGGGGGTGCCGATGGCATCCTGACGGCGATAGCGTCTGCCGATGCTATCCTTTTCGTCGTACTGGCAATTGAAATCGTACTTGAGCTCATTCATTATCTCGCGGGCCTTCTCAGGGAGAGAATCTTTCTTGACGAGAGGCAATACCGCCAGTTTGACCGGAGCTATGGCGGGCGGAATGCGCAACACTACCCTCGACTCTCCATTCTCAAGCTCCTCTTCAGAATAAGCTGCCGAAAGGATCGCCAGGAAGGTCCTGTCGAGTCCGATAGAGGTCTCGACTACATAAGGGACGTAACTTTCGCCGGTCTCGGGATCGAAATATTGCATTTTACGTCCGGTGAATTTCTGATGCTGCGCTAGGTCGAAATCGGTACGGGAGTGGATACCCTCCAGCTCCTTGAAGCCGAAGGGGAATTCAAACTCTATATCTGTGGCCGCGTTGGCGTAATGCGCCAGCTTCTCGTGATCGTGGTAGCGATATTTCTCGTCACCGAGTCCCAGGGCCTTGTGCCAGGCAAGACGAGCCTCCTTCCATTTTTCGAACCATTCAAGTTCGCTGCCCGGACGCACGAAAAACTGCATCTCCATCTGCTCAAACTCCCTCATACGGAAAATAAATTGTCTGGCAACAATCTCATTGCGGAAAGCTTTCCCTATCTGCGCTATTCCGAAGGGAACCTTCATCCTGGCGCTCTTCTGAACATTCAGAAAGTTAACAAAAATACCTTGTGCCGTCTCAGGACGAAGGTATATAGTGCCGGCCTCTTCGGATATGGTACCCAGCTGAGTGCTGAACATGAGATTGAACTGACGTACGTCAGTCCAATTTTTAGTACCGGAAATAGGACAAACAATATCAGAATCAATGATGATCTGTTTAAGTTCGGCAAGGTCGTTTTCATTGAGTGCCTTAACCATCCTGGCGTGCACTTCGTCCCATTTCACCTTGTTGCGGAGAACATTGGGATTGGTTACCCTGAATTGTTCCTCATCAAAGGCTTCGCCAAATTTGCGGCGACCTTTTTCCACCTCTTTGTTCATCTTCTCCTCAAGCTTGGCCAAATACTCCTCAATCAACACATCGGCACGATAGCGCTTTTTAGAGTCCCTATTGTCTATCAGAGGATCATTGAATGCCCCCACATGACCCGATGCCTCCCAGATTTTAGGGTGCATGAAGATTGCCGAGTCAATTCCTACAATATTTTCGTTGAGGTGGACCATCGCTTCCCACCAATATTTCTTGATATTATTCTTCAGTTCAACTCCCATCTGTCCGTAATCATATACGGCACCAAGACCATCATAAATTTCGCTGGAAGGGAAAATGAATCCATACTCTTTAGCGTGAGCCGTCAGGGTCTTAAAAAGTTCTTCTTGTGTCATATATTCGTTTCTAATTATTTACAATTGCTTGAAAATGTTTAAAAATAGGTTCCGGCAGCAATGCCGCTATCTCCATCACAAAGGGCCTGCTCCAAATCTGCGGATGGGGCAATGTCAAACTTTTCGTATTGCACCGCACATCATTGAAGGCAAGAATATCCACATCTATAATCCGGTCACTGTATATCCTCCCTCCCTTCTCATCGAACTCTGCCTGATGCACCTCACGCCCAATTTCAATCTCAATCTTCTGACAAATCTTCAGCAATTTTCGGGGAGTAATGCCCTGCTCCTCAAAAGCCATAATCTGGTTGAGGAAAAACGCACCTTCAAACCCGATGGCCTCAGTCCTCACTTCAGGTGAAAAGTAGAGCTGTAACGACTCTTTTCCCTCAAATCCAAGCTCCTCACACAATCTTTTACGAGCATCGGAAAGGTTTGCTTCCCTGTCGCCCAAATTGCTTCCCAATAGCAGGAAAATCACAACATCCCCAGCTCCAAAAGAGCCGCCTCGCTCATCATTTTCATGTTCCATTCGGGCTCAAAGACTATTTTAACATCCACGTCTGCCACCTTGGGAACATCCTCTACGGCCGTTTTGACATCTTCCACAAGCTGATCAGCCGCAGGACAATTTGGTGAAGTAAGGGTCATCGTCACTGTGACATTGTTGGCTTTATCCACCTCAAGTCCGTAAACAAGGCCAAGTTCGTAGATATTAACCGGAATTTCGGGGTCAAATACCTGTTGTAACGCAAGGATTATATCCTTCTCCATATCGCTTTTAGGTTCTATCATTGTTGTACCTCCTTTTCTTTGTATGCCAAAGCATAAGCTTTAATCTGTTTTATCATTGACAAAAGGCCGTTGGCACGAGTCGGGGAGAGATTTTCCTTAAGCCCGATCCTTTCTATGAATGAGAAATCGGAAGCCAGGATATCATCATATTTCTGGCCGTTATAGACCTTCAACAAGAGTGAGATTATGCCTTTGGTGATGACGGCGTCGCTATCTGCACCAAACCAGAGGCGCCCTCCGCTATTTCGGCAGACAAGCCAGACACGGGATTGGCATCCCCTTATAAGGTTCTCTTCCGTTTTATCACTCTCATTGATACTTTCCAACTCTTTACCCAACTCGATCAGATACTCATATTTGTCGAGCCATTCATCAAAAATCGTGAATTCGGAAACAATTTCCTCCTCAATTTCGCTAATACTCCTAATATTTGCCTTTGATTCAATCATTTTAACATATTTGTTACAAGTTTCAACTTGTTTATAAATATTTCACACTCATTAAAAGTGTTGTATGGCGCAAAAGATACTCTCAGCAACCCATGCTCCGAAAAACGGCTTACAAGCGGTTCTGCACACATGAATCCGGAGCGTACCGCTATACCCATCTTGTCGAGCATCTGTGCGAGATCGGATGGATGAACTCCCTCAATACTCAGAGAGAAAATGGGCACTTTTAAGGATAGATCCCGTGGCAAACCGTGTATCTTAAGTCCCTCTATCTGCTGCAATTCCTGCACCATAGTACTCACAATCCTCTTTTCATGCTCCCGTACCTGCACATCATCCCTAACGGAAGTTGCAAACTCCAATGCCGGTTTGAGACAAGCCGCAGCTACAAAATTAGGGGTACCCGCCTCAAATTTTAACGGGAGCGGAGCGTAAGTGGTGCGACCGAAACTTACCCTATCCACCATATCTCCCCCTCCCATATAGGGGGGCATGCTCTCGAGGAGCGTACGTCGTCCGTATAGAACTCCGATGCCGGCAGGTGCATATATTTTATGTCCCGAGAATACATAAAAGTCGCAATCCATCTCCCGAACAGAGACTCTGTCGTGTACCACTCCCTGAGCACCGTCTATAACCACAAATACTCCTTTGGAGTGAGCTATGCGCGCAATCTCAGCTACCGGATTTATAATTCCCAACACGTTGGAGATATGATTGACTGAGAGCAAACGGATACGATTGTCCGCCTTGAGCAGACCACTCAACCGCTCCAAAGAGATCTCACCACTCTCCTCCACCGGCAATACCTCCAACGATAGGCCGTATTGGTCGCAAGCAAGCTGCCAGGGGACTATATTTGAGTGATGTTCAGCCTCACCAACCAGCACTTTGTCACCTTTCGACAGATGGCTGCGAACAAGCGAAGAGGCTATCAGGTTGAGGGCGGCAGTTGCCCCGGAAGTGAAGATTATCTCTTCCCTGCTCTCCGCGTTCAAAAAGCTGCGTACCGCCTCACGGCCCGCCTCATAGAGGTCGGTCGCATCAGCGCTTAGCTTATGCAGTGCTCGATGGATATTGGCATTGGTGCGCGCACTCATACGCTCCTGCAATTCCAGTACCATGCGGTGCTTCTGCGTGGTAGCGGCATTGTCCAGATATATTAGCGGCTTGCCCCAGACCTGCTGGTGCAGCGCCGGAAATTCTTCGCGTATCTGTTCTATAATCTCCATAACTTGCAAAAGTACTAAACAAACTTTGGTTTTTGGCCTAAAAAGCATATTTTTACATGAAAATTAAACTAAAAGAGAATGTACGACTATATCAAGGGCATACTTGTCGAACTCAATCCCGCGGATGTTACCATAGAGGCGGGCGGCATCGGATATCACATATTAATTTCTCTCACAACCTACTCCAGCCTCCAGAGAGGAAGTAAGGAGAGCGTTAAACTCTACCTTCACCAGCATCTTCGTGAAGATGAAGAGCTGCTTTTCGGCTTTTTTGACAAAGAGGAGCGCACCATGTTCCGTCATCTGATCTCAGTAAGCGGCATCGGTCCCGGTACGGCACGTATGATGCTCTCCAGCATGACACCCGATGAAGTTTTCAACTCGATTGTCACTCAGGATGTCAACCGCATCAAGAGCGTTAAAGGTATTGGCATCAAGACTGCACAACGGGTGATTCTGGAGCTTCAGGATAAAGTCGGCAAAGGTATTTCCCCCACAGGATTCCCCTTTGATGGTGCAGCTGCTCCTTCCGCCCTACGTCAGGAAGCTGCCACAGCGCTTGTCCTCCTGGGTTTCACCAAGCCCAGTGTTGAAAAGGCTCTGGATAAGCTCTTAAAAGAGAGCCCTTCCATCTCTCTTGAGGAATTGATTAAAAAAGCACTCAAACTCCTCTGATTTTGAGTTTTTTTTGTTGGTTTCAAATATTAATGCTATATTTGTACAATCATTTTTGGAATCAGTTTTTAACATTTTAATCGGTTTTATAATGAACATTCCTGCAGAACTCAAGTATAGCAAAGATCACGAGTGGATTAAGATCGAAGGAGACACAGCCATAGTAGGTATCACCGATTTTGCACAGAGCGAACTTGGTGACATCGTGTTTGTCGATATCCAGACAGAGGGTGAATTTTTGGAAAAGGATGAAATATTCGGTGCGATTGAAGCTGTAAAGACTGTTGCTGACGCTTTAATGCCTCTTTCAGGAGAGATCGTTGAGGTCAATCCTGAACTTGAAGGAGCTCCAGAGCTCGTCAATAACGATCCCTACGGAGCAGGGTGGATGATTAAGATCAAGTATTCCGTCGCTTCGGAAATTGATACTCTTCTATCTGCAAAGCAGTATGAAGAAATAATCTGATTTGTAAATCAAATGTGATGTGTTGAGGGAGGTCCGAGCGAGGGCCTCCCTTGTTTTTTATTTTTATTTTTCGGGGTTATTTATTAACTTTGGAGTTCTAACTTTTTTTAAATATGACAATTACCCGCACATTTGACTTGCTTTCCAATTTGAAAGCCTCTTTTCCTCCAAAGGATGATATGCTGGCTCGTAAAGTAAACGGCCGGTGGATTAAATATAGCATTGATGACTACATTGAACACTCACATAATGTGGCCTATGGTCTTCTGGCACTCGGTTACAAGGCCGGAACAAAGATAATTACCATCTGTAGCAATCGTCCCGAGTGGAATTTTGTGGATATGGGGTCAAATCTCGCCCACATGATACATGTGCCGGTGTACAGCACGTTGAGTAAGAAAGATTATCTGCACATTTTTGATCATTCCGATGCCGAAATTATCATAGTAGGTACAAAAAGTCTCTACAACAAGATAGCTCCGATTGCTTCAGAGATAAAGCGTGATATCAAGTTGATGATAATGGATGACTCTGATGAGATACTCTCTCTTCCCAGGCTCGAGGCGCTTGGAATTGAACATAAAGAGCAATTTGCGCCCGTCGTGGAACGCAATAAGGCTGAAATATCTCCGGATGAGTGTTGCAGCATCGTCTATACCTCCGGTACAACAGGGTTGCCAAAAGGTGTAATGCTCTCTCACCGCAACCTCACCTCCAATGCCCATGGGCATGCAGTGCGCCAGGTATGGAACTGGAACCATAAAATGCTCAGTTTCCTCCCCCTCAGTCATGTATATGAGAGGACAATGAACTATGAATATCAGGAGCTGGCAATAGGTATCTACTATGCAGAGTCTCTAAGCACGATCGCTGCAGACCTGGCAGAGAGTAAAGCGGACGGTTTTTGTGCTGTTCCCCGTGTACTGGAGTTGATGTATGGTAAGCTTGAGGCTGCCGGCAAGAAACTGAAAGGAATCAAGAGAATAATCTACAAACTTGCATGGAAGTTTGCCAACAATTTTGACTTCTACAACAAAAAGAAACTATACTTAGCCAGGCGCAATCTCTATGATAAACTCGTATATAGCAAGTGGAGAGCCGCTCTCGGAGGCAAGGAAATGATTGTGGTATCCGGCGGATCATCCATTCAGGCTAAGATTGTGCGTACTTTTAACGCAGCCAAGCTCCATATCTATGAAGGTTATGGCATGACCGAGACCTCCCCGGTAATTGCAGTAAACAGCCCTGCTGACGGCATAAACGTCATCGGTACCGTAGGTAAGGCGCTTGGAGGTACGGAGCTCTCATTTGCCGAAGACGGCGAAATATTGACTCGAGGACCTCATATCATGCTCGGCTACTACAAGGATCCGGAAGCTACAGCTCAAATAATAGATTCAGAAGGCTGGCTACACACGGGCGATATAGGCTATCTTGTTGATGGTCAGTATCTTAAGATTACAGACCGAAAAAAGGAGATATTCAAACTTTCAGCGGGCAAATATGTAGCTCCTCAAGTAATTGAGACGCGTCTCAAGGAGTCCCCATATATAGAGAATTGTATAGTATTCGGAGAAAACCAAAAATTTGCCTCTGCAATCATTATTCCCTCTATTCCAAAACTTAAGGAGTATGCTCAGAAGCGCAAAATTGAATACAACAATGATCAGGAACTCATCGCTGCCGAAGAGATTGTAAAACTTATTCACTCTGAAGTGGAGAAAGTAAACAAGACTTTGGCGGCACATGAAGCCATTAAGCGTGAAAGGATTGTGCTGGATGACTGGAGTGCCGAAAATGATCTGCTCTCTCAGACTCTCAAACTCAAACGTCGTAACATCCACAAAAAATACGCAAATCTCATCAACGAAATATTTAAGAGTGACAAATTAGAGGATTAGAATAGCCAAACTTAGATATGATTCGCTCAGCTACAAAACAGGACATATCGGATATACGCCACATCTACAAGAAGAGCTTTGATGCAAGCGAGGAGTATGTCGATTTCTTCCTAAAAAATTGCAACCCAAGACACACACTTGTTTATGAACAGGATGGAAAGGCCGTTTCTGTGGTGCAAACTATGAGCATATCATATATATCGAGTTCGCGCACCAGGGGACATAGGGATTCTCATCCTGGAGTATACATTTGCGGCCTGGCAACATTACCCTCATATCGTGGTCGAGGTTATGCCAAATCACTTGTAGCATACATTAGACAAAATGCCAAACAACAGGGCTGGAAATTTATGATTGTCCACCCTTCCAATGCAGAAATTGTCTCATTCTATGACAAAATTGGGTTTAATACACATATCTACCGAAATTCCGAGTCACTCCCTCTATTTGAAAACCGGGCATTTATTTCCCATTTTGATGGGATCAGCTTGTTTTTGACAAGAGACGAAAGATTGATGTCGGACTATTTTCAGTGGAACCACTACTTACTGAATTACATCATAGAAGAGTCTATATTTAATCCTCCTTCTCCTATCCAGAATGACACACGGTATCCCTACCTGTTGCTTTCGTCATTGAACGACAGCTTCGCGACAGAATCCACACATTCTACATTTTCGTTTCCTCTTTGAGGCTAAAGTAAGCCAAGCAGAACTGCAAACGTGCCACGAAGAACATTTGCAGCTTGTTTTTATGCCTACCTACTTTGTCTGGTAGAAAAATACTGAATTTGTTGAAAAAATGTAACAGATCTGTTGTGTTTCATAGAGGTTTATAGTCTACAAAACGCTGATAATCAAGAAAATAGCCTAAAATAGTTAATAGGAAAGAATTCCTACCTTCCGAAATAAACTAATAATACCTGAATGTCCGCAGGAGAGACACCTGAAATGCGGGAAGCTTGTGCGATTGTACGCGGACGATATCTGTTGAGCTTTATACGACACTCCATGGACAAAGAAGTGACTTTTGAAAAGTCAAAGTCATCCGGAATTCTGAGATTTTCGAGGCGTCGTATTTTTTCAGCTATATTGTTCTCTCGATCTATATAACCTTTATATTTAATACTGATTTCAGCTGATTTGAGTATCTCTTCAGAAACAAATTCAGGATCTATCTCTCCTCTACCCTCCGTTTTGCCCCAAGGCATCTCTAAAAGATTTCTTATTTGCTCTGTTTCAATAGATGATATTTTCGATAATTTTTCTGATAAATTAAAATCTATAATTGTTCCACGTGGAACATATTTGAGAAGAGCGCTAATAGATGTGGAAGGACGGGATAGAAGATCTGAAATCTTTTTCTTGTGTGACAATAGGGCGCTGTCAATGGAACTTAGGTAATCATTAACATCTTCCGGGGTTAAGGTAGTATTATTAGCGAAGTCAATATGGTTAGAAATTAAATCATACTTCAGTCGTGTAAACTGGTATCTAAATTGGTCTACAAGGCCTAATTGATATCCTTTCTCGGTAAGTCTGTTGTCTGCATTATCCTGTCTTAAAAGAATGCGATATTCTGCGCGTGAAGTAAACATTCTATAAGGTTCGTCCACGCCTTTCGTAATTAAATCATCTATCAGGACCCCGATATAAGCCTCATCACGCTTTAGTATAAAGGGCTCCTTATTATTGAGTTTAAGATGTGCATTTATTCCGGCCATCAATCCTTGAGCTGCTGCCTCTTCGTAACCGGTAGTACCATTGACTTGTCCGGCAAAATAGAGGTTTGGAACAATCCTGGACTCAAGCGTGGGATGAAGCTCTGTAGGATCAAAAAAGTCATATTCTACAGCATACCCCGGAGTAAAAACCTTAACACCGCGCAATCCCTCAATCTCTTGCAGGGCATCGATCTGTACGGATAGAGGAAGCGAAGATGCAAAGCCCTGGAGATAATATTCGTGGGTATTCCAGCCCTCCGGCTCTAAAAATAATTGATGAGACTCTTTGCCGGCAAAGGTTCTGAGTTTATCTTCGATAGAGGGACAATAACGAGGGCCTATACCTTTGATCTTTCCGCTGAAAAGTGGAGATTGCTCAAAACCGGTACGGAGAATATCATGCACATTATTATTTGTATGCACAATGTAGCAGGGTTTCTGCTCCTTGCCCCTTTGAATACTTGTCTTAAATGGAAGGTAAGAGAACTTGGAAGGATTTGGATCAAAATCCTGCTTTTCTAGTTTAGAGAGATCTATCGAGCGGGCATCTATTCTGGGCGGAGTGCCGGTTTTCATTCTTGCGGTAGTACAACCGAGAGCTGATAGTTGCTCAGTCAGGGCCAGAGAAGGGGACTCCCCCATCCTTCCTCCATGAACAACTTCATTTCCGATATAGAGTTTGCCATTTAGAAAGGTACCTGTTGTTAAAATAACGATCTTACAATCGAATTCTGCACCCATAGCCACACGGACACCGGAAATATTGGACTCCTTGAAGGTTATGGAGGTTACAGTATCTTGCCAAATATCTAAGTTTGAGGTATTTTCAAGGACATAGCGCCAGTTCATGGAAAAGTGTAGTTTATCGCACTGTGCACGCGGACTCCACATGGCAGGACCTTTTGAAAGGTTGAGCATCCTGAATTGAATGGTTGAGGCATCGGTAACAATGGCTGAGTAACCACCCAAGGCATCTATTTCGCAAACTATCTGTCCTTTTGCGATTCCACCAATGGCCGGATTACAAGACATCTGAGCAATTTTGTTCATGTCTTTCGTAATTAGCAGGACTCTCGAACCCATTCTTGCAGCTGCTAAGGCAGCTTCGCATCCTGCGTGGCCTGCGCCAATCACTATTATATCGTATTGAGGAGTTATCATTTACCTTTTATTCAATGAGAGGAGTTGAAGAGCCCTATCCTCCTGTTGAGTCATTTCTGTTTTAAGCTCAGGCGTTGTGTCATCAAAACCTATTAGATGAAGTAATCCATGAACCATAACGCGGTGGAGTTCCTTGTCGAATCCCTCATCATAAAGTTCGGCATTGCGGCTGACCGTATCAATGCTTATATAAATGTCGCCACTTATGGAGTTCGGTCCATATTGTATCTCAAAGTCTGAACTATAATCAAACGTTATAACGTCAGTATAATGATCATGCCCGAGAAAGTCTCTGTTGATGTTGATCAAATAGTCGTCACTACAAAAGATATAATTGATTTGTCCAACATGGGATCCTCTTTCGAGGAGGATGCCTTTCAACCATTTGGAAAGGATTCGCTTCCCGGGTAAATTAAAGTCTATATCCTGATTAAAAAAACTTATCATAAACTTTGGTTAATGTTAGAAAACATGCGGGTATGGCGTATTTTTTGCTGCAAAAATAGTGAAATGAGCGTAGAACAGACAAAAAAAATAAAAAATTGGTGGTAGTTAGAAGTAAAAAAATGTCAAGTGTTAAAAATGTGGTTGTTTAAAATAACAAATGAAAAAGCTAAAGATCAGGATTAAGTGACGGAAGTAAAAGAGTAATGAAGGTATGATGCAAGTTTCTGTCGGGCGGCATGCAAATATGAGAAATGTGAGAAAGGGTTAGAATAGATGAAAAATGGGTTGATATAAAAAATACCAACAATTATAAAAAGTGGCAAAAAATCCTAACAAACTGACTATCAGACAAATAAGAAAAATAAAATAAAATTATCAACAAAAAATTTGTTATAAATGATTTTTTCTTACTAATTTTACCGATTACAAGGTCAAATGGACCAAAACTTGGACAAACAAAAATAAAATACTGATATGGAAGTTAAAAAAACACCCAAAGCAGATCTTGAAAACAAGAAATTATTGTTCAGAGAGATTGGACTGATAATCGCACTCGGAGTTGTATTACTTGCTTTTGAATGGACATCAGCTGAAAAAGCAGAGGCCGTCAACATTTCAATCGAATCTCAAGTTGTTGAGGAGGAGATTATTCCAGTAACCCAACACGAACAGGCTCCACCTCCAGAAGCTCCAAGGATTCCTGTTCTGTCCGACATTATCGACATCGTGGATGACGACATCGTTGTAACCGACAATCTATTTATAGATATGGAGGACGATGCGAGCATCGGAGTGGAAATTATGGACTATGTAGCAGTTGTGGAGGAAGAAGAGGTTGAAGAAGAGGCCATTCCTTTTGCACTTGTAGAGGAGAAACCCAAATTTCAGGGTGGCGACGCCAATGATTTCTCCAAATGGGTAAACAGTAAACTTGTATATCCTGAGCTTGCCAAGGAAAATGGTGTTCAGGGTCGTGTTACACTGCAATTTACAGTTTACACAGATGGATCTGTAAGAGACATTAAAGTACTCAGGGGCGTTGATGCTTCGCTTGACAAAGAGGCTGTAAGGATCGTCTCCATGTCACCGAAGTGGACACCCGGCAAGCAGAGAGAAAGGCCGGTAAAGGTTACTTATACCTTCCCGGTATTATTCCAGCTCCGCTAACCGAAGCTACAGATCAGTAAATGTTGAGGCCGACCATTCAAAGTCGGCCTCATTTTTTACTTTATATGCTTGTTTTGAGTGAAAACCTCGAACAAAAAGTTTTAGAAAATTACCAAAGAAAAGTGTCAAAAGGATATCGCCCTGCATGTATCTCCGCCACCATTTTGTAAAGGTCGGAACGAAGCTTCTCAATATTGGTTTTTTCTTTTGCTGAGATGAATATACAGGGAGTATGCTCTTTGGACATCCACGATTCTTTTAGCTCCTCTAGGGTATAATTATTGAGTTTCTTTTCCTGAAGTGAAAATTCGTCATAGACTTCATGCCTGTAGGCGTCAATTTTATTGAAAACAACAAATAAGGGTTTCTCCTTGGCTCCTATGTCGAGAAGAGTTTGGTTGACTACCCTGATATGCTCTTCGAAATTGAGGTGTGAAATATCCACGACATGCATAAGAATATCCGCTTCTCTGACCTCATCCAGAGTACTTTTGAAAGATTCAACAAGTTGTGTAGGAAGTTTTCTGATAAAACCGACAGTATCACTTAAAAGAAAGGGTACATTCTCTATGACCACCTTACGGACAGTCGTATCAAGAGTTGCAAAAAGTTTATCTTCGGCAAAAACATCACTTTTAGCCAAAAGGTTCATAATGGTACTCTTCCCGACATTGGTATATCCTACCAGGGAAATACGCACTAATGAGCCACGGTTGCCCCTTTGAGAGGCCATCTGACGGTCAATTTTCTTAAGCTGCTCCTTTAGTTTTGCAATCTTATCCAAGACTATGCGGCGGTCGGTCTCCAGCTGAGTTTCACCGGGACCCCTCATGCTAATACCGCCTCGCTGACGCTCAAGGTGAGTCCACATACCGGTCAATCTGGGTAAAAGATATTGATATTGTGCCAGTTCGACCTGCGTTTTTGCATAAGCCGTTTTGGCTCGCTGCGCGAAAATATCCAATATGAGACCTGTGCGATCGATGACCCTTATCCCGACTGCTTGTTCTATATTTCTTAACTGGGAAGGAGAGAGCTCATCATCAAAAATAAGATAATCGATCTCATTCTGTTCTATATAAGCAGCTATTTCATCCAATTTGCCTCTTCCTATGTAGCTGCGGGAATTTGGTTTTTCGAGCCTTTGGGTAAAACGCTTACCACCTTTGACTCCGGCCGTCTCTGCAAGGAACTCCAGCTCGTCCAGATATTCATTGACCTCTCTTTCCTCAACACCTTGTGGAATGATGGCGACGAAAGCCGCCATTTCATCACTGCTCGACTTTATGATTTGATCCTTTTTTATCATCAATTCAAAATTTTTACAAAAGTAAAACTATATTTGTATTAATATAAGATTAAAAAATTATTCGATATGAAACGATTGGTGCTCATAACTACTCTGTCTCTCATCTCCATTTCTCTATTGTCTCAAGGCAGAATCAGAGATTACGGCATAGAACCCGGTATTTTCCGTACAGGAGAACACAATGCAATTACCGACGTGCCGGGAGTAAAAGTAGGACAGATAACTATCATTAAGGGAGATAACATCCGTACGGGAGTGACGGCCATCATTCCTCACGAAGGCAATCTATTCCGTCTTAAATGCCCTGCTGCCGTCTATGCAGGCAATGGTTTCGGAAAACTTGCAGGAGTGACTCAAATAGAAGAACTCGGCAATACGGAGTCCCCGATTATCCTTACGAACACTCTATCCGTGGCTCAAGGGATTGAAGGTGTAATAACCTACACGCTCGCACAGCAAGGAAATGAATCTGTGGGCTCCGTAAATGCGGTAGTGGGCGAGACAAATGATGGTGGGCTCAACGATATACGCGGAAGGCACGTCACGGCAGAGCATGTGCTGAAGGCAATAGAGATTGCATCAGGTGGTCCGGTGGAGGAGGGATCCGTGGGAGCGGGGACAGGTACTATATGCTTCGGTTTTAAGGGTGGAATCGGCACCTCATCTCGTGTACTTCCGAAATCCCTGGGAGGATACACGGTAGGAGTGCTGGTACAATCCAACTATGGCGGCATCCTTGAAGTAGATGGAGTTCCTATCGGAGAAATGTTGGGCCAGTATAGCTTTAAAAAGGCAGTAGAAGAGGAAAAATCCGGTCAAGATCCGCAGCTTAGCCCCGACGGCTCCTGTATGATGGTGGTCATAACTGATGCTCCGGTGGATGCACGCAACCTTAAAAGAATGGCCAAAAGGGCGATGATGGGGCTTGCGAAGACCGGTGGTATAGCTTCCAACGGCAGTGGAGACTATGTTATAGCCCTTTCTGTAAACAAGGATAATCTCATCAGCGAATCTACTGCGACTTACAACCCTACGCTGCTCCACAACGACGATATGTCAGCTCTATTTGAGGCTACTATCGAAGCTACCGCCGAGGCGCTATGGAATTCTCTCTTCATGGCCACCGATGTAACCGGCATGGGGGGAAGAACCGTAAAGGCCCTACCGGTAGAAAAGGTGGTAAAACTGATGGGAAAGCAGGAATAAAACTATTATCCTAAAAAGGAAAGAACCCTTTCGAGTACTTCGTATGGACGCTCTACGAAACAATTGTGTCCGCATCCTGAGAGCTCTTCAAAACGCACTTTTGGAAAGCTCCCGCGCATCTTTTCAATCATTGGGCCGGGCATGAAGCTATCCTGATCTCCTACAATCACCATGGAGGGAATTGAGCCATCCAGTAGTACTGAGGAGCCATCCGGACGAAGTTGCATCCCTTTAATAGAGGCTACTATGCCCATAGGGTCGTGGGTTTCACAAAGTTCGATCGTCTCACGTATTTTCTCGTCCATAGCGCGCAAATTGGCGCTACTGTACATTTTGGGGATGGACATTGAGGCCAGTACTGGGAGCTTTCCACTCTCTATAATATCTATTTCACGTTTACGGTCGAGGGCCTTCTCTTCAGGGTCCTCATAAGGGTGAGAATTGAAAAGAATCAGCTTTTCAAAGGTATCGGGATAGAGACGGCAACAAGCGAGGGCTATATAACCACCAAGAGAGTGGCCTCCTATTACCGCTTTTGAAACATTACATTTATCAAGGACACCCTTTACGACAGAGGCACAGAAATCCATTGTATTGATTCTGTTGCCCGATTGATCGGCAGGCGCATAGTCTGTAAGGCCGTGGCCCGGAATATCAATCACAATCACTCTATATTGTCGTGAAAGAAGGTCTGCAAATTCGCTCCATATATACATGGTCTCAAGATAACCATGTAACAGAATTATGCATTTTTCACCTTTTTCCGAATCCAGAATATGGACGGCAATGCCACCCGCTGTAACAAATCTTTCCAAATTGAGCCTAAAAATTGATTTGAAGGCAAAGTTATAAATAAAATGGTATCTTTGCGCCTTAAAATAGTTTTAAAAAGGTATAAATAACAATACTCCTGAATCTATAATGACAAAATTAGTTTCTCATGTTCCCGAGGGACCCCTCGAGCAAAAATGGAGTTCTCACAAAAACAACATCCGTATTGTAAGCCCTGCCAATAAACGCAAACTAGATGTAATCGTTGTTGGTACAGGTCTTGGCGGCGCATCTGCGGCTGCCTCTTTGGGAGAGCTCGGCTATAATGTTAAAGTTTTCTGTATAAGCGATTCACCACGCAGGGCACATTCCATCGCAGCTCAGGGCGGTATCAATGCTGCCAAGAATTACCGAAACGACAATGACTCGGTTTATCGTCTGTTCCACGACACCATAAAAAGTGGCGACTACCGTAGCCGTGAAGCAAATGTTTACCGCCTCGCGGAAGTCTCCAATAACATCATCGACCATTGCGTTGCACAAGGCGTTCCTTTCGGACGCGATTATAGCGGACTTCTCGATAACCGTTCATTCGGAGGCGGACAGGTTTCCCGTACATTTTATGCGCGTGGCCAAACCGGACAGCAACTGCTTCTCGGCGCTTATGCGTCTCTCAACCGTCAAGTTGCCAAAGGTCGCGTAAAATCATATCCCAGATACGAAATGCTTGATCTGGTAGTAATCGACGGTGAAGCGAGAGGTATTATAGCCCGTAACCTTGTAACAGGCAAAATCGAAAGATTCGGTGCACATGCTGTGGTTATAGCCACCGGAGGATATGGTAACTGTTATTTTCTCTCCACCTACGCAATGACCTGTAATGGTTCTGCGATTTGGCAGTGTTATAAGAAAGGAGCATTCTTTGCAAATCCGAGCTTTGCGCAAATCCATCCCACTTGTATTCCCGTAGAAGGAGACCAGCAGTCCAAGCTGACCCTGATGTCGGAGTCTCTGCGTAACGACGGGCGTATCTGGGTTCCCAAAAAGATAGAAGATGCCAAAAAACTTCAGGCCGGAGAGATTAAGGGTTCGCAGATTCCTGAAGAGGACAGGGATTACTATTTGGAGCGCAGGTATCCCGCATTTGGTAACCTCGTACCTCGAGACGTGGCCTCCCGTGCCGCAAAAGAGCGTTGTGACGCAGGTTTCGGTGTAAACAATACGGGCAGGGGAGTATTCCTCGACTTCGCAACGGCAATTGAAAGGCTTGGAAAGGATGTCATCGAAGCAAGATACGGCAACCTTTTCCAGATGTATGAAAAAATTACTGACGTCAATGCCTATGAAGAGCCCATGATGATTTATCCGGCAATTCACTACACCATGGGTGGAATATGGGTAGATTATAACCTCCAGAGCACTCTTCCCGGCCTCTACGCCATAGGCGAGGCCAACTTTTCAGATCACGGCGGCAACCGTTTAGGGGCTTCAGCCCTGATGCAGGGCCTCGCAGATGGTTATTTTATCCTTCCCTACACCATTGGTGATTACCTGGCCGGCAAGATTCTTGACCCCAAGACCGACACAAATCATCCCGCATTTGCAGAGGCAGAAAAGGCCATCACCGACAAGATCGATAAACTCTTCAATGTAAAAGGCAAGCGCAGCGTTGATTCGTTTCATAAAGAACTTGGCCACATAATGTGGGAGTATGTGGGAATGGCCCGCAACGAAGAGGGTTTGAAAAAAGGAATGGCAGAGATACGTAAACTCCGTAAAGAATATTGGCAAAATGTGTCTGTTCCGGGTGAGAACAATGAATTCAATCAGGAGCTTGAGAAGGCGATGAGGGTTGCCGACTTTATGGAAATCGGAGAACTTATGGCACTGGATGCCCTGAATCGCCGTGAATCCTGTGGTGGTCATTTCCGCGAGGAAATGCAAACCGAGGATGGGGAAACCATGCGTGACGATGAAAACTTCATGTATGTAAGCGCATGGGAATATAAGGGCGACGACCAGGAGCCCACTCTACACAAAGAACCTTTGAAATTTGAATTTGTAAAAGTTGCTTCGCGAAGCTATGCGAAGATATAATGAGTAAGGAGAAAATTTATGGATTTTACATTAAAGATATGGCGTCAAAAAAATGCCAAAAGTAAGGGCCACTTTGAGACCTACAAAGTAAAAAATATCTCTCCGGATACCTCTTTCCTCGAGATGTTGGATATCCTCAACGAACAATTGGTCAATGAGGGTGTAGACCCTGTTGCAGTCAACAAAGGTTGTAAAGATAAAAAATCCGATCCCGTAGCATTTGATCACGACTGTCGTGAAGGTATCTGCGGCATCTGCTCGCTCTACATCAATGGCCGTGCACATGGTCCGGACGATGAGATTACTACTTGTCAACTCTATATGCGCAAATTCAAGGATGGTGAAACCATAACCGTGGAGCCTTGGAGGACCCGTGGTTTTCCGGTTATAAAGGATCTCGTGGTCGACAGGGGAGCATTTGACAAGATACTTCAGGCAGGTGGATATATATCGGTAAATGCCGGAAATGCTCCCGATGCCAACGCTATCCTCGTACAGAAAGAGAAAGCTAATGAGAGTATGGATGCAGCTGCTTGTGTGGGTTGCGGCGCTTGTGTTGCAACTTGCAAAAATGGCTCTGCAATGCTCTTTGTGGCATCTCGTGTAAGTTCTCTCGCTCTTTTGCCGCAAGGTAAGATTGAAGGTGCCAGACGCGCAAAAGCTATGGTTGCCAAAATGGATGAACTTGGTTTTGGTAGTTGCACAAATACCCGTGCCTGTGAATTGGAGTGTCCAAAAGGTATCACCATAGCACATATTGCCAGACTCAATCGTGAGTTTCTTTCAGCCAAATTGAAAGAGTAGTTTCGGGTTGCGGGGTACAGGGTACGAATTATTTATTAAAAAATAATATGAATTTGGGGTTGGTTTATATAAAGGCAGCCCCAAATTTATTTTTAATAACTCCTTATAACGGTTGATTCCTTGTTGATACAATTTGATAACTTTTTATAAAAAATATTACCATAACAATTGTTGTTAAATCTACAAATCTCCTTTTAAATTCTTTTACAAACATTGTCAACATGAGACACTTGTTTATAAATAATTATTAAACTATAAACAACATCAACAAAACAATCTTAAATAGCATCGATAAAACCATATTCATGTTTATATTGTGTTTATATAATTTCGATATTTTAACTAATATTTTTATCCACATTATCAACACACTAATAAATACAACTATTCTTTTTTAAATAATATTATTTATTTTTGTAATGTTTAAAACGCTTTCGAGCGCAAACGTCAGATATGAGTAAAGAAAGATTTGATCCGAGGGAGGAATCCTTTTCCAGAGAACGCGACATCGAGGGACAGATACGTCCTAAAGATTTTGAGGAGTTTTCCGGGCAGGATAAGGTGATAGAGAATCTTAAGATTTTTGTTCAGGCCGCGCTTCTTAGAGGCGAGGCTCTGGATCATATACTGTTACACGGTCCTCCGGGTCTTGGGAAGACCACTCTTGCCTATATTGTGGCCAATGAACTCGGGGTAAATATGAAAATAACCTCCGGTCCGGTTTTGGATAAGCCCGGAGATCTGGCAGGACTTTTAACTTCCCTTGAAGAGGGTGACGTGCTCTTTATTGATGAAATCCATCGTCTTTCGCCTATTGTGGAGGAGTATCTCTATTCCGCAATGGAGGATTATACCATAGATTTGATGATAGATAAGGGGCCCGGAGCACGTTCCATACAGATTACCCTGAATCCATTTACGCTGATAGGAGCTACCACTCGCAGCGGACTTCTCACTTCTCCTTTGAGGGCTAGGTTCGGTATAAAATCTCATCTGGAATATTATGATGCGCAGGTACTAAAAAGAATTATCATCCGAAGTGCCTCCATTCTCTGTATAGAAATCAATGAAGATGCTGCCTGGGAAATAGCTTTGCGCAGTCGCGGTACTCCACGTATTGCCAACTCACTGCTCAGAAGGGTTAGAGATTTTGCTCAGGTTAAAGGTACCGGTATAATAGATCTTGAAATAGCGCGAATAGCCTTGAATGCGCTCAATATAGATAAAAGGGGTTTGGATGCCATAGACAATAAAATTCTTACCACCATTATTGAAAAATTCAAGGGAGGGCCGGTTGGAGCCGGTACGATAGCTACAGCCATTAGTGAAGATGTGGGCACTCTTGAGGAGGTTTATGAACCTTTTCTGATAAAAGAGGGTTTTTTATCCCGGACTCCGCGCGGCAGGGTAGTTACGGAACTTGCTTATAAACATCTCGGCATTACTATTCCCGGAAGGGAAAATCTACTCTTCTGATTTTAATGGATTATAAACTTAAAATAAAGATACAATACAAAATGAAAAGAATTCTTTTTACACTCATAGCTGTTTTGTTTTTTATCCCGTTACAGGAAACAAATGCCTGCACCTCGGCAATCATCACGGGAAAGGCTACTCCTGATGGACGTCCTTTACTTTGGAAACATCGTGATACGGGCACTCTGGACAATCGCATTGAATATTTTGATAAATCCAAGGATAGAAATATCAAATATGCTTTCATAGGATTAGTAGATAGTCCCAAGGATACCAAAGAGGCCTGGATGGGTACCAATGAGGTAGGTTTTTCCATTATGAATACCGCTTCATACAATCTCAATGATGAGGAATCTCCCGTTCAGGATCAGGAAGGGGTGGTTATGTACAATGCACTCGCCACTTGCAGGACTCTGGCCGATTTTGAAAAAATGCTCTCCAAAATGAAATTTCCTACCGGAGTGGAGGCAAATTTCGGTGTCATCGATGCCGAGGGTGGAGCCGCTTACTATGAAGTTAGTTCCAAAGATTGGATTAAGGTAGATGCCAATGATCCGGCAATCGCTCCGGAAGGTTATCTCATTTATACCAATCACTCTTTTACGGGTAAGATGAATAAGGGCATGGGCTACATACGCTATGTGAGTGCGAGTGATATCTTCCGTGATCGTTTCGTAAAGAACCAACCTATGACAGTGCAATGGATTTTTAATTCCCTTTCACGCAATTTTTATCACTCCCTGCTCGATATCAACCTCGCTGAAAATCCTGAAGCAGCTCCAGGCGGGTGGTTTATAGATCAGGATTTCATTCCCCGCAAATCCACTTCGGCTTCGAGTGTGGTAAAGGGTGTGCTTCCGGGTGAAAATCCCGAGCTGACCGTTATGTGGAGTATTGTAGGTTATCCTCCGGTAAGTGTTGCCGTTCCCCTATTTGTAAAAAGTGGAAAAGATCTTCCCGCACAGGTAGTGGCCAGAGGTGAAAACAGCGAAGGTCTCAACCCTAAGAATTGTGAGATTTGTGATCTCGCAATGGCTCGAAAAGCGGGTGTATTCCCCGTTTCCAGAGGAAATGGAGGCAAATATTTCCGTTTTGATCTTCTGTGGAACAGAGAGGGAACCGGATATATTCAGCGTCTTGCTCCCTACGAGGAGGCTATTTTCGAAACATTCAATCCCATAATCGAAAAGTGGTACAAAAAGGGTTCGGTGGATCTGTCGGAACTCTCCGAACTCTATTCCAAAATGGATATAGGCGCTGCGGTAAGATAAGGTGCATATTCCCGAAAATATACCAAGGAATTATGTAGACAACTGCTTTACCTCCTCGGCAAAGGCGGTTTACATAACATCGGTAATCTCCCTGATGGAACATCCATCAGTACATATCGTATTGGCAGATACCAAGAAGAATGCCTATTTCCTTACCAACGATTTTTATAGTTTCTTTTCTGACGAGTGCATCTATTATTACCCATCCCCGACAGATAAAAATGAACTGAAAGAGGCTACTGCCAAAGTGCAGCGTACAGCCACACTATCAGCCTTAAACTCGTTTGAGGGAGCATCCGATGCTTTATGGTCTGAAAAAGTAGGATCCGGCTCGTTTGTAATAAATGACCGGCTGCTGGATATGGAGAACAATTCCCGGCACAAACCTCTGATAATAATCTCCTATCCGGAAGCTCTGGAGTTGCCGGTACTCAGGAAAAGCGAAATCAGACGCACCATACTTTCAATAAAAAGGGGCGACAGGCTCTCCCACGAATTTATAAAGGAAGTGCTCTACGAAAGTGGATTTGAAAAGGTGGATTTTACGGCGGAGCCGGGACAGTTTGCATTGAGGGGAGGTATAATAGATATATTTTCATTCGCAGACAATCTGCCGGTGAGAATAGATTTTTTTGGGGATCAGGTTGAATCCATCAGAAAATTCGATATCAACACCCAGCTCTCGAAGGAGAGTTTGGAGAGTGTGGATATTTTTCCCGACATTCATAAGGGAATAGATGAGAATTCACTGGTCCCATTCTGGGAAATTCTACCCGAAAATGCTGTTTTATGGGATCTGAGAGGGGTCAACCCCACAGGAGAAAATGAAGTGATTCCTCAGCCCACATTCAATAAAAATTTCGAAATTCTCTCGCAGGATATCCGAAACAAGATGGACCAGGGATATGGCGTGACTATCTTAAGCCCAAATGAGGCCCAGACCGATCGTCTCAGGCAGATATTGGTAGATACCGGTGAAAAGGTACGCCCCAATTTTCTGCCGCTTACCCTTCATGAGGGTTATGTGGATAGAATTTCGAAAAACTGCTACTATACCGACCATCAGATATTCGAGCGCTATCACAAGATAAAGGTCAAACGACAAGTTGAGAGATCGGAACGTCTTACCATAAATGAGATAATGGCATTCCAAATGGGAGATTATGTGGTACATATAGATTATGGAGTGGGTAAGTTCGGAGGTCTTGTCAAGACAAATGTCAACGGGAAAGTACAGGAGGCGATAAAGCTGGTCTATAAAGACAACGACGTGGTATTTGTCTCCATTCACGGCATTCACCGCATCTCCAAATACAAATCGAGGGATGGCGAACCGCCGAAAATCTATAAACTCGGCACCAAGGCATGGGAAAATCTCAAGTCCAGAACCAAATCCAAGGTAAAGGATATAGTGGATGACTTGATAAAACTCTATTCCGCCAGACAACATTCAAAAGGATTTGCATTTTCAGCCGACAATTACCTCATGCACGAACTGGAATCCTCATTTATGTATGAAGATACTCCCGATCAGGCCCTTGCTTCCAGGAAAGTAAAGGAAGATATGGAGAGTGATAGACCTATGGATCGTCTGGTCTGCGGAGATGTGGGATTTGGTAAGACGGAAGTGGCCATCAGAGCAGCATTCAAGGCTGTTTGCGACAGTAAGCAGGTGGCAGTTTTGGTGCCGACCACCATTCTTGCGCTTCAGCATTATCATACCTTCTCCTCGCGTCTGAAAGATTTCCCCTGCAGGGTGGAATATATCAGCCGATTGCGCAATACAAAAGAGATATCTCGCATACTGGAAGAGCTCAGGGCGGGCAGGGTGGATATCCTGATCGGCACTCATCGCATCCTCAACAGCAAAGTACTCTTCAAGGATCTCGGATTGCTCATCATCGATGAGGAGCAGAAGTTCGGAGTCTCCTCCAAGGAGAAGATACGCCAAATGAGGAGCAATGTCGACACTCTCACCCTCACAGCCACTCCCATCCCCAGAACGCTCCAATTTTCTCTCCTCGGAGCGAGGGATCTCTCCATTATCAACACCCCTCCGCCCAACCGCAAACCGGTCTATACGGAGGTGATAAATTTTAAGGATGAGTTGATAACCGATATCATCAACTACGAATTGGAGAGGGGAGGACAGGTCTTTTTTGTACACAACAAGATAGAAGACATTCTAGCGGTACGCGACATATTGCAACGATTGGTACCCGAAGCACAGATATGTGTGGCACACGGACAGATGGAGCCGGAGGTGCTGGAGAAGAGGATTGTGGAGTTTATTGCCGGAGAGCACGACATACTCCTGGCCACCACCATCATAGAAAACGGCATAGATATTCCCAACGCCAACACCATGATCATCAATCAGGCGCAACGCTTCGGCCTGAGTGACCTCCACCAGCTCAGAGGCAGGGTAGGCCGCTCCAATGTCAAGGCCTACTGCTATCTGCTGATACCCCCTATCGCATCCATTACTGAGGATGCCCGCAGACGCATAAGAGCCATTGAGGCATTCTCCGATTTGGGCAGCGGATTCAATATTGCGATGCAGGATTTGGATATCCGCGGGGCGGGCAACCTATTGGGAGCGGAGCAGAGCGGATTTATTGCCGAAATGGGATTTGAGACCTATATGCGCATCCTCAACGAGGCGATGAGCGAGCTTCGCGAAGAGAGGATCGGCAGAGGAGAAGAGATGGTCATGCCCGATACCATGCAATCCGCTCCAATGGTGGACACCCAGATAGAGACCGATCTGGAGGCTTATATACCTGACGAATATGTACAAGTGGCTTCGGAAAAAATCCGTCTCTACAAGGATCTCACAAATATCAGCGATGAGAGGCAGATTGAGGCATTGCGCAGGGAGATGGAGGATCGCTTCGGTCCGATACCCGTGCAACTTGAAGAATTGATCCGCATAGTGCAGCTCAAAAAGGTGGCTCAAAATCTCGGATTTGAGAAAATAATTTTAAAAAACGGTGTAATGCTGGCCTATTTCATCTCCAACAGCATGCACTCCTATTATAGAGGAGATCTCTTTCCGAAGATACTTACCGCCATTCAATCACTTGGTGACCGCTGTAGGGTAAATGAGGTAAAAGAGAAACTCTATATCAGGGTAAAGAGCATCCCGGATGTGAGTCAAGCCATCCTCTTTCTCTCAAAACTTATTTAGATTCCAAAATCTTCTTACCTTTGCTGCCCCAACCGGATAATATGGATAGAATGTATTTGCTTATAGATATCGGCAACACCGCGTGCAAGGTGGCCTTTGCCGACAATGAAAAGATAGGAAAGGTTTACCGCTGCGCGGAAGAGGATATCCAACAGTTTATCCGTGATGTTTTTGCAGCGGAACATCCGGGCCAAAGAGCGGATGTGGCCGTTTTAAGTAATGTTCGCGCCGACGATCCTGCTCTTGAGGAGATGCTGAGAAACGAGTGTTGCAATCGTTTGATCGTGCTGGACGTACCCGAATGCAATCGTCTGGTGGAGACGGGACTCGTGCAGTTTGAGGTGCTTGCCAATATGCCTGAAGGCATGGGAGCAGATCGTATCGCGGCTATTTTGGCTGCTAACAATCTCTTTCCTGAAAATGATCTTATGGTTTTTGATTTCGGTACCGCCATTACTGTGGAATTTATCAATTGCCATAAAGAGGAGGCTCCGGCATCTTATGTGGGAGGCGCTATTTCCTTGGGTTTGAATACCCGGTATAGGGCTTTGGGACACTTTGCGGAGCGTATTCAGCTACTCAATCCGAGGGACTTTATAGAGTCTCACAAGGAGGAGAAAATATCTCCCATAGGTTTCGATCTGGAGAGTGCCATGGCGGCGGGAAATATTCTCGGCATAATGTTTGAGATAGAAGGATATAGGAGAGAGTATCCTGAACGAACGGTGATTTTTACCGGAGGGGATGCGATTTATTTTGCTGAAAAACTTAAAAGTTCCATATTTGTCGTTCATAACCTTGTTTTGATGGGGCTCTCACAGGTAGCACAATTTTATGCTGAACAATAATACCATACGGAAATTCAGAAGAGTCGCGGCAGCTTTGCCTGCCCTATTCGTGCTTTTTACAGCTATCCCTTCTTCGGCGCAGAAAGTGGCTGCCGACGGCGGTTTTACCCCTTATTCCATGTTCGGCGTAGGCTCTATTGCTAAACAGGGCACCTCATACAACCTGTCAATGGGAGGCATCGGCATCGGCGACCGCAATTTCCGATATATCAATTATCTCAATCCTGCGGCTGTGACGGAGCGCCAGGCGCAATCCTTCATGCTCGACTTCGGCATGGAAGAGGGAAACATCTATTATGCGGCAAACCCGGCCACGGCGGTTGGAGGGGCAGGTTCCGATCTGCTGAAGAGCGTCAACAACACTTTCAACATGCACCACCTCATTGCCTCCTTCCCAATCTGGAAGAGTTCCGCTTTCAAGGTGGGTATAGTGCCTTTCAGCAATGTCGGGTACAAGTTTGTCACCTCCGAGAGCAATGACGACATAATAGCCGAAGCCGGAGATATAAAATACTCAAAAATTGGACAGGGAAGCATCTACCAGACATTTTTTGGAGCGGGAGCCACCTTCTGGGACAGACTCAGCGTCGGAGCTGACTTGCAGTTTTATTTCGGTACGATAGATCGCTACAGCAGCGCTACGTTTACCACCAATACCTCATTCAGATCCATCAATTCGGGTTGGACCTTTGTCAGCCGTGCGGTATCGGGCAAATTCGGACTGCAATACAGGCAGCCGCTGGCAGGCAACACTTCGGCCACTATCGGAGTAACTTACGATCTGCCTACCATTTTCCGGGGCGAGAATATACGTTACGCCTACGGATTGTCGGCAAGTGGCAAGGATACCATATTTTATAGAAACACTCCCCTCGAGACCATGTCGGTACCCGCTGAACTCGGAGTGGGATTTACCATAAGAAATACGGAGAAATGGATGGTGGGATTTGATTACACGCGCTCCAACTGGACAAAAGCCTATGCGGAAGAGACACCCGGGGTGGAGGTAAAACCTGCAACGGCCAATGCTTTCAGGGTGGGATTCGAGGTGACCCCCAACCGCTACGACATCAGATATTATTTAAAGACCTTGACCTATAGGGCAGGCGCCTATTATGAGCAGAACTACTTTACCCTGAACGGCTCTACCATTACCAGGCAGGGAATAACCCTCGGAGTCTCGTTTCCGGTATTCCGCTACTACAATGCGGTGACTTTCGGAATAGACATAGGCCAGAAAGGTACGGTTGAAAACAACCTCATCAGGGAGAGATATTTCATGTTTACCCTCTCGTTTGACCTGCACGATATCTGGTTTGTAAAAACTTTATACCAATAGATTTGATTATTTTTATTAAATTTGCCAAATATTTAAAAATGGAAACAATGAAGAAAATCGCAATTATCCTCTTTGCAATGCTTATTTCTCTTCCTGCTTTTTCTCAGGGAAAGTATGGAAAAGATAGTGTGGAATGTACCAAATATCTCTCGTTTTATTCAGAGCTTTACAAACAGAGAAATTACGACGAAGCTGCTCCGCACTGGAGAAAGGCCATAGCCCTTTGTCCTCCGACAGCCAGCCAGAACATGCTCCTGCACGGTCAGAATCTTCTCCGTATGGACATTCGCAAGAATGCCAAAAATCCGGCTCGCAGACAGGAGCTTATCGACTCTTTGATAATGCTCCACGACCTTCGCGCAGAGTACTATCCCAGCAACCGTATAAAAAGTTTGGACAACAAGGCCATAGATATCATCAACTACAACTATCTCGGCGACGATCCTCTCAAGCAGTACCAGGTGTTGTCTGAGATCATAGATGCCATACATACGGATTGTAGCCCCATCGTCTTCATCAATCAGATGAAAGGTGGTGTAGCTCTCTACCAGGCCGGCACCCTCCCGGCAGAGTCTCTTATGACCTGCTTTGAAGAGAACATCGGCCATATAGAAGAAATGATCGACATGGATCCCGAAAAAGAGGAGTATCGTATAGTGAAACAGGATATTGAGACCATATTTGCCGAGAGCGGTGTTGCCTCTTGTGACAACCTCATAGAGCTTTATACTCCCCGTTTTAAGGCAAATCCCAAAGATGTCAATCTTCTTTCCACAATGGTGAAAATGCTTACCAGATCAGACTGCGTAAGCACCGACCTGTTCCTCAAGAGCGCAGTCGCTCTCCACGAGATAAATCCCTCATCCAGCTCCGCCTATGGTCTTTACAGACTTTATTCTTCACGAGAAGAAAATACGGTGGCAGCACGCTTCCTCGAGAGCGCCATTTCGCTTCTCGATCCCAATGATATGAAGACGGCAGCGGATTACAACTTCGAGTTGGCTACTTTCTATTTTAAGAAGCTCAATCGCTCTGCGACAGCAGTTGCGGCTGCCAAGAAGGCCATAGAGTATGACCGTAGCGTAGAAGGTAAGGCATATCTCCTTATCGGCACCATCTGGGCATCACAAGATTGTCAGGGCAATGAGGTAGACGTAAGATCCAAATATTGGGTTGCGGTTGACTATATGGTAAAGGCCAAGAATGCCGATCCCGAAGTTGCAGCAAATGCGGACGAACTTGCCGCACAGTATCGCAAATACTTCCCCATGCAGGTTGACGCCTTTATGTATGACGTTACAGACGGGGACAGATACACCGTATCTTGCGGAGGCATGACCGAAATTACCACTGTAAGGACACAGAAATAATCTCTTGACTCCCGCGGTACACTACAGATATAAACCTATAGCCATCGGTACATGCTTGATGGCTATAGTGCTTTTTACGCTCTCCTGCAAGAAAGAGCCCACCGGCGATCCTATCGACCCAGCGGTGACTCCATTGCAGGTGGTGAAGAATATGGAGGTGGTGCAGACTGTCAACGGAGGAATACAGATGAGAATCAGTGCGCCCGAAATGCGCAAATACTCATATATTGCAGATTCGGCAGAGGTGAGTTATGACCTCTATACGGGCGGATTTTCCGTAGACGCATTCACCCCTGACGGGGAGCTGGAGACCCGGATCAGATCAAAAGAGGCGAAACACGTAACTACCGACGAAAAGGAGGAGTGGCTCGCCTACGGAGAGGTGGTAATCACCAACTATATAAAACAGGAAAGCATTGAGAGCGACACCATCTACTGGGACCGTCATGCGCAAAAGTTCCATACAAACTGCTATGTCCGGCTCTCGTCACCACAGGGCATGATGCAGGGTTACGGCATGGAATCCGACGAGATGGCACGCAATGCAATCCTGCTAAAACCCTTCGATTCTTATACGATTTCCGGTGACAGCACCACAATTTTGCTCGATTCTCTCAATTTTGTTGGCCCCCCCGTGCAACGTTTTTGACATTTTATGCATCTATATAATACATTTTTGTCTATTTTTGTGCTCCATTTTACAAAATGGGCACTTAAATTAGATTAAAATAAACTAAAACTTAACAAACAAAATGGCGGTTCTTGAGAAAATTCGCGTCAAATTAGGTATACTTATAACAGTTCTTATCGCAGTCGCTCTGTTATCATTCATCATTGATCCTCAAACATTGAGTTCGACTGCACAAAGATTTTCATCCGACAATAAAGTAGGTGTATTGGACGGCAAGTCCATTTCATATAGTGATTTTTACCTGGAAGTAGAGTACTATACCAGACTGACTGAGTTGATGGGACAGGGTTCCAACAGTGAAGAGGCACAGAAAGCCATCCGCAATGCGGCATGGCAGTCTCTCCTCGACAAGCACGTTTTCCAGCCCATGATTGCAGATGCAGGCATATCCGTGGGAGACGAAGAGATGCTCGACCTTACACAGGGGTCCAATATCTCCCCGGTGGTGGCAAATCAGCAAATGTTTCAGGATGCCAACGGCCTATTCAGCCGTGAGGCTCTTGTCAGCTTTGTACAGGCTATCCCCACCGACGCTACCGGTAATTATGAGACCTATTGGAATTCCGTGGAAAATTCCGTTTACACCGACCGGCTTTACAATAAATATGGAGCATTGATTGAGGCATCCAATATTTACAACAAGGTAGAGCAACAGCGTATGATGATAGAGAACAATGTACTCTCTTCAGTGGATTTCGTACTCTCTCCTCTCGGCTTTGAGCGCGATACCACTATCACCGTTACTCCCAAGGAGATAAAGGCCTACTATGATGCACGCAAGGAGCTCTTTACCCGTCCGGCCTCCCGTAATATAGAGTATGTGCTCTATGAAGTCGTACCCTCACAGGAAGATATCGAGACTCAGACCGAGACCTTCCATGCGCTTTACGCCGAATTTGCGGTAGCCGATAATCCTAAAAACTTTATAGCTCTCAACTCGGATCGTAAGTGGGATGGCTATTACTATACTGAAGAGCAGCTCGAGTCCGAGCCTCACTTCAAGGCTATAGCCTTTGGAAAGAATGCTCCCGCAGTGAGCGAGATCAGTATCGGAGAAAGTCAACTTGCAGCAGCCCGTCTGTATGATGTAAAGGTGATGGCCGACTCTGCAAAGGTGTGGTATGCAGCCTTCCCTTTGGACAATGAGAGCGAAGCTGATGCGCTGCTTGCAAAGGCCCTGAAGATGAAAGAGGCCTCGGAGGAGTTTAGTGAGATGGGTTGGATCACTCAGGAGTACCTTTCGGCTCCCGGTATGGAGGGATTTGAAAAGGCTCTCGATCCAGCTGCCGGCAAAGCCATCAAGATAAAGAGTACAGGTGCCAATGCATATTTCGTACTCTATGTAGGTGAGCGTACAAAGGCTCAGCGAAGGGCTCAGCTTGCCACTTTTGTAAAGAACGTCGTCCCCTCCGAAGAGACCTATCGTGACTTCCAGATGAAGGCTACCGACCTTGCTGATAGAGCTGACGGCGATTACGATAAGTTTGCAAAGATTGTACGGGAGGAGCAGCTTCCGGTCATCCCAGTCAACGGTCTGCTTCAGACCACGGAGCGTATCGGCGTTGTGGACAACGCGCGCAGCGTAGTCTACTGGGCATTTGACCGTAAGACCAAGTCCGGCGAAGTATCGGACGTAATTTCCGTTGACAATAAATACTATTTCGTCGCTGCCGTGACCGCTGCATATAAAGAGGGCAGAATACCTCTGAGCGACATACGGCAGGAGATTGTCTATACCATCACCGCTGAGAAGCAGATCGAAAAGATGGCTTCCGTCATCGGTGAGCAGATTGAAGGTTGCACTACTATGGAGCAGGTGGCCGAGATACTTGGCACTACCGTGAGCCATCAGGATGGCGTTACCTTCGGTTCCACACTCCAGCAGCTCGACCCTAAGTTCATAGGCGCAGTGACCTCCGCTCAGCCGGGAGTCATCAGCGGGCCGGTTGCAGGGGATATCGGAGTATATGTATTCCAGGTTAACGACCGTCAGACAGGTACCTTCTATACTACGGAGGACGTGCAGAGAGCGCTGGCGCGCAAATCGGCATATCAGACCCAGTTGTTACAGCAGGTAATGTCGGAAATTGTCGAAATAAAGGACAACAGAGCCCGATTCTTCTAGATTTTTTCAACAATTTTTGATAATTATTAACAGTTTTTTTTGAAAAGTAAAAAAATATAACTAAATTTGGCCATTAAATACTATGGAAAAACTGTGTTTTTTCGGCAATTCATTTATGTTTAACCAATAAATATCAAACACTTAACAATTTTTTTTTATGAAAAAGATTATTTATTCATTAGTGATCATGATTGCTGCAAGCACTCTTTTCACTTCGTGTCTTGAGTATGTTGAGCCGGTTGGCATCCAGCAGCTTCGTACTGCTAAAGCCGACTATCTCGATGCACTCGCACAACTACGCTTGGCAGATGCCGAGTTGCAAAAAGCCAATGCTACCTTTGTGTTGGCTCAGGCTGCCTTCCAAGATGCTTTGACAGCGAAACAACTGATCGAGAACAGAATTCTCGAGTATGACGTTCAGATCAAGGCTGCCAAGACCGAGCTTGAGGTAGATAAACTCAAAAAGGAGAAGGAACTCCTTCAGATTCAGCATTCCGAGATGATGGCTGACGCTAAGGCCGCCCTCGCACTCGCTGAGGAGAATCTCAGAGTAACTCTCCGCGAAATCGCTGCAGTTCAGCACCTCCTCACACCCGGTGAGCAAGCTGTCTTCCAAAATGCAATAGCAGCTTACGAACAGGCTTTTGATGACTACCAAGATGCTCTTTGGGCACTTGAGCAGGAGAAAGAAGTTCTCTGGAATCTTGAGTATGCTTTCAAGGAGGAGACCGACTGGAAAGCCGACTATCAGGCAGAGGTTAACTTCTATACCAATGAGATCGCAAGGGCACAGGCTGCTCTCAACGCAGTTCCCAAGAAGCTCGACCTCGAGGCTTGGAATGCCGCAGTTGAGAATCTGCAAGACTCCATAGACGCATACAACTACTCACGTCAGGTTACCACCAAGGACTCCGTTCAATACATGGTGAACGTATATCACGAAGGTGATCCTTGTTATCAGGTTGCTCACAAAGCATGGATCGACCAGTTTGGCGGTAAAGTTGTTGTTGCAGGTAATACCCTCAACGTAGATGCCATGATCCCCAAGCCCAAAAACACAAAGGGCCAGGTAATGAATGCAGCTCCCGTGAAACCGAATGCTGCTGACTACTCATACTCAAATGCGGCTGCCCGTATCCAATGGAACTTCGTCAGAGATTATACCGATGCTGCTGCAAATCTCGTTTATACAAAGTTTTATGACCTTATAGCCGATTACAAGCAGAACGCTCCTTTTGGAAAGGACTCCACTGTAGCAAACGGCGGTTACTATGCCAGTTATATAGCCGGTGTAGTTGTACCGAACATGGATACCATCAGGATCAATGCTACTATTGACATGAAGGAATTCATCCTCAACGACGCAACTCCCACTCCGAAAACATATAAGTGGAAGAAGGGTGCTGCTGAAATAAATTCAGTAGGTAAGTATGGTCTCAAGGGTGCCATCGACATCCTCGAAAGAGAGCTTGTACTGATCGATCAGGCTTCAAACGTTCCGGCCAGACAGGCAGCATATAATACAGCTAGAAACAACTGGCTGACCGACCGCGAATACCTCGTCAACAAGACTCACCTTGCAGAAGAGGCCGCTGCTCTTGCAAACATGAAGACCAGCGTAGTGATCCCTCCTGATCAGAGAGGTGCGAATGACGGCAGGGCTGAGGATTTGATCTACGCCATCAAAGACTTCAGGCAGAGTCGTACAAATGATGGTAAGAATAGCTCGTATGCTGACACCATGGCTCTCATCAATGCCATAAAGGATTTCTTCAACGCGAAAAAAGCCTATATCGGCAATCCCTTCAAGGGTTATGACTCCATCACCTTTAAGAATGCCATGGGCGAAGACACCAAAGCATTCCTCGGCGATCTTCAATATGCTCCCTTTGTACAGAAAGAAACCCAAGCAGGCCCTCTGTACTCTTCAATCTATGGCGGCAAGAACTATCAAACCGTACTCAATGACCTTAACAGGGCAGTTGATCCCGCTTTTGATCTCAACAATGAATTCAAGCACGATGCAATTCTTAAAGTTCTGAATGCAATATTCCCCAACGATGCTGCAAATCTCGACACTTGGAACAACGCTCAGAATTGGATTGATGCAGCGGCTCCCGCCGGTATGGGAACTGAGGACCTCGCTTGGAAGGTTTACGATGCTGCCGGTGCTATCGAAGATGCACAGAAGCTACCCGCTACTTATGATAAAACAAAAGCCGACCTCAATCTCAACGGCATAGGCACCAAGAACTTCCTCAAGGTTTACAACAGATTCTGGGGTACCGCAGCTGTAGATATGGCAACTGCAATTTACAAAGATGATGCAGGTTGCTATACTGAGGCTACCTTCAAAACTCCTTACAGACTTGTAAGATTTACAGGTGCTACCATCAATCACAATACCGACCTTGCAGTAGTTCTCTCTCTCGTTGACCCTGAAAAGGCAACATTCCCCAATAGCGGAGATTGGACTCAGGCTGTAATAAACGCCAACTCGGCTATCTTCGGAAATGTTGGTGCCGGCGGATCAGAGTTCTACAAGATGCTTCATGCTGAGCAACTTCTCTTCATCGAGATGGCCAAGACCAGCTATAGCGCAGCTCTTGCAGATCTCAAGGCTTACGTAGCCCAGGTTGAGGCTGACTTTGATGCCAAGAAGGCAGCAAGAGACGCCGCTTACGAAACTGCTATGGCAAACTACACTGCCGATAAGGCAGCTTGGGATGCATATCAGGCAGCTATAACAGCTAAGAAGAAAGAGCTTCTCAAAGAGCTTACCGGTAAGGAGGATGGTGAGGTTGTTGTAAAAATTGCTGAGCCTGATGCTAATACGCATAATGTGCCTGCAGCTATGAAGAAGTATTTCGACCACGAAGGTCTGGCGGTTTGGAACGGTGAGTATAGTCTTGGTGGCAAACAACTCGAGTGGGCCAACAAGTGTCTCCCCAACTATCCCGCCAAGCTCAAAGAGTGGATGATCGCTACTCGTACGGTTAACCACGTAATCGGTCACCTCAACAAGCTCAAGGCTACTCTTGACAAGGCATACAGGGATGCAATCGGTATCTATACTTATGATTGGCAGAAATATGTTGTCAACGTAGATGCCGTAACCGGTGAAGTTACCATCAACGTTCAGGCTATGAAGCAAGATCTCGGCGCCGGCGGTGCTGCTACATTGGCCGAATACTTTGACAACTACAACAAATACCAGAAAGAGTACAGAGAAGCTTGGGAGAAATACCTCAAGGATTGCAAGGCTGAACTTGATATCTGGAAGAAAGCTTTAGCTGCTTACAATGCAGGCTACGATCCTCTCGAGATGCTTATTAAAGAGCAGAAGTATGTAGTAGCAATGGCAGAGAAAGAGGTTGAACTCCTCAAGAAGATACTCGACCTGGCTGAGGCTGAGTACAAAGCAACAATTGCAAAACTTTTGAAATAATCAAACACTCTGATTGAATCTTAAGTGATTAATTTTAAAACAGAAACAATGTTAAAGAAATTAAGCATATTACTATTGACTATCCTTATGGTTGTGCCAGCAATGGCACAACCCGAGGAGGGTTGCGAGTGTATGTTTGCTCCTCAAAAGGGACAATGGCAAATAGATCTTACTCTAGGCCAGGGACAGTTCTTCAATGATCTCCAAGGTCTGTATTATCTGTTGCCAAATGCGGATGGTAGCCCTATCGGAGTGGGTCTCAATATCCTTGGACTCGGTAATCAAGAGATCCTTGGACTTGGAAACGACAACATTTCGGCAGATCTATCAACCTACGTCTTGAACATTGGGTCGTTAAACGTAAACAGTCTTGTTAACATAGTAGGCCTCCAGGCCAGATATTTCGTCGCAGACAGATGGGATCTCAACATTCTGGGAGCTTACAATGTAAACATGCAGCCTAGAAAGGATTTCATCGAAGGTGCATTCACCGATGATGGAAACCTCAACGTTGACCACATTGACCCTTCACAGGTTAATGTGCGGGTAGGCGTTGGTGATATTTATGCACATAAAGCTATTCTGGGAGCTGTTACACACAGTTTGATGACACAAATCGGATCAAACTTCTATTTTAATACGAAGAATCCGCGCATCAATCCATACATCGGAGTGATTGGACAGTTCAAGTTGGCCCGTATTGAAGCATATTATCCATATACCGGACAAACCGTACAAGATGACACCAACTTCGGTGGCACAACGGGCAATGGTCCGCAGGTTCCGGCAATTAATGATCCTCTCGGAGTTGATCCTAATTGGAACCAGCCCAGCACAGGCAGTGGTGCGCAGTTCGACGATATTGCGTTGCACCGTGCTGCCCTCAGAGGCTCGCAGGTATTTGGATTTGGCGGTGGACTGACGGCAGGCGTTAGCTACTCATTGGCACCGGGTCTTATCCTGAGCTTTGAAGTAGCTCCCGTCCTCTATCAGTACTCGCTATTACACTTGCAAGTGCAGGGACAAGATGCGTACTTTGCTATGAATCACAACATCAGAGCGTTTGCTTATCCTCAATTGAAGCTCGGCATTCGCTTCTAGTCCGATCATAAGCTAGTAGCATTACTAAAACTTAAAAAGGCGACCAAACGGTCGCCTTTTTCTGTTTGCCCTATATCCCTCCGGACATCCCGCCCGGGCGATCTTCTTATTGACGCTGCAATGCCTTCGTGAGTATGATGAATTGTTCCACGGAGAGTTGCTCGGGGCGTGCATCTGCAAATACTCGCTCATCAGCTTGAGGCTTCCGGAGAGATCCCGACTCCTGCTTTACGGGATCTTCAATAAGAGGCTTGAGGGAGTTGCTGATTTTTTTACGGCGCTGATTGAAAGCGGTCTTTACCACCATTTTGAAAACTCTCTCGTCGCAATCGAGCTTAGTACGGCTGTTGCGGGTGAGTCGGATGACGGCCGATTTTACCTTCGGAGGAGGGACGAATGCCCCTTCTCCTACAGTGAAGAGGTATTCTATGTCATACCAGGTCTGAAGCAGTACGGAGAGGATACCGTAGGTTTTAGAGCCGGGAGGGGCAGCAATACGCTCGGCCACCTCCTTCTGTATCATACAGACCACTTCGGGTACCTGTTCCTTATAATCGAGGATTTTGAAGAATATCTGTGAGGAGATATTGTAGGGGAAATTACCTATGACCGAAAACTTTCCCTTGAACAGTTTGGCAAGATTGGTTTGCAGAAAGTCTGCCTCATAAAGGACGGGGCTGAGTTGCGGCCATTTTTCCAGCAGATATCTTACCGATTCGCCATCGATCTCTATCACTTTCAGGCGCAGATCGCTTCG
>DBQO01000026.1:0-9614 GCA_002305275.1 Bacteroidales bacterium UBA1392 | reverse complement strand
ATGTTGCGCGCTATGGTCTGATCGGTAAGAAAGTGCTGTCCAAGCCCCTTTTTAGGCCTTACAACAGGTTTTCTCGTTTGCTCGGGGGTTTTACTCATTTGCAATGAAATGATCGTACATGATCTTTATCGTGCCTTGTAGTATGGTATCCTGTGGTGATTTGGTACCGCTGCTGATTACGATGAAGCCATATTTCTCCTCAGGGTGGAAGAACATTGCACTTCTGAGCCCATAGGCACCGCCGGTATGACCTACAAGTTCCACTTCGGGTATATAATCGCTATTGCGCCACAGGGCGAGTCCGTAATGCTCATCATCCGAGCGGGGAGTTTGCATGTTCCTGGAACTCTCCTCCGATATGATGCGTTCCCCTGCTCCGGGGTAGAGGCCGTAATTCATGTGCATCATCATGTATTTTGCAAGATCGGTGGTGGATATCTTCATTCCTCCGGTAGGGGAGAATATCGGAGTGGTATAGCCCATGGTATAGTTGGCAATCTCCTCAGCCCTCGATTTATATGCGTTGGGCTGGGCTTCGAGGCTGTCATTTTCCGAATTGTATGAGTATAGGGAGGCAAAGCGAGTTGAGTCGAGAGCATCGATGTCGTAGCCTCCGTAAAGTCCGAGGGGATTGAGTATATGGTTTACAACATATTGGTCAAAGCGTTCTCCCGAGAGCTTTTCCAGAATGGTACCGGCCATATTGAAATTGAGGTTGCAGTAACGGTAGCCCTTACCCGGCTCATAATCGTTGTAACAACCTGCAAACTCCGGGTTGGTTGCCGGATTGATCACGTCTAGAGTAAAGTAACCTAAAGAGTCACTTAGGCTGGAGGTGTGTGAGAGCAGCATATCGAGAGTGATGACCGTTTCGGGATATTTCGGATTGCGTACCCGGAATCCCATCAGATCGCTTACATCCGTATCGAGGGTCACCTTCCCTTGTTCAACCAGCTGCATAAGGGCTGTGGCGGTGAAGGATTTGGAGATGGATGCAATCCTGAAAATGGTTTGTGCATCTATCTTTTCTCCGGTTTCGAGGTTTTTAACTCCGAAATAGTTGTCGTAGATGAGCTTATTCTCTTTGACGACGGCTACTCCGAGGCCGACGTTGCCCACCTCCTCTCTGAAAGCGTTAAGGTCGTTTTCAAACTCCGTGTAGGATTTGGGAGCGCAAGCCGTAAGCAGAAGCGCAACCAGCGCAAATAGGGTGATTTTCTTCATAATCATAGGTTTTGTTAAATTATTTTTACAAAGATACGATTTCAAAGTTATATTTTTCCCAAGATAATTGGTATTTTTGTGGACTATGAAAGAGAAGAAATCAGCTACTCCGCTGCTAAAGCAGTTTTATGAGATCAAGGCGCAATATCCTGACTCTCTGCTCCTCTATAGGGTGGGTGATTTCTATGAGACTTTCGGCGAGGATGCCGTTATTGCGAGCAAAGTACTCGGCATAGTCTTGACGAGGCGCGCAAGCGGCAAGGGAAGTTATATAGAATTGGCGGGAGTGCCTCATCATGCATTGGACAGTTATCTTCCAAAACTGGTACAGGCCGGATACAAAGTGGCGGTTTGCGACCAGCTGGAGGATCCTAAGCTCACCAAAAAACTGGTCAAACGCGGCGTTACCGAGCTTGTAACTCCCGGAGTGGCCTACAATGATACCATCCTAAAGCAAAATGAGCACAACTATCTGGCGGCACTCTCTTTTGAAGGGAAGAGCGCAGGCATTGCCCTGCTCGACATCTCCACAGGCACTTTCAAAGTAGCCCAAGGCTCTCTTGAGTATATGGAAAATCTTCTTTCGGGCAGCGCCCCGAAAGAGATTCTGGTGGAGAGGAGCTATTGCGACGGTTTCCGTAAAAGATTTGGCAATATCGCCTATATCTCCCCACTAGACGAGTGGGCCTTCGTCTTAGAGTCGTGCCACAAAAAACTCCGCAGCCATTTCAATATAAGTTCGCTCAAAGGATTTGGCATAGAGGGCATGCCCCTCGCCATAGAAGCGGCAGGTGCAATTCTCTTTTACATGGAGATTACCCACCACCATTCGTTGGGGCACGTGACTTCAATTTCCCGTATAGATGAAGGGAATTTCGTCTGGATAGACAAGTTTACATTCCGCAACCTGGAGATCTTCAGCCCCATTGCCGGAGCAGAGGGAGTGTCGCTGCTGGAGACTATCGACAGATGCAGCTCGCCCATGGGTGCACGCAGACTCAGGGAGTGGCTGGCAATGCCTGTAAAAGATATTTCGGAACTTAATCAGCGATATGATACCATTTCAGCCTTTATGGCTGATGAAAAGATGCTGGAGAAGGTCAGGAGCCGCATCGGTGATATAGGCGACCTGGAGAGGATCATCTCCAAGGCTTCCGCAGGCAAACTGCTGCCACGCGAAGCGCTTCAACTCTCACGAGGCCTGGATGCCATAGCGGAGATCCGAAAGCTGCTTGAGGGTAGCTCCAATCCCGTATTCTCCTCCTGCATCGAGCAGCTGGATGCTTGCGGGGAGCTGTCAAATAGCATTTCCACCCGCATATTGCCCGATACCGCCGCTCAAATAGGCAAGGGGGACGTGATAGCGAGAGGAGTCTCGGAGGAGCTCGATTCGTTGCACGATGCGCTCTCCCACAGCAAAGAGATATTGCTGGATATTCAGCAGAGGGAGAAGGAGCGTACCGGCATACCTTCGCTCCGTATCAGCTACAACAATGTCTTCGGATATTTCCTCGAAGTGAGAAATACCCATAAAGAGCGTGTGCCCTCTGATTGGATCCGCAAGCAGACGCTGGTAAATGCGGAGCGTTATATCACGCCGGAGCTCAAACAATACGAAGAGAAGATACTCGGGGCGGAGGAGAAGATTCTCGCTCTCGAGAGTGAGATATATGGAGCTTTGCTTGCCTCCATACAAGCCGAAGTTGCCCTCATTCAGCGCAATGCTTCGGTGGTCTCCCGCCTGGACGTACTCGCGGGTTTTGCCCGGCTGGCGCTGGACAACCGCTATTGTCGCCCGCAGATAGATGATTCGTTGGAAATTGAGATTGAAGGAGGCCGCCACCCCGTGATAGAGACCCGTATGGCTCCCGGCGAGGAGTATGTACCCAACGATCTATACCTTAACAATGACTCGCAGCAGATAATAATATTAACCGGCCCCAATATGTCCGGAAAATCGGCTCTCCTGCGACAAACGGCGCTGATAGTTGTAATGGCCCAGATAGGCTCCTTCGTCCCCGCAAATCGCGTAAAAATGGGCATTACGGATAAAATATTCACCAGAGTCGGAGCCTCTGACAATATTGCCCGCGGAGAGTCCACCTTCATGGTGGAAATGCTCGAGACTGCCACCATCTTGAATAATCTTTCCAAAAGGTCGCTGGTGTTGCTCGACGAGATAGGACGAGGTACCAGTACTTATGACGGGATGTCCATCGCCTGGGCCATAGTGGAGCATTTGCATGGCGGCACCCAGAGGGCAAAGACCCTCTTCGCCACCCATTATCACGAGCTTAACGACCTTGAGGAGCTTCACGAGCGTGTATTCAACTATCATATCTCCGTTAGGGAGAGTGAAGGTAAGATTATCTTTCTGCGCAAGCTCTGCAGAGGAGGTGTCGCCCATAGTTTCGGCATCCACGTGGCCCGTCTGGCGGGAATGCCGGATGACGTGGTAAAACGCGCCGAGGCGCGCCTTTCCGAGCTCGAGAGGGATGGAGTTGATGCCGGCACTAATGCCAGGCGCCTTTCCGAGCTCGAGAGGGATGGAGGCGCTGCCGGTGGAACTCTCGCAGAGGCGCCTTCCGACAGTAGCTCTACCGGCACTCTGGAAGAGACACCTTCCGACAGTAGCTCTATCGGCACTCGCAGCAGCGGCATTGATGTCGGCTCCGCAACTTTTTCAAGAAAAACCAAAAAATCCGCCCGCTCCACTCCTGATACGGGACTTCAGCTCACCCTATACCAATTGGATGACCCGCTGTTGCTCGATATCAAGGAGGAGCTCCAAAATATTGATATCAACAAAATGTCTCCTTTGGATGCATTCGACACCATAAGGAGGCTTAAAAAGAAAATAGGACTATAAAAAGAGCATTTTAGAAGGATTTGTGATGAGAGATTTGCTGGCGGATAAATTCAGGACCACCCTTTCACTTGCGGGTGTAAGCATAGGCATTTTTTCGATTGTGGCGGTATTGACCGTGGTGGATTCCCTAAAAGAGAGCGTAAATGAAGGTTTCCGTAAATTCGGAAGCGATGTGGTAATGGTAGAGAGGGTGCCTCTCGAACCTGACTTCGATCAGGATGGGCGACAGAAGTGGTGGCAATATGAGAGCCGTCCGCAGATAACCTGGCAGGAGTATCTGTTTCTGAAGGAAAAGAGTACTACGGCAGGTCGCATGCTCTTTTCGGCCTCATTCGAGATGGAGTGTGCGGCCGGTCGTGAAAGTTATAAGGAAGGAGCCTTAGTCGCAGTAGAGGGTGACTGGAGGATGATGGTACAGGAGAATATCCTTTACGGACGCGGTTTTACTTCCGGAGAACTGTCGGGTGGTGCGGCTGTTGCCATTATCGGCTCGGATGTCGCAAAAAAGCTTTTTCCAGATATTACGGATCCTGTCGGTCGTATGATGACGGTCGGAGGCACTCCGCTTAGAGTGATAGGCCTCTTTGCCCCATCCGGAAATAATCTGGTCAGCATGACGGATGTGGATTGTGTAAGAATGATCCCGATACGACTTGCTCTTCGGATTGTGGACATCACCTCTCCGACTCTCAAAACTCGTATCATAGCCTCATCACACCAGGCCTCAGAGGGGCCTCCGGAGGGGATTTCCAAAGAGGAACTGAAGGCGGAATTGCGGATGCTGATGCGCCAATACCGTAGGTTGCGGCCCGCTCAGGAAGATGATTTTGCTCTAAATGAACTCTCTTTTGTTGCAGAACAATTTCACTCCCTGTTTGGAATGGTAAACAGGGTCGGCTGGCTGGTGGCTCTTTTTTCCTTGCTTGTCGGCGGATTTGGGATATCAAATATAATGTATGTTTCCGTGGAGGAGCGTACCCGTATCATAGGTATTAAAAAGGCTTTGGGAGCTAGAAAAAGGGTTATTACGATGCAGTTTCTGGCTGAAGCGGCCACATTGTCCACACTCGGCGGAGTGGCCGGCATAGCGCTGGTCTGGATTGCCACTCTTTTAATTCCGGATACCCTTTTTCAGATATATCTCTCGCCGGCCAATATTTTTAAAGGGATAGCCATAGCGCTGATCATCGGTATCATCTCCGGTGTCGCTCCCGCCCGGCATGCCGCTTCCCTACATCCCGTAGATGCCATTAACAGTTGATTTCTCAATCGAGCTTAAGAACGGCCATAAAGGCACTCTGGGGTACCTCAACCGAGCCGATCTGACGCATGCGCTTTTTACCCGCCTTCTGCTTTTCCAGAAGTTTGCGTTTTCGGGAGATGTCGCCTCCATAACATTTGGCGGTAACGTCCTTGCGCAACTGACGAACCGTCTCCCTGGCGATGATCTTGGAGCCTATGGCCGCCTGAATGGCGATATCAAACTGTTGACGCGGGATCAGCTCCTTCAGTCTTTCGCAGATTTTCCTGCCGAAATCGTATGCATGGTCCTGATGAATCAGAGTGGAGAGCGCATCCGCCGGTTCTCCGTTTAGGAGAATGTCGAGTTTTACCAGTTTGGCTTCGCGAAACCCCGTCAGATGGTAGTCAAATGAGGCGTAACCTTTCGAAATGGATTTGAGCTTATCGTAAAAGTCGAAAACAATCTCCGAAAGCGGCATATCGTAGGTCAGCTCGATTCGGTCGGAAGAGATATAGTGCTGGTTTTTGAGAGTACCTCTCTTTTCGAGGCAGAGCTTCATTATAGGACCATAATACTCCGTCTTGGAGATAATCTGCGCCTGGATATAGGGCTCTTCAATATGGTGAATAAGGGTTGTGGGGGGAAGTCCCGAAGGATTGTGGACCTCCATACATTCCCCTTGGGTCGTGTATACTTTGTAAGAAACGTTGGGGACGGTGGTAATCACATCCATATCAAACTCGCGGAATAGCCTCTCCTGCACTATCTCCATGTGAAGCATTCCGAGAAATCCGCAACGGAATCCAAATCCGAGCGCCAGCGAACTCTCCGGCTCGAATACCAGCGAAGCATCATTTAGCTGAAATTTTTCCAACGAAGCGCGAAGATCTTCATATTCATCCGCACTTACCGGAAACATACCGGCATAGAGCATGGGCTTGACATCTTCAAATCCGGCAATGGCGCTCTTGCAAGGATTATGAACATGTGTAATGGTATCTCCCACCTTTACCTCGGCAGCAGCCTTGATGCCCGATATAATATATCCCACCGAACCGCATTCTATCTCATTTTTAGGGAGATATTTCATCTTGAGAACTCCCACTTCATCTGCGACATACTCCTTGCCCGTATTGACGAATTTGACTTTATCGCCTTTACGGATAATGCCGTTTGCCACCTTGAAATAGGCTATGATGCCTCTGAATGAGTTGAATACCGAGTCGAAAATCAGGGCCTGGAGGGGTGCCTCAGGATCGCCCTGGGGGGCCGGAATCTTCTCTACAATAGCCTCCAAAATAGCCTCAATGCCCAATCCCATATGCGCCGAAGCCAGCAACACCTCCTCATCCTTACAGCCGAGAAGGTCAGTCACCTGCTCTCTGACCATATCCACCATTGCAGCCTCTACATCTATTTTGTTTAGGATGGGAATTATCTCAAGGTCGTGTTCGATGGCGAGATAGAGATTGGAGATGGTCTGTGCCTGAATACCCTGTGTGGCATCCACCACCAGGAGAGCTCCCTCACAGGATGCGATGGCGCGTGATACCTCGTATGAAAAATCTACGTGACCCGGAGTGTCAATCAGATTGAGAGTATAATTCTCCCCTTTATGCACATAGTCCATCTGGATGGCGTGGCTCTTTATGGTGATACCCTTTTCTTTCTCCAAATCCATGGAATCCAGCACCTGTGTCGCCATATCACGGCGGTCTATGGTATTGGTAAATTCGAGCAGTCTGTCAGCCAGAGTACTCTTCCCGTGATCTATGTGAGCAATGATGCAAAAATTCCTAATATGTTTCATACTTGTCTTCTTCCAAACCGCAAAGATAATGATTATCTTTGTTTTTTAATTTCATTTCGTACTATGAACGACATTCATACTTATCAAAAAATCGCATCTCAGGTCAGAAGGGACATCCTAAGGATGGTTACGGGAGCAGGTTCCGGCCACCCGGGAGGTTCGATGAGCAGTGCCGACATTTTGACGGCACTCTACTTCAAGGAGATGAATGTGACTCCCGAGGGTTGGAACAGAGCCGGTAACGGTCATGATCTCTTCTTTCTCTCCATAGGCCACATATCTCCTCTCTTTTACAGCGTGCTGGCTCGCAGAGGGTTTTTCCCTATTTCAGAACTGGGCACCTTCAGGGCATACGGCAGCAGGCTTCAGGGCCATCCCTCAATTGATGCCGCTCTTCCGGGAGTGCATCAGGCTTCAGGTTCTTTGGGTCAAGGGCTGTCGGTAGCCATTGGAGCTGCTCTCGCAAAGCGCCTGGCGGGCGACAATAGCAGAGTATTTGTTCTTATTGGCGACGGAGAGTCTCAAGAGGGTCAGATCTGGGAGGCAGCGGCGGCGGCAGTGCACCACAAGGTGGACAATCTGATTGCCATGACCGACTGGAATAAGCAGCAGATAGACGGCAGCACCGAAGAGGTGCAGAGCCTCGGCGATTTGACTCTGAAGTGGAATGCTTTCGGATGGGAGTGTATAGTGGCTGACGGTCACGACTTCAACTCCATTTTTGAGGCATTCGACAGGGCCAACTCTCTTTTGGGCGCCGGTCGTCCGGTAATGATTCTTTTCGAAACCGAAATGGGTCATGGAGTCGATTTTATGGCAGGTACTCACGAATGGCATGGCAAGAGCCCTTCTCAGGAGCAGTGTGAACGGGGACTTGCCCAGCTTGAAGAGACTTTGGGTGATTATTAAAAAATGAGAGTATGAAAAAATATATCAATACAGGAAATAAAGATACCCGTTCAGGTTTTGGGGCGGGTCTGTCACATCTCGGCACCATCAATCCGAAAGTGGTTGCGCTCTGCGCAGACCTTACCGGTTCGCTCAAGATGGATGCCTTCGCAAAAGCACATCCCGAAAGATTTTTCCAGTGCGGCATTGCCGAGGCAAATATGATTGGAATGGCGGCAGGACTTGCAATAGGCGGAGCCATCCCCTTTGCAGGCACATTTGCCAATTTTGCCACCGGCAGGGTATATGACCAGATCCGTCAGTCGGTTTGTTACTCGGAAACCAATGTAAAGATAGCTGCCTCTCATGCCGGCATCACTCTCGGAGAAGATGGAGCTACTCATCAGATATTGGAAGATATGGGGCTTATGCGGATGCTTCCCAATATGGTGGTGATAAATCCTTGCGATTACAACCAGACAAAGGCGGCCACCATAGCCGCAGCAGCCTGGCAAGGCCCCGTTTATCTTAGATTCGGACGTCCGGGAGTACCCAACTTCACTCCTGAAGGTCAGGTTTTCGAAATAGGAAAAGCTCTGCATCTCAACGAGGGATCGGACGTTACCGTAATCGCCACCGGACACCTCGTCTGGGAAGCTATCCAGGCGGCTGAAATTCTCGAAAAAGAGGGCATAAGCGTAGATCTCCTCAATATTCACACCATCAAACCTCTGGACCGCGAAGCAATAATCTCTTCAGCTGTAAAGAGCGGTAGAGTCGTCTGTGCGGAAGAGCATCTGATAGCAGGAGGGCTCGGTGAGGCGGTAGCCAGCCTTCTCGCAAGGGAACATCCGGTGCCTATGAGGTTTGTGGCTATCGATGACCGTTTTGGTCAGAGCGGTAAGCCTGCCCAGTTGATGTCAGCCTACGGCCTCGATACGGCACATATCGTTGCTGCGGTAAAAGAGATTATCGGTGTAAAATAGCAGGAATTGTGGTAGTATAACCATTATTGATGGAAGATAGTGATATCATAGCATTGTATAAATCCGGTCAGGCCGAGCGCGCTTTTACCTTCATTGTGCGCAAGTACAGTGAGCGCCTCTACTGGCATATCAGAGAGCTGGTGGCTGATCACGACGATGCAGACGATATCCTGCAGGAGACGTTTATCAAAGTATGGAATGCTCTGCCCGCATTCAGGGAGGATTCCAAGCTTTACACCTGGCTTTACCGCATAGCTACAAATGAGAGTCTTACATTTCTGAAGAGGAGAAAACTCCGGGCCACCTTTACACTTCGTGATCCGGATATGGACATGGCCTCTTTTATAGAGTCCGATCCGCTTTTTGATGGGGACGAACTCCAACTTTCCCTTCAGAAGGCTATAGCCACACTTCCTCCGAAACAGAAGAGTGTATTTGTGATGCGTTATTTCCACGAGATAAAGTATGAGGACATCTCTGAAATAATGGGCATTTCCGTAGGAGCGTTAAAAGCCTCTTATCATCACGCATTCAACAAAGTACAAGAATATCTCAAAAAAGAGGGGTATTAAACTGACATGAACCCCGAAAGTT
>DBQO01000037.1 GCA_002305275.1 Bacteroidales bacterium UBA1392 | reverse complement strand
CCGGAGTTTTACCGGACACGTATGGATCAATGTATTTAATAAAATGGCTTTTGCCTGTTTACTCTTATCGGTTCAGATTGGAGTATTTGCTCAAAAAAATGTTATTCTCGAGCCTGCTATTATAGAGTGTCGTTATCTTGATAGATCGATGAAGGATACACTGACCGGTCAAATAGAGGCTGATACAATGATATTACGCATAGGGCGAAATGTTTCCTGTTTTTACAGTAAGGACGTTCTGTTTAGCGATTCCTTAAAGCGGACACCTAATGGAACCACTAAATGGATAAACCTTATGGGTCAATACGCGAGAGAAGGTCGTAGTCGAGATCTGCTCTGTAATGATAGTGACTATTATTATTTAGATTATCCTGAACAGGGTCAGATAACAGTGAGGACAAAAGTTAACAATAAAGGGGTTGAATATACGGAGGAACGAGAAACTCTTCAATGGGAGTTCCGAGATTCCGTTAAGACTGTACTAGGGTTTGAGTGCTATTTGGCTGAGGCGAATTTTCGTGGCAGAAAATGGCTAGCTTGGTACACACTTGAAGTTCCTGTTTCACAAGGACCTTGGAAACTATGGGGGTTGCCTGGTTTGATCTGCGAAGCTTATGAAGATCAAGGTCAATACAGCTATTCGTTAGTCTCATTCACTCCCAATCCGGGTGGGGATATCGTGTTGTATAATTTGTTTAAATCATACGAAAAGAAGAGCCGTTTTGAGGTATTTGAGGCCCTTGTACGGCACAGGGAGTTAATGATAGAAGATGCGCGTCAGAGCGGAAACTCTTGGATGATAGGACATGGACGCTCCCCTGGGCGTAAAGAATTGGATTGGATGCGATAATATAAATCACCATGCTAAAGATTCGCCTGTTTCTGATACTTGTTGCCTTGTTTTACTTGGCAACAGCCTCTGCCCAGAGCGTAATCTCAGGTACAGTAAGGTATGATGAGGAAGGTGGGGGACCTGCAGCCGGCATAGGTGTAATGCTGATGTCTGTTGACGGGAAATCTATGTTGGGCTTCCAGAACTCAGACTCGGAAGGTGCGTTCTCACTAACATATCGTGGTAATGCCGACTCACTGCTGATACGTTGCCACGCGCTTGACATCAAGCCCCTGGAACGGCGGATTGCAGCAAGAACGCAGCAGTTGCAACTTATTGTTGAGTCTGCACCATTATCCATAGCGGAGGCGCGTATTAAAGAACCTCCGATGCGACAGCGAGGAGATACACTTATTTACACTGTGGCACAATACCTCGACAGTACCGATCGGGCAATTGCCGATGTGCTAAAGAAGATGCCGGGTATCTACGTGGAAAAGAGTGGCAAGGTCTCTTACAATGGTAAGGAAATTATCCGTTTATATATAGAGGGGATGGATATGCTTGGCCGTAACTATGGCGTAGCAACAAACAATATTAAAGCATCGGATATAGCCTCGGTAGAGGTATATGAGCGTCACCAGCCTATACGGGCACTCGAATCACTGGAACGTCCCGACCAGGCGGCACTTAATCTGAAGCTGAAAGAGTCAGCTCGCGGAGCCTGGACGACAACCCTTCAACTGGGAGGAGGATACAAGCCTTGGATGTGGAATGCAGAGGCAGTGGCTATGTATTTTACCAGAAAAGTTCAGACAATGCTCACTTACAAAACCAACAACGAGGGAGACGATGTGGTGGTCTCTGAACTGATTTCGTTTGAAATACCGCCAATTGAAGGCGCTGCGTCACTGTTGAACTTGCGTACACCATCAGAGCCGCCGGTTGATCGTTCGCGCTATCTTATGAATAATGTCCATGCGATCTCGACCAATGTACTAACACGCCTTCGTCCTACCATTGATCTTTCTGCGCGGGCATCATATATCCACGATCGTCAGACAGCTGAGGGTAGTTCGCTGACCCGTTATTATTTCCTGCAAGAGCAACCGGTAGATGTTGAGGAACTCATCTCCTCACAAATTCGTACCGATCAAGCTGAAGTTTCGATACGACTCGTGAATAATAGCGCAACGCATTATTTAGACGAGCGGCTGAACATTACGGGACGGCTGTACGACGCCAACGGCACTGTAGGTAGCATCAATCAGAATCTATATCGTCCGGCCTTTTCAATAGAGAATCGTTTCTCTGATATGATTCGAAAGAACGAACGGATTTATTCCGTCAATTCCAATACTTCCTATACGGAGGGGAGCGCCACGCTTAAAGTCTCGCCGCTGCCTTTCAATGACCTGGCCACTGAATTTGCTCCTAATGCCGTACAACATCTTTACACGCGGCGGCTCGATAGCCAAAATAATCTTCGCTGGTCACAAAACATAGGATATTGGCAGATGATGGTCCGGGCTCATTTCAATGCTCGGATCGAAAACATGGAGTCAACCTTTTTACCGGCTGATAGTGAATTCTATACTTTTCCTGCTGTAGATTCGATGACCAATGACGTATCGCTCCGTCGTTTCGATGTAATTTTGGCACCCCGATTCGAGTACAACGCCGGTGAACGGTTTAAGATTTCCCTCGATTTGCCTCTCAACGTTCGACTCATTAGCTATGCGGATGAGCAGGAACATCGTTTCCATTTTCTTCCGAGGCTCTCCCTTTCGGGAGATATCGCAGGAGGTCTGCGCTACAACTTTGATGCACGACTCACCTCCGGTGTGGGAGGTGTGAATAGTCTCTATATGGGCTATCTGATGACGAATTATCGCAGCATCGGTCGTCGCAGCGGACAACTCTTGCATAGTTCAGGTAAGACTGCTACTGCCGGACTTGAATACAAGAATCCATGGATTGGGATGATTACATCATTGCGTGGCACTTGGTCGCGTAATGAACAGGACTTGTTGACGGGCTCGGTCATTGAGGGGATATTGGTACGACAAGAGAGTCTGCCAATTGCACACCATTCCGATCGCTACGGCTTTGAACTGGCATACAGCCAACGTATAAACGTACTGGCCACGACTCTGGGCATTGCGCTGAACCGTACATGGCAACAAGCCCAGATACTACGGCAAGAGCAACTGATACCCTCGCTACGTGGCTTATGGCAGGGAAGGCTTACTGCTACGACACGACTTTCCGACAAGGCACAGGTATTCTATCGTGGAAGTGGGTCATTTGTAACAAGCCGAATGTCCGGAGGAGAGGACATTTCGCGCTACACCTATCTGCAACAGAGTCTTTCCGGCCAGTTCGTGCTTGGCCGCGGCTTCCGGCTGGACGGCTCCGTTGAACATTACTTCAACGACGCCGTCTCAGGCAGTCACCGCCATCTGGTCTTTTCAGACCTATCCTTTGGCTGGCTCCATAAACGTATGGAATTCCGCCTCGAAACTCGCAACCTATTCAACCATAAAACATTTAACTACATTAGCAGTAACAACCTCATTGATATCTCAACTATAAGCCCTCTTCGAGGCGCTTCAGTGGTGTTGAAGGTGCGATTCAGTATTCTTTAAAAAGAATATTTATGAAACTATTTTTCTTTTCACGGATGAACTAAGCTGCCCATCATTTTAGGCAGATAACTATTTATCCTCTAAAGAAAAAATAACGACACTCCGGCGATGCTGATGATGGCGCCGATTACCTCGACAACAGTTACCTTTTGCTTGAAAATCAGATGAGAGGGAAGAATTATAAGAATTGGTGTAAGTGCCATAATGGTGGATGCTATGCCGGCATTTGTATATTGGACCGCCATAAGAGAGAGCGAGACGCCGATAAAGGGGCCGGTGATGGTAGCGAGAGTGGCATAAAACATCCCACGGCGGTCATTCAGCGCAAGGACAAGCTTTGGCCCTTCCTTTCTAATCAGAAGGATTAATATAAATCCGATGGCACCCATTACAGCTCTTATAAATGTCGAGGCGAAAGGGACCATTGCGCTAACGGCAGTGGCACCTTCAGGGATTGCAGCCTCATAGAAACCCATACCCACCTTGCTTAGTACGAGCCCAACTCCTTGTCCCACTCCAGCACCTATGCCAAATAAAACTCCTTTGACAGGTAGTTTAACGGCTACTTTGTGTCCCTGATTTCTGCTTAGAATGGACATGGCAATTCCTGAGAGAGTGACCACCATCCCAAGCACTCCCTTCCATGATATAGTCTCGCCTAATAGGGCCCAGCCCGTGATGGCGGCTACCGGCGGAGCAAGAGTCATAAAGAGCTGGCCGAAACGCGCTCCAATTATCATATACGAGTTGAATAGGCACCAATCACCGAATACATAGCCCACAAGTCCGGAGAGCAGTAGCCAGAGCCATGTCTTGCCATCTGCAAAGCTCGGCCAGGGTGTGCCTGTCACAATCCAAAGGGTTGCACCGAGCATCAGTAGCGACAATGTCATCCTTATGATATTGAGTTGCAGCGACCCTATGCGCTTTGTGCCAACTTCGGCAAAAAGTGCAGTCGCCGTCCAGCTAAATGCTACCGCCAATGATATGAGTTCTCCTGTATATCCCATAACAGGCGGCAAAGATAGTTATTTTTAGTTCTGAGTGTTACGGGTTACGTGGTTCGGGGTGCGTGGTGTAAGAAAAAAGCATCGGGGCGCCGTCTTATGCTTGTTTGCAAGGTGTGGCCACTCGTCCGATGCTTTCGATATCTAGGAAATACAAAAATTTAGGTAATGCACAAGTCTGTGTTCATTTATTATCAACTGTCAGAATCTAAATTTGCTATATGTCCACCGTATATTCTATTTGCTTCGAAACCATTGCTCCATAAGAGTTTGTTGATCTGTTGGAGTGTCATATAGACCAACACGATGTCTCAAAATGATCGTTGCCCTCTAACTAATAATAAGCTTTGAATCTTTCCATAATAGTGTTGATACTATCCGTTAGTATCTCTCCCTCTTTAATTGCTTATATTATTTATTAGTATTGTTTATTCTTGTTAATATAAATCTGACTTATGTATTGTTACTTCAGAGTAGAGTATGCTCTTTTTGTGAGACATAATCATCTTACCATTATTATCTTTTGCAGAAATATAAAGCATAGGACAATCAGTTCTTACCTTACAAGAACTCCCAATTTCAACAGTTCCTACTTCAGTATAGCCATCCAGTTCGTCTATGTTGGTTACAAACCAAACCTGAGTTTGATACCAATCTATACCACTAAGGTTGGTAACAGTTACACTTCTGCTCTCTTTTGCACAGCTTACTAAAACAAGCAAACTGAAGAGTAAAATCATAATCTTTTTCATTATTCAAAATTTTTAACAGACATACAAATAAGTACTTGATATACAGTATATATATTAGTCCATTCTATCATCAAAGGGTAAAGGATAGTATCTGAAATTTAAGGTCATATTATAAACTATAGTAGCTCCATATCAGATTCTCAAAGAATGGGAAATTCTGTGATTCCTTACGGAATTCTTACACTATTTTTAATTGTTGCTATTCGTACATTTTAGCAAGTTCGATAAGAGTACTTTCATACTTATAAATCTCATTTATATCGCCATTCGGCAGGTCAATGGATTCTTCGGGCCGATCTTTCCAATTAAATGATACACGGCGAATTGATGCATAATTAAAGCGCAACCGACAAATAGTCTTATTCACTTTATCATCAAGAATTATTGCAAAGTAATCTTTACGATCTCTATATGATATACGGGTTGGATTGATTATGCGACTTAATATTGCTTTAATAATATAATAGCCTTCCATTTCTTCTTCAGTGGTAACTACTTCTGCCGCTTGTGTTTCTCCTTTCTGAGCCTTTTCTTCATCTTTTTCTTCTTCTGCCTTTTCGTTTTGCATTGCTACTTTAAGGCGATCAGAAATAAGATTGTTTATATATGCATCAATAGAACGCTTGAGGAGCGGAGTTAACTCATCCATAACGCGCTGGGTGAGCACACCGTGGTAAAATTGTTTTGCCATGAAACGCACGAAATCGGCACTAGGTTTTTGAAATTCAGAATGAATGACATTTCTGAACTCACCAAGATACTTTAACTCGCTTGCCGTATTAAGAACATTATCGACATCGAAATAAGACTTGTGGAATTTCTTCAGCTCTTCGATTTTACCATCGGTTAACTCTTGGATGTTGATTTCAAGAAATGGTACCTCATCCATTTTATTAGGCTCTTGCAGGTCGGTATAAAATCGGTACTTAAGACCATTAGTAAGTATGCCGAACTTTGCAGATGACACATTAAAATAGCGCAACAGTTGATTGTCGTGTAGTGTTAGGTCTTGCTGCCAGTGCTTACACTCTATGAGAATAACAGGCTTGCCGTCCTGCATTATAGCATAGTCTATTTTTTCGCCTTTTTTAGTGCCAATATCGCACGTGAACTCTGGAAGCACTTCCGTGGGGTTAAAAACATTGTAGCCTAAAGCTGCTATCATAGGCATAATAAGGGCATTTTTAGTAGCCTCCTCAGTAGGCATATGCTCCTTCAGCTCTTCAGCGCGCTGACCAAGCTGTGTAATAAGATCTTTAAAGTCCATTGCGATATAATGTTATTTGTTATTGATTTATCTAATAATCTATAAGGCTGTTTGCGATATGTCAAAGATACAACAATTTAGTCAATTCACAACGCCTATTGGCTTAACTTATCGAGGCCTAAGCCGTATTTTAGCAGTGGCAATGGAGCTGCCATGAGGGTGAGTCCTGTGGCGCTACACTTTGGGAGCCATTGTTGGGTCTATTGCAGAAGCTATATGGAAAGTCCTGTCAGAAATTAGTAAATTTGCACTAAGCTATCTGTCTGACGAGATGCAAGATGTTGTATATCTGTTCTACAAAAAAAATAAAAACAACGCATAGTTATGAATATTGAATTAAAGGAACTCTGTAAATTTTACAAAGGTGAAACTGAGTGCCCATACAATCAGGACACCAAGCGAGATCAATACATGTTCTGGTATTACGAGAAAAAATTTGCGCACGATTTTTACGAATCTCGGCTCTATAAAGGCAAAGAAATCAAACATGCATTTGCAGAATATCTGAAAAACCTATTTCCGGCTCTTTCTGATAAGTATGGGGCAATGGACGATGGAACTTGGTTTCAGGAGCTTTACGAGAGATTAGATCCTTAAATTTTAGCAATTACATCTACATCTGAGCTGTTTGCGATATATCAAAGATACGAAATTTAGCCAATTCAAAAAGGGACTTGCTTATTGATACCTTGAGCAACAATTTTATCTCTTTATAAAATAATATTATTAAATTTGTCACAGAAAGATTGTGCGGCCGCTCATAGATGCCCCTTACGGGGCATTACGGGAGGTTCTCAATCTTTCTTTTTTTGCTCCCTATGCGCGAACAAACCCAAATAATAAAAGCATCGGGGCGCCGTCTTATGCTTGTTTGCAAGGTGTGGCCACTCGTCCGATGCTTTCAAGTACAAATATAATATAATATTTAAATACAGGTCTTTTTATTGCAAATTTTGAGGAAATTGTTTAGGATAGATGTTATAGATTCTTTTGTTTTTATATTGATATTTTGAAAAAAAATGATATGTTTGTACTGTTATGCGCGAGTTTCTATCCAATATAGTTGACCTTATTGTTGCAGCAGGGCCGTTTCTTACAACATTTACCATAATCATTACATACTTGGCCATTCGTAGGGTGGTGAGCTTCATAAAATGGTGCAAAGATCACCCCAATGGAGTGTAACCTCTCTTCTCAACCTCTTTCATTCTTTTATAGCTGCCGGTTTCTTTCGAAACGGAAACGAAGTATCTGTTTAGAAATATTAGTGGTAAACAAAATCTAGGAATCAACCGGGTAGGAATTGAATCGACGATTTGGCATGTGGGCCATTTGTATTAACCTGGTTTTGATGAATTCCCAGTTTAGTTTAGAGCCGATAAGGTCAATTGATTCGAGGTTAGTTATGTCGTCAAAGAACGTGAGGCTTTTTATGACATGTATTGTATCGTCTATTCCATAGAATTTGGAGAACGTATCAAGCATCTCCTTGAGTGATTCGTGTTTTGAAAGGAACGCAATATCTATAAAGTCCTTCATTCTGGCACCGTCTGAGGATATGGCCAGTAGTTTCATGGCGGCAATGTCCCTAAAGTCCAATAGTCTTATTCCTCCCTTAGTGATTATGGGAAGCGTATGGTGACCAATTGTCTTTATAAAATCTACCTTAATTTCACTTTTCGTTGTTTTGATTGTTCCAATTAGAGTATTAGTACCATATTTTCTGGTTATGAAGCCATATTCATCTTGGAGATAATGCATAAGGGAAAGGAAGTCGAAATCTTGTTCGGTGAAAAGATCAAGGTCTACACTTTTCCTATGCCCAATCTGAAGCGCAAGCGCTGTACCACCAACGAGGTTGAAACTAGAGAGTTTCTCGTCTTCCATTAACCTTTTTAGTAGTTTTAAAGTGCCTTCCTCGACTGTTTCCTTTTGTAACATAACATTTTTTCCTTATCTATGCCGAATAATAGTGAGGCCCAATTTGCCTCTTTAGGGTTCATTGAGGGGATTTTTTTGACAATTTCAGCGACTTTCTGTGGCCCTCCGTAGATGTTGTACAGCGCGTAGTAGTCTTCTTTTCTGCCAAGTTCAAGGACGCGGAGAACCGCTATTGTTGAGAGTTTTTCCCAGTCAGGATTATCCATATTGTAATCCCAAAGCAGCGAACGGGGATACTTACAATCTGCGTGTTTTTCCCAGTCATCAAGGAAAGTCAGTCGTTTATGATTTTGCTGTGATGTCATGTCTAAATTAGATGAAACTTCTTTAACCATTTGGAGTTTCTTCCATTTACAAATTTACACATAATTGTTTGATACAGCAAGTTTTGAGGCCGAAATGTTTGTTCTTAGTATAATGCGAAATCTTTGACCGAACGCACCGGCAATCTTATTTCGGATTTCATCCGGCATGTCGTTGACTTTGCTGAATTCTTTCCGGAGCAGTACCGTACAACATCATTGCCGAAAGTCAAAGATACAAAATCTAGCCAGTTCACAATTTGTGGCATTTTTTTAATGTTTATTAATCGTTATCATCCATTCCAGTGATTGTGTTCTGTTTACAGTGGTTCTTGTCGGGTATCGTCGATTTCCGCATCCCACGGACAAGTCGGATCATGTATCCAATTCGTACCGTCGAAAACATATTCACGGGCAGGATATTGAAGTTTAGGGTGTCTCCAATCTTTACCATCGTAGTAATATTCTTCAGCGGAATATTGTAAATCATCGGCATAAGGCCATTCAGGATATTTGCCGCCTGATTTGCCATCAATATAAGGTATTATATCCCATTGACGCATACCCCACTTTATTTGAGCCCATTTGGGGAATGGAAGATAATTTTCGTACCCATAGCGGAACCTTAAGGCCATTACCTGATAAGTTATTCCATTAACCGTAATTTCAACAGGTTCGTAATAAAAATAATCGTCAGGACGCTGAAAATCGGATTTTCTTTGTAATGGGAAATATGTTACAGTAAATCCGCCCAAATGCCATCTGTATTTAAAATTAACTCTATTTCCACGATATCTTGTAAATTGAGGCAATTTTGAAAATCGGTTTCTTTCTATATTCCAAAACTGAAGTTCTTTCAAATTTCCAATTTCTTCGGGACATTCTCCCTGAAAATCACAGTTAGCAATTTTGAATCGGTAAAGTTTGGTTAGATTTTTTATTTTGCTCGAAAGCATTCCGCCGATATTTGTGTATTGTATGTCAAGTACAAGGAGATTTTGAAGTTCATAAAAACTGTCAGGAATAGTACCGCTGAATTTAGGGTTTTCACTCAAATCGATACATTCAAGATTTTTAAGTTTTCCAATATTTCTTGGTATTTGACCTGTAAGTCTGATTTTATCATCTATAGGATCCGGGTTAGAAAAATCAATCCATCTCAAGTCAGTCAATTCACAAAGATATTCAGGTATTTCTCCGATATTGCAGTTACGGAGTCTGAGATAAAACAATTTTTTGGCGTTTGTGATATTTGCCGTCAACGGTACATTCATGTGGGTTCCATCAAGAACGAGAAATTCCAAATTTTCATGCCAAACACACGCAGGAACGGTGGAAGTGGGCAAATAATCGTATGTCATTTCAATTGAAGTAAAATACTTGCTTATCTGCCAAAATTCCATCGGGATTTCACCCTGAAGGTTATTATTTTCAGTTCTCCACAACCATTTATCATAAGTTCCGCCGTAAACGGTCATTTTCGTTCCGTTCCAGTCAACTTCACCATAATCGCTATTATACCTGAGGCCATGCCATTCGTAATAAGGTTTATCGGACAACCAATTGTCGTTGTTTCTCCATTGATTTCCGTTTAATGCATTGTAAAAAGCATATAAGCCTTTTTTGAATGAACCTTCCATTTGGTCGCCAATCTGTGAGATATTCACAACGAGTTCCTTGTCAGTGCTATTGCTCTTTATAGCGATTTTGGCACTGCGCAAGGTAGTTCCGATATTCTCATTGAAGGTAAAACATATTTTCGTTTTGTCTTCATTGTTGAGTTTATAGTGATCAACTTCAACTTTCAACCAACCCGAACTGTTTTTCGGGACTACTGTAAATACCGTAGTGTCGTATCTATCAAGTTGTAAACCAAATATTCTCGGATATTCGGGAAATTCAAATGATTTTTCAGTAGTGCCGTCTTCAAATTTGAAATTGGCTCTTACCATCGGAAGATTCCAAAAACGACTTCTTTTATCGTGTGAAACGGTAAGTTTTATGGTCATTTGGAAATATTCATCGGTAATGGGTGTGAAGAGGATTGTGCCTTTTCCTTTTTCCTTATCATAAGTTACTTCGCAAGTGGCATATTCTTCGTGTCCTTCAACTTTTATTTCACCAATTTCATAATCGCTTTTTTTGACAATGAATGATAAGGTTTCGGGTTTTTTCTGTTCACCAAAAGAAATAATTGTACGATTAAATTCTATGTCGATCCATGGAGCGTATCTCAATGTAACGGACTTTCCGTTCTGAAAGACGATGGATATGTTCACACTGTCATCATTTATACTGTAAATATCCGTTTGATGAAGAATTATCTCTTTGATTCCGTCAGGGTATTCTTTGTTGAGTGTAAATGGCGTAGGATTGTCGAATACTATTTTATAATAAGTTTCGTGGGCTTCCATATAGTCCACCTTATAAGTATTTTGTATAAAAGATAATATTTCTTCGGTTGAATTCTCCTTTACCGGCGTGATTATGGGTTGTTCGCAGGATGTCAGCACCATAGTGAAAATGAATGCAATGAGCGTGCTAAGTTTTGATAAAGTTTTCATGTTTCTTTCCCTATATGTGCAAAGTATTCACAATTTACTGAGCTGTTTGCGATCTTTCAAAGATACGAAATCTAATCAGTTAATAAACCAATATTGCTCTTTTTGAGAAAAAATTATATATTTGTAGTGTTATGCGTGAGTTTCTATCCAGTCTAGTTGGCCTCATTGTTGCAGCAGGGCCGTTTCTGACGACATTTGTAATAATTGTTGCTTATTTCTCCATTCGATGGGTAATAGGATTTATTAAATGGACGAAAGATCATCCGCATGGAGTCTAACCTCTCTTTCTCAACCTTTTTCATTCTTCCGTAGCTGCTCCTTTTTGGCTAGTTATTGCAATAATTGCAAATTTAGTGCGAATAAATTGCTTATTATTTGAAAATGTTCTATATTTGCAATGTGATGAGCGATGGGTACGCCGATTGCACTGATTCACTGGAAGGGAATTCGTAAATGCGAGTTCTCTTTTATTTTTATGTTTATTCGGCTTTCGCCAATTGAAAAAAAACGATATTAGTTAAGTATTTAGAAATTCTTAGTTTTGCATCATAGACTCCGGGGCAAGTGCTGGATTGCATCTTCAGCTAACTGCCTTGGGGTCTTAATTTTAATAATAGAGACAATTCAGTATAGAAATATTTTGCTTTGTAAAAAAATCATTATATTTGCATTGGACCTATCCGAAAGGTTTGGACCAAGGCCTCAGGGAGATTTCATTATTGAAGTCTTCCTGTTGTATTTTATGCCCTTTCTACCAAATCCTATTTTTTGCAAATCCCATTTCTTGGCTACAATGTCTCATATTCCTCTCTTTTTTCCTATTTTTGCACTATGAAAAGAGCAATTTTAATGGCGGTAGTGCTTGTAATGGCGGTGGGTGCTGCTGCGCAGGAAAGATATCAGAAAGTAATTCCTCCCAGGCGTTATGAGGAGGCTAATAAAGAAGTGAAAGTGAGACCTTTAGCTGTATTATTCGGGGATTCCATTACCGATGCCTGGCCTATGATGAGCCCGGAATTTTTTACCCTTAACAATCTTATCGGTCGCGGTATCAGCGGAGAGACTACGAGTGACATGCTGATTAGGTTCCAGAAGGATGTTGTGGCTCTGAGGCCGAAATATGTGGTAATCCTGGCGGGAACCAACGATATTGCGATGAACGACGGGCCGATCTCTCTGGAACATATCCTCGACAATATAATCTCAATGTGCCAGATTGCCAGGGCCAATCGCATCAAACCCATACTTTGCTCCGTGCTGCCGGCTTATCTATACAGGTGGCGCACGGAACTCACTCCTGCGGAGGAAATAGTGGAGCTCAATGAGATGATCCGCGCTTATGCCGAGAGTGCCGACATTCCCTATGTGGATTATCACTCGCAGATGAAGGATGAGCGCAACGGACTTCCGGAAAATCTTGGGCCGGACGGCGTACACCCCAATCTTGAAGGTTATCGTATGATGGAATCGATTTTGATTGATTACCTCAAGTAGCACTTAATCGATATTACAGCATAGCCCAGATAAATCACATAATAGAATATCATAGAGTAGTATGACCTCAGATATAATCATCCGCCGGGCGACCAAAGAGGATATCGCTTTAATCCGCAATATGGCGCAAATTATATTTCCCCATACCTATGGGAAAATGCTATCTCAGGAGCAGATTGACTATATGATGGAGTGGATGTATTCTCCGGAAAATATTGCAGCAGGAATTGATTCGGGGCAGGAGTATTTTATTGTGGAAATGGCCGGAGAGCCGGTGAGCTATTCGGCTATAGCTCCTCAAGGAGATGATCCGGATGGCACCAAGGTGTTCGAATTGCTTCGTATCTATATTCTTCCTGAATATCAAAAAACAGGTTTGGGTAAACTCCTGTTTGATCATGTTTGCGAGCATATCCGTAGCAAAAGGCTGACAAAGTGCAGGATGATGTTGCATGTCAATCGTGAAAATCCGGCTGTACAGTTTTACCTTCATCAAGGGATGCGAATCCTTTACAGCAAGGACTTTGATATTGGCAATAACTTCTGGATGAATGACCATATTATGGGCATGGATATCTGAATTCTCACAAATAGAGCGTGCTGCGGGAGTAGAGTCGGGCGGTGCCGGAAATGAGGACGCGGTCGCCGCAATCTTCGCAAAATAGGGTACCTCCGCGGGGCGAAATTTGTTTGGCGGTCATAATGCGTTTGCCGAGACGTGCACTCCAGTAGGGGATAAGCGTGCAGTGAGCCGAGCCGGTCACAGGGTCCTCCAAAATGGTGCTTTGTGGGGTAAAGAAGCGGGATACGAAGTCAACTTCGGGTTCCGAAGCGGGGGCAGTTATGATCACTCCTCCCGGATCCATATTTACCATATCAAATAGGTTGCGGTCTATCGCTATCTCTTCGATCTGTTGCTGTGACTCGTATATCAGAAGGTAGTCGCGGGCTTTAAATACCTCCAATGGTTTAATACTCAGAGAATCATAAGTCTCTCTGGGAATTGTTGACGGTACTGCCGGTCGCGAAGGGAAATTAAGTGTAAAGAGTCCGTTATTTACTACTACCCTCAATTCTCCGCTAGCGGAGTTAAAGAGTATCTCATTGAGTGGTTCTTTCGAGATCATATCGATGACAAAAGAGGTTGCCAAAGTGGCGTGACCGCAAAGATCCATCTCCAGATCAGGAGTAAACCAGCGTATGGAATAGTCTCCGGAGTCTTTATTTTTCTTGAAAAATGCGGTTTCAGCCACTGCATTTTCAGCTGCGATTTTAAGCATCAAATCATCTGCAAGCCACTCCCCAAGCTGAACCACACAAGCTGGATTGCCTTTGAAGAGTTGGTCTGTAAAAGCATCGACATGGTAAGAAGTGAGTTCCATATAGGACAAATTTCAGTGTTTCCAAAAATAGTAAATAATAGGCTTTTATAATAATACTTGCTCTACTTCATTATCTTTGAGATACCAGATATATCCCGATACTTCAGTTAAGCCCATTTGGGTCAATTTCTCCATATAACCGCGAACCTGCTTAAGATATTTATTATCGCGTTCTCCAAATTTGTAATCTATCACCATAGTACGCCCATCTCCCGTGAGAATCCTGTCCGGACGAAGTGTATCCCCATTTTTAACAAGTATCTCTTGTTCGTTAAGTGTATCATAAGTACCATCAAACCAGTGTCTCTCCGCTACTGACTGTAGTCTCCGGTAGAGAAAATCCTTTGCATCCCCGGATTCTGATTTTTTTAGATCTCCCTGAATAACCGCCCGCTCAACAGCTGCTTGCAGATCATCAATGGTGCGAATTTCCGATAGGATATCGTGGAGTACAATTCCTTTGATACGGGGACTCTCCAAAGGATCCTTTTCAAATTCAAAAAAGTTGCGTGACCGCAGTGATTGCTCAAGTCTCTCTCCGATAGGTATTGAGCGGAATGATTTGACAGTTGTTGTTTCGATGCCCTTTTCGAGAACTTCGGTCTTTTTGGTTGCTCCCGGTTGCTGTTTTTTGGCAATATCCAGGGCATGTTTGTAGCGCCATTGGCCATTATTTGCGCGTGCTTCGTAGCATCCATCGCCTAAATCTTTAATTTTTATATACCTACCGCTTTCTTCCTCCTTAGACTCTTTTTTCTCCCGAGCTTTACCTTCCTCCAGAGACTCTTCTTTTTCCCGAGCCTCTACTATATAGATACCATTGTCCTCATTTTGGGATTCCTCCTTGAGAAACTTGATAAGTTTTTGAGCCATAGAATCTTTTGGTTGTTTTGCCTCTTTACCCTCTTCCGGTTTCTCAGTTTCATCAGGAGTATAGATCACCATTTCAAAATAGGCGCGCGTCATCGCAACATAAGCGATGTTCAAAGTGTCAATATAGGTCTCTTTTCTTTCCGTTTCAAAATCCTTTTCAAAGCCAGTGTTCTCCTTGGTAGTGTATTTAACAGGAATCAGGCCTATTTGTTTAAGTTCTTTGACTTCCGGTATGCACCAGAGATAGGGAGGGATAGGGAAGGTTTTTACTGAGGTTTTTTCGTTGAAAAATGGGATAATGACCGCTTTGAAGCCGAGTCCTTTTGCTTTGTGTATTGTCATTACACGCACGGCATTTTGGTCGGAAGAGGAATTGATTTTCACATTCTGACCACTTTCCTCCCACCACTCCAGAAATGCAGGCAAATCGGATCCATTACGCGTCATAAATCTATTAACCTCATCCAGAAATGCCTGTACAAACTCAATCTCATACTCCGGTATCTCATCATATATACTTCTGAGCATAACCTCACAACTTTCATAAAGTGAGAGAGCTTTCAGATTATCTCTCTGATCCTCGTTAAATAGGGCAGTAAATATAGCCTCACAACCCTCTTTAAGTGGCATTTCTGCTAATTCCTTACCGGTTAAATCGCCTATATTGCTCTCTTGATTCTCCGTAAAAAGAGTTTTGAGCATCAGCCGGTTAACCTGGTCATCCGGATTATCCCGGTATTTAAGGAGTGTCACAATCTTGAGGACGGCCCTGGAATATCCAAGCACCAGGACTTCTTCAGTGACGACGTTGATCCCCTTTGAAATCAGTTTATCCACCACCATTTTGCCTTCATTGTTGGTACGGACAAGAATTGTGATGTCGCGTAGCTCATATCCATCGTCTGTAAGCCGTCCTATCTCGCCAAGATCCTTTATCTCATCCTCTTTTCCTGCAAGAGCATCCAGAGCCTCCTGCATCCAGGCTTTTTTATCCTCTTCATCGACTTCAAACACTCTGACTTTAACGGCTCCTGCATCATAGCGGTTGAGGTTGCCTTGGTTAATATTTCTATTGGGCATTTTTTGGCGGCAACCATCATATATTTTATTTACCTTCTCGAAGATTTCCGGTTTAATGGAACCATCATTTGTGGTTGCGATGCTGTAAAAGAATTTACTGTTAAAGCCTACTATGGTATCGGCGCTACGCCAATTCTCCTTTATCTTCTGGGATTCAACTTTCTTTTTTAAGGGGAGATCCCTGAGAAGAGAGGAGTCGGAGCCTCTGAATCTGTAGATACTCTGCTTGACGTCTCCTACTATAAGATTGTCATTGCTATTGGCGATGTTGTTGTCGATCAGAGGTTCGAAATTTTGCCATTGTAGTCTTGATGTATCCTGAAATTCGTCCAGCAATATATGGTCAATTCTGTTCCCGATTCTTTCATAGATGAAGGGAGTGTCGCTCCTGTCAATTATTCGGTTGAGAATGTCAGCTGTGCTGCTGAGAAGGACAAGATGATTTTCCTTGAGATATTTGTCCAGTTCTTTGAAAATGTCGGTTGTGAGTCCAAGGAGATAGATGTTTTTTCGAATAGTTACAGCGGTGTTGTATGTGATGTAATTATCGTCATAATGTTTTTCCAATTCGTTGACTTTTGTTTGGAGGTCGGGTGCATAATTGCTTTTGTAATCATCCACCTTTAATAAGCCGGTTTTAGTCTTGAGTGATTTACACCACTCCTCAGAATTGTCGTATACTTTAATATATAATTCATCGGAGCTATTGGTGTGCTTGCCGTTTTGTATATTTACGAATCCTTTTCTGGGATTACTTTTCATTTCTATAACGGAATCATTCGCTCTATCATACTCCGCAATTATCACCCCAGCAAGTCTCTTTACTTCACTTTCAAACTTTGTCGTAATTATATTGATTTCCTGCAGGAGCCTTTTGATTTCTGCCTTTGGATCTATTCCTGAACCATCATCGATCCTATAAAGATATCCAGCCTCACCTCTTTTTTTGATAAGAAAATCCTCTTTATAGAACAGGTCTGAAAACTTATAGAGTTCCTTTCTTACATCCCAGGAACGGCCATCATCAATAACGCTGCGTGAGTAATCTACAAGCCATTTCAACAAGGTTGTATCCTTATCATCCCTGAGGGAGTCCATCATACGGTCGATCGCCTCTATAGTAGCACCTTCTGAATCAAGTTCCACATCGTATGAGCCATATTCTCCCAGTTCCCTCGCAAAGGTCTTCATTACCAGCTGGAAAAATCTGTCGATAGTACTTACGTTAAAGCCCGAATAGTCGTGCAGGATCTCTTTTAGGAGCTTCTCCGAATCATTATTCCCTTTTGCTGCTTTAATAAAGAGTTTTTCCAGGATACGCTCTTTCATCTCATCGGTGGCCTTGTTGGTAAAGGTTACCGCAAGGATGTTTCTATGTGGATGTGGCTTGCCGGCGGCATAGTTCTTTTCAAGCATTTCTATAAATTTCTCGGTCAGAGTATGCGTTTTACCTGCACCTGCAGAAGCTATGATAATCTCAGGGTTCTGTTTTGTGTTGCACATTTTCGTAAGTTTTACAGGATTTTACAGATGTTTTGGTAATTGCAGTAACGACATGCGCCATACTCTCCGTCATCAAAGGTGATAGCTTTGAAAGGTACCTCTTCATTGAATATCTCCTTAATTTTCTCCTTCACTTTCTCCTCAAATTCATCCATGATCTCCTTTGTAAGCCCCTCCTGAGAGCGTACGCCCTTATTTTCGTGGAAATGTCGTAGCGCAATCACAGCAGGTAGGATATTATCTCCATTTCCTATATCAGGCTGGTGCAAATAGAGCATTTTGTAGAGTAAAAGTTGGAATGAAACCGAGTTTTTAACGCAAGAGCCATTTTTTTCTTCTTTGAAAAGTTTAGGTATCGTATCATTGGGTTTGGCTCCCTTTTCATCGCGCATTTTTCCATCCACACTTCCCGTTTTGTAATCTATTATTCTTATCTCACCACTCTTTTCATCAACCCTGTCGATGGAGCCTTTGATTTTCACAGTGCCGATATTGTCAATATCCATTTGATAGTTGATTTTCATTTCAGCATCCTTGAATGTGAAAGGGGCATACTCTTCATCAATTTCGAGAGTTTTTTTCACAAAATCAGCGATCAATTCGAATACTATCCTTTCCTGTCCGGAGAGATCATCATAACTGACGGTGTTATTTGCATAGCTATATCCCCGTTTTTCTCTTGCTTTGGCAAATCCTTCAAGTATCAGTTTCTCAATCTTCGTTTTGTCCTTTTTTAAACCTTCTATCTGACTTTTATTCCATTTCACCCCGCAAAATTTCTCATCCGGCAAATAGAGTTTCTCCATCACATAGTGAAAAATTGTGCCGAATTGTGCTCCGTCCACCTCTTCCACCACTTCATCCTCTTCGCCGATTCCTTCGACGTGTTTGAGGTAGAACAATCTTTGGCATTTGAAATAATCATTGAGAGTGGAGGCGGAAAAACTGCCGTTGAAATCGCCGTCAGGCCTCATAATATATTTTTCACGCAGTTTCTTCATTATAGCAGGACTCTTTTCAATATCCAGACTATTAACCTCCCTGCCTTTCATCTCGTAGGAGATGGCCAGCTGCTTAATATCCAGCCTCCTTCTTCCATCCCGCGGTATATTGTAGCCATATTTGAGCTGATGGATGTAGCGGCTCGGTTCTCCGACTTTAGTGCCTTCCGTGCGGGAGTCATATATGAGCCAGATGTGTTCTGCCCTGCAGATGCTGCGATAGAAGTGGTAAGCTGAGATGGAGTCCTGATACTCGTAAGTTGGTAGGCCGAACCCAAGCCGAAGGTTGTATGGTATAAAGGAGTTGCTCACATTTGCCGAAGGGAAGATTCCTTCATTGCTTGAGAGTATAATCACATTTTTGAAGTCGAGAGCTCTGGTCTCCAGAGGCCCCATAATCTGTATGCCCTGAAGAGGCTCGCCTCTGTATGGGACTGAGAGTACTGAGACTATTTGTTTTAAGAGACGGAAATAGGTTTTAATGTCCGTTAAAGGGAGATTAAGGTCGGAGATGCGTTTGATTACTCTGAGGTAATGGTATGCAGCCTCCCTGTCAATTCCATCCAGGTTTTCTTGAATAAGTTGGAGAATCTTTTCAAGCCAATTCCCAACATTTTCAGGATCGGGAGTCGTGCTGAATATTGCCTTAAACAACTCACTTTTGCTGAGTTGTTGCTCACCGGCATCAATCGGTTGATTGCCGAAGTAGGGTTGCTGTTTATCGCCCTTAAATGGTTGCTCGTTTGTATCGACTTGATTCTCGTCTCTTTCAAGTTGTTCCTCCACAAGAGTCTCTAAATTGACATATACGAGGTTTCTGCCGATAATTTCATTTTTGATGCTCTTTAACCCCTCCGCAGGGAGCAAAGATGTAAGGAAGGGGTGGCTGAGAAGTGCCATTACGCTTTTATGGTGAAATGAGACCCCACCACTCTTATTTGGACGAGTTTTTTTATGCAGTTCTTCCAATTGGGAGATAAATGTGGCAGTGTGTGAGTTGATCAATGGATAACCCATAGTGACATTGACCTTATCAACGCATTTCGGAATGGAATTGAGCATTGGATGGAGCAGACTTTCATCCGGTAGAACTATGGCGGTCTCTTCGAGGTCAAGGTTGGGGAGAAGAGTCCCATCTTTATTACAGTGAATACCTTCCAGTATTTCCGTCACATATCTCGTCTGACCTGCTGCTGAGGGTATGCCTATGATCTCTATTTTTCCGGGGCCAAAGGTAGCATCGTGGGTGGGATTTTGAGGTGTTCCATAGGGTTCTATCGACTCTTTCTGTGGAAATTCCACGACATTGCCCTTATCTCCACGGCGCATAAACTGAGAAGATTTATTGGCCTCGTCAGTGAGAATATCGCCATAATAATCCCAGATGAAATCTACGTCAATCCCACTCCCATGCTTATTAAGGTGCCTGAAAAGAGACTTTTCACACTCATTCAGAGCGTTTAATCCTACAAAAATGATTTTATCATATTTGCGACATTTTTTTAAAATCTCTTCTTTTCTCTCTTTTTCCTGCGGCTCTTTAATCTCTTCTTTCAGCGCTTCTGCAACCTCTCTATAGATCATTCCCTCATACATCAGCCCCTTATCCTTCAGCGCTTCTCGGAATGAGGTGTAAAGTCTGTGCAAGTTCTCCCAAATTGTGGAAAATTCCTCCTTGATATCTATTTTATCCCTCTCTCCGTTCCCTTTGTTTATCTCATTATTTTCCCTCTCTCCGTTCTCTTTCTGCTCCTCATTTTCGGCATCCTCCATACTCTCTTCTTTATCTCCATTATCCTCCTCCTTCTTTTTACTAACCATATCCCTCTTTTTGCTATGGTTCCAACTTGTGTAGAACTCCTTTATAGCTTTTTTTTGCTCTTCACTCATATAATCGTTTTCTTCTGCCGTAAGCTTTTGAAGATCTCCGATATTGGTGAAAAGTTTCTCAGCATCGACCAGATATTTGTCGATATCATCGAAATCATTGAGAAAAACATCCCCCCAATAGACAAACTCGTCAAATGTGCTTTTTGCAATACCCTCTTCATCAGAAAATACCTTAGCATACTGCTGATACAATATGTACAGCGCCTCAATCTTGTCAACCAACTGCCCTCCCGAGAGCTCAAGGAAGAAGTCATTGATTGTAATCATCTTGGGAGCAAAAAGGGCTTCACCCGCCATACATTGTGTAAGATACTTCTTGAAAAAGATTGACGAGCGTCTGTTTGGAAAGACAAAACAGAGCTTATTGATCCTATTTCCCTGCTTTTTGTAAAAATGGCGTGCAACGCTGTAGAGGAATTTGTTTTCCATGTTTTCCTGTTTTAAAATAGTATTATCCGGAGGTGACTATTTGGTATGATTTACAAATATACGATTTTAAGATGATAAAAAGTTTTGTATATTTGTCACAATCTTTCAAGGGAACAAAATGAAGCTTACATTCGGTTTCAGGGCTACGGTTTGTGAAATTATTGAGGGCAAAGGCTCCATGGCTCACGTCGGAAATCTTGTCGGAAAAGCGCGCAATGTGCTTGTGATTACTGATAGTGGCGTGCCACCGCAATATGCCGAATCGGTGCTGGCTCAATTCTACAATGCCTCCCTTCTGATAATACCGCAAGGGGAAGAGAGTAAAAATTTCAATACTTTGGAATTGATTATAGATACTCTTAGAAAACGGGAGATCGACCGTTATGGTGCGCTGATAGCAGTAGGAGGAGGAATGACGTGTGATATAACCGGCTTTGCAGCTTCCTGTTACAACCGCGGCATAGATTATTACAACGTACCCACAACGCTGCTTGCTCAGGTGGATGCCTCTATTGGGGGTAAGACTGCCCTCAATTTCGGCGGCATCAAGAATCTGGTTGGGGCTTTCCACCACCCTAAAGGCGTAGTTATTGACACAGATACCCTTAAGACCCTGGATAAAAGAGAGTTTTATAACGGACTTGCAGAAGTCATCAAGATGGCAGCCACTTCAGATCCCGCTCTCTTTTCCTTGCTGGAGTCTGATTTGCCCCTAAATGAGATACTGGATGATATTGTTGGTGCTGCGCTGCAAATAAAGTGTGACGTAGTGCTGGAAGATCCTTTGGAGCATGGTCTGCGTAAAGTGCTCAACTTTGGGCATACCATAGGACATGCCATCGAAATTGCCTCAAACGGCAGGCTCTTACATGGAGAATCCATTGCCGCGGGAATGACCTATTTTTGTTCGGATGAGATGCGTAAGAGGCTTGAAAGGCTACTAAAGAGATATTATTTACCTGTCAAATCACCTTTTTCCGGTGAGGTGCTACTACCATACATTGCTCTGGATAAGAAACGTACCGAGGGTTTGATCACTACTGTTTTTGTGGAATCCCCCGGTATTTTTGATTTTAGAAAAATGACTCCTGAGGAGGTTGTAGCACTAATTTAAAATATAAAAATATTATGAAATACACTAAGCTTGAATATGGACTTATCGGAGAAAAACTGGGGCATAGTTTGTCCGGAGAAATACATCGGAGACTTTCGTCTCGTCCGTACGAGTTGTGCGAGGTTCCCAAGGATGAGTTGGAACTGTTTTTTAGGGAATCGAATTTTAAAGGTATAAATGTTACATTCCCTTATAAGAGTGCGGTCTTACCATTTATTAACGTCCTCTCTCCTGCTGCGGCGAGCGTAGGTTTGGTCAATACCATACTTAGGAAGGAAGATGGCCTCCTATATGGTCATAATACCGATTATCCGGGATTCAACTCCCTTGCAAAACATGCTGACGTAGTCTTTGCCTGTAAAAATATTCTTATTTTCGGTAACGGGGGTACTGCAAAAACTCTTCGCACCGTAGCATTGGCTGCGGGTGCTAAATCCGTCATGCTTGCAGTAAGGAGAGTGACGGGGGAGGGTCAGGTGCTTATATCGGATCTGGAATCGAATCCGCAGTTGCTTAATGATATTCATATAATAGTTAACGCAACTCCCGTAGGCATGAGTCCCGATGATGAGGGTATAATAGTTGATCCGGCAATGTTCCCCAATTTGGAGGCAGTATTGGACTCGATATATAATCCGCTGCGCACCAATCTTGTGCTTAATGCACGCAGACTTGGGCTGAAGGCGGAAGGAGGACTCTACATGCTCATCGTGCAGGCCTGCTTTGCTCATGAACTATTTCAAGACAGTGTCAACGAACCTATATCCGACTTTAAAAAAATAGAATCGCTTTACTCCGAACTACTTCATGCTAAGGAGAACATTGTCCTAACCGGAATGCCATCGAGTGGCAAGAGTACAATAGGAGCCCTGCTTGCCGAGAAACTTGGAAGGGAATTACTTGACGTTGACAAGATAATAGAGGAGCAGACCGGAATAGAGATCGGTAATACATTCCGTGAAAAAGGAGAAGAGGGCTTCCGTGAGCTTGAGAAGAGTGTCGTGGCGAGCGTTTCATTGCGACAGGGAGTTGTCATATCTACCGGCGGAGGTACAGTGCTTGATCCTCTCAATGTCCATCGTCTAAAGCGAAATGGACGCATCTATCTATTGGATAGAGATCTGAATCTGCTCATACCCTCTCCGGATCGTCCACTTGCATCGGACAAGAGGCAACTGGTTGATCTTTTCGCGAAACGCAGAAATTTTTATCTTGATGCAGCTGATGCCATTATCGACAACAACAGTTCTCTTGAAGATGCGGTGGAGAGGCTAATCGAAGCGCACTTTCGGTTTTAAAATCTTCTTCACCGCTTGTCAGAAAATTACGAAAGTCTTTTCAAAATTCCAGTTTTCTATTTGAATAAAGGCTTTGCGAGAATCAATCTCCAATCCTATATATACGTCGGCGAGGCTTTCAGCAGAGAAGTCATAGCCTAATTCTTCCATATAGCGTCCCAGAGGTAGTGTTAGTCTTGCAGCGGAAGCAGTTGTATCCTTTGATGATACGTCGAGAGTAAGCTCTATCATTATGGAGGCGTCACCCTGTCTGGGAATGCGTACTGAATATTCTCCGATAGGGGAGGCTGCCGCTACGATGCAGTCAAACTTGCCGGGTAGAGGCTCCAAAGTGTTTTGATCTATACCCTGATAGTTTCCTACTACCCTCATTTGTATCTTATCCAGTCTCTGCTGTGCAGCACTTTCAACATTCTTTACTCCACTCTCTTTTATATGGACGGTTGTGAATTGTTTGTGCGCATCCATCAGAATATAGGTTTTTTCACCTGTGGCTTCGATTGTGGCGTTAAATGCGTAAAGGGAGTCGGCCTGATTGCCTTCTGTGACAATCATGGCCTCTATCCCTTTTCTCGAAAGAACACCGGATATACTAATCTTTCCCTTGGAGACGCTCTTACGACTAATAGTATCCATCAAATGGACCGGAATGTTTTCGCTTAAGCTAAAATCGGCTCCGTTGAGGGTAACGTTGTATTCTCCATCACTCATTCGGTGGATGAAATCATATTTGAGCACTTTTGAATAGTCCATCGTAAGAAGAGAGGGACATGGTGTCCGATCTTCAAGAATGGAGCAACTGCAAAACAGGAGTGCCAATAATCCGGTTAGGCTCTTTCTCATTAAAATAACATGAATAAAGGTGTTAACTCAACAATCTCTGACTTGTCATTATTATATTTCTTCGGTAACCTCTCCACCCTCTTCCCATGGGGCAACCACAATTGTAGTTGTTACAGCATCTGTGGAGGGTTTGGTCTCGGGGTCATTGGATCCGAGGTCTTTTATAGTCAGAGAGATGTCATACGCACTGTTGCGTGCAAAAGAAGGGAGTGTAACCGGATAGTAGTAGATGGCACCCTGTATTTCCGCTACAACCACCAAGCGTGTTTTTCGTGCAGACCAGTTCACGATGTCAGTGGAGTCGTCGCTTGTCCCATTTGCGTAACCATAGAAACGAAAACCGGGAGTATCACTGTTTCCGGCAGAAATATTCCTTTCGGTAGGATTGCCGAGGAGTGATTCGGGTGCTTCGGATCTGGTAGTGCCGTCAATCTTGGTACCCGAATTGCGCCCCATCTTATTGTTCCAGTTAGTTATGGCTGCCGTGCCGGCAATATTTTGGTTAGATACGACGTTATCGAGCATGACATACTTGATCTTTACCGGGCCATAACCGGCCGAGAGGCTGTTTGTAACCTTTACAAGTCTGGCACGCGCCACAAAACGGGAAATAGTGATTTCGACCGATTCCGTGCCTGAGGCCTTCACTTCAACTTGATTCATACCTGCCATCACAAAACCGCTCGCAGCGGCATTTTGTGCCAGTGTCAGTGCCTTTGCCTTGAGTGATGTTTTACTGATTGAAGCAGAGAGTGTCTCTCCCAGATTGGCTACTGCCCAGATTTCGTAAGTGCCTGTTTTTACCTTGTCAATGGTTTTGGAGAGAGTTGTGCCGTTGTCAAAGTAGTATTTGCAGATATCGCCGTCAAAAATGAATATTTGGAGGTTATTGACAGTTGCTTCATTGCCGACCACGTCGGTGACGGCTTTTGTTACTATCTCTCCCTTTACATTAATTGTCAGGCTTCCTTCGCCCTTGCTACCATCGGGCTCAATAGGGTTGCAGGCCACAAAAAGCGCTGCAACAGTTAGAATGGATAGAATTTTTTTCATCATTTTGAATTTTTTGATAAAGTTTGTAAATTGTGATTAGTTAGTTGGTTGACTGAAAGAGGGTTGCCACTATATTTCATCATCTACTTCTCCGCCTTCATTCCACTTGCCGATTTTTACGATAGTTTCGATGCTCCCGGGCTCTGTAATAGGCATTTCAGGATGCTCAACACCTTCTCGTGTTATTGTTATATCATAAAGGTAGTGGGTGTTGGCTACCGTCTTTTCCATCGTTATGGGATAGTACCATAATTTCTCGCCCAATGTGGCTTCAACCACCAGTCTGGTCTTTCTTGCACTCCAGAGAGTACGGTCAAAACAATCTATGTTTGAATTAGGGTAGGGGTAAAGAGTCTCGCGAATAAGTAACGAGTCTCCGTCAAACATTCGCCGGTCTGTATGAGTACCACAGATTAATTCATCACAGGAACTCTGCCGGTACTCCATTTTGTTGTACCAGAGACCATCATTCCCCTGCATGGCGGTGAGTGCATAATTGTTCTTTCCCGCGACGTTGGTCAAATATATTCTATGCACCGTAAATGGCATTCCGGCAAGGTGCGAATTGGCAAATTTCGTTCTTATCACACACTCTACTTTTGCTACTATCCTCTTAACCTTAATTTCAAGTTCCCTGTCGGAATCAATTTTTGCAGTTGCAGTGCCTACCATTTGAAATGACCCCCTGCTGTTATTCCAGAGATAGCTATCACACCTAAGCAGTTCTTCCGCTGAGGAAGGTGCTGCCGGCAGTTCGGGGGAGTTGACGAAGCAGCAAAACATACATTCTCCTGCGGGAGTTATTACTTCAAAAGTATCACCTGAGCCGGTTATCCTTTGGAGAAAGTTCCCTTCACTGCCGAAAATGTAGAGCTGTACGCTGTTGATACGCCTCTCCTCTTCAAGTCTCTCTGCGATAGCGCGTGTGGCCAATGGTGATGCGGGTTGCGTGTTGTTTAGATGAATAACCACTCTATGCATTTTACAATCAGCGCAGGGAATAGGATCGTTGCACGCCCATAATAATGGCAGCAGCGCGACAACTATCATCATATATGTGGCTATTCGTTTCATTCAAAGTATCTGTTAAGATCATACATCCTTACTAGTGTATATATTTCAGGGTCGAGATTTCCTCTGTGTATGTAGTGGCTATCTTCTCTGCAGGCTTTTAGATAGTACTCTGCGGCACTCTTGCTCCTTCCGTTGCGCGCCTCCAGCAATGCCATCAGATAGTTTACCTGCGGTGTAGGAGGGAGTTCGGAGAGGAGATCCAGCGCTGATAAGTTGTAGTCGGCTGCACAGTAGGCGACTGCCGCATTGAAGTCCCTGTAGGGTGCAAGCAAGCTGACTGCGAGCTTATAATCTCTATTGCGCAGAGCATCTACGCCCGCCATATACGTGCTGTCAATAATTGTAGTATGGATGGTATCCTGTACCATATCCTTACGGTGCAGATGGAAGTCAAACCTCACTGTACGCAATCTGGGATAGATTGTGCTATTAAGATATGGATAGCTATCTTCAATTGAGAGCAATCTTTCGCGCTTATCGGGGTTTTGTTCTGCTGAAAGCAGGAAATATCTCTCCTTCTGCAATGAGGTTAGCACCGTATCTGTCATCACCAATTGATTTAAAGTACTCCAGTCTTCAGCAATGCTTCGCGAAATGAATTCAACGGCAACGTTGGCCCTATCCATCTCACTATCCGCTAAAACCCCATCCATATTGATGGAAAAGCCACCCTCACGAGCAGAAGAGTCACGCCAGCTTCTGATGAATCGCTCAAAATAACGGCTTACTGAGGCACTTCTGCGCTTGCTTAATCCGGAATTGTATTCCCAGCTCCCCTCAGGAGAAGAACTCGCGGTGATCACGATGGAGTCTAAGTTAAAATCCCTGTTCTCTAGGAGTAAACGCAGAGTCCTACGTATGCGCGCTATCTCCTGAAAATTATTTGAAAGCTCCTCCACTACCTCTTCACGCCCCTTCTCAAATTCTATATAGCAAACATCATCGGCTTTAACCCTTCTGGATATTACCTGTGTCAGATATCTTTCCCTCTCTTCGGCAAAGCTGCTGATAGAAGAGATGTAAAAAGTGAGAGGAGCACTGGGTTCGATAGTGTAGATTCTATTGTCTTGCTCATATATCTCTCCTTCCAATATAATGTCGACTTTCCTGAGGTGAGGTCTTGTTTGGACCCGCTGTACGTAGTTATAGATAAAATCTCCGCGGGCATTGTACATGACGGTGTCGAGACGGAGGTGCTCCGTCACAATGGGAGCCTTTACATAGCGGTCATACATTCTACCGATGTTGGCCTTTTTCCATTCGTTGTGACGAACAAGCAGACCGAAAGTATAGTGATTTATGGCCTCCTGTGCACTTATGCCATAATAGGACAAGAAGAGTTCATCGGAAACATACGCGGAATCGGTTCGGTATTTATAGAGCTCGGGGATATTTCTTTTGATGAAAACCTCCAGTTGATGCACGTCCATAAATTTTGTGCTGTCTGTGACTATGGAATTGAGGAATCTGCGATATTGCTGATACCCGCGCAACTGACTTCTGCGGTAGCTTTCGCCTGTGATAAGAATGCGGTCAAGCTCCACCGTATCTTCCAGTATATGCATTACCGGCATCATCCTGAGCTGCCACTTACTGTCCTGAAGCTCTTTTGGCACTAGTACCTGAAACTCAATCTCCACTTTCCCATGCCGTTCGGCTACATTGCGAAATCTTGCCGTTACCACGGCAGCCTGCAACTCTTCAGTTGCCACCATTTCTCCGGTTTTTTCATCCTTTACCGCCCTCATAAGGTGGTATGAGTTCCCTTTATCATCTTCGACTACCGAAGTGTCGCACATAACTTCCGGTATTGAGAGTTCCCGCAGAGCGCTTCTATTTTCCTGAGGCAGAGAGATGGATGCAGGGTAGTTGGCAAGTGACTCCATCCTCCCGGAAAGGCTTCCGCAAGATAAAATAGAGAGCGTTATTACAACTACAATAACAAGTATGGTTATTCTGCTTTTCATGCTATAATTAAAAAATGTAAACAAGTGATACCATCACTTCTCCCGGAAACAGAAACCACCCGTGGGAATTTTCTTCAGAAATAATTGTCCCGCAGCGTGGGCAATCATAGCGAGTATACCATTTGTGTCCGCTCCAAACCCCTGCTCCAAACTCGACGTTGAACCGACTATTGATCATGTAGGAATATCCGAAAGCAGCCTCTGCGCCCACAGCAATCCCCTCTTCCGTAAATTTCTGCCCGAAAAATCCTCCCAGATTATATTCGCGTACCTGTGTACGCATACCAAACCACCATGAGGAGAAAATATTCCATGGCCAGTATCTCACTCCGAGCGAAGCTTCCCGTTTTCTATTCTGAACAAAACCTTTTTCCTGAGAACCATACTGCCAGGGATTATATCTTACACCGGCATTGAGAGAAATATGGCGTGAGGTGGCTACAGAGATCTCACCGCTCAAAGTGCCCAGATTTACTATGTCCGCCAAATTGGCTGAAACAGCAACTCGCTGTGCCCTTACATTCAAAGCGGAGCTGAGAATAATAACTACTACCAATAACAACCTGACCATACCCATCGCACATTAGTTATTTGACTGCAAAAATATATAATATTTATATAATCACAAAAATAAATCACTAAAATTATAGTAGATATTGACAAAATAAAAATAATGCTATATTTGCACTCATAATATTTAATACATAAACAATATGATACCTATAATAAAAAGAGAGTCTGTGGCTGCGGTGATTTTAATGTTGGTTGCGATGGCAACACAGGGTTGTATGGAAGGTGCAGACTTTGTGCCTGAAAATGTTGAATTGAGATTCGATTGGTCCTCATTTGCATCGGAAATATTTTATGAAGCGCAAGACCATGAAGTTTTTTATGGAAATTTGGAGATAAGAGCTCCCTTCAAGACAGCTTTAGAGAGTACATTCTTCATTAAAAGCACGTCAGAGAGCTATCGGACGGAGGAGGGCTACCACACCTATTATGGGTTTACTCCCCGCTGGATACCTGCTGTAAGGGTAGAGACACAGCTGCGCTCTTACTCAAGGGAACGCATTTTCTACGTAACATCCCTTAACCCGGTGATGATAGGTAATATAGGCCTCTTCCGTTACCCTATAGCGGTAAGGCAGAGGGGCACCTATGGTACATATTACCTTGATGAAGCTCAGATAGCTGCGTGCATTGAAGATCCCGGACGATGGAGAGATACTACGTTAATACCGGTAGGAGAGGACCAGCGCTTCGTCAGAGGAAGGGTAGAGTTGTTTGGAACATTGCAGAGGGCAATGACTGCCGTCGGAGGCTCACCGCTTTCAGGCATTGCATACACCTCTCCACAGCCGCTCCAGACGATGGAAGTGATAATTTCCATAGGCTCCCTGCGTATGGTCCTTAGTGCGCAGTATGATGCTTTTTATGAGCTGTTCGGCAAATATGATCCTTCTGAGGAGTTAAGCGTAGGCGATTCTGTGGAAATAAATATCCCGGCGGTGGGTATGGGACACATACACGGACTCTTTCTTGTCTATCCGCAGAGCATCAGAGCCATCAAGGAGTGATTTAATTGTTATTTTTGCAATATGGAAACTATTGCAATCATTATAGCGGCAGGTGTGGCGCTGCTTACCGGTATTATTGTTGAAATGGAGATATTAATGGAGACGATTATTGATTTGGATAGAGGTACTTGTAAAAATCCATTATCATTCTTATAATCATCTTTTCGTGCGCTATATCCTCATGGATATATTCGACATCAGCATTTATCTCCTTTAAATACTCGTATAGTTTATCCCCACAAATAGAGGGAACATATAGGTCTTTATGGCAGTTGTATAAACGAACTTTGACGTCAGGTCGCCAATCATTTGGTATAGAGTGTTTTTTCAGTGCATCCATAACCAACCGGCGGTATTGATTCTCTTCGTTTTGTAAAAAATCCTCATCGAAATAGTCGTTAAGATCAGTTCCGATATAGGAGGTCACATCATGCACCGCTCTGGATCCATTGCACAATCCGGGAAATCCATCCAATAGTTTGCCCTTGAAAATCTTGGTAAAATCCAGATTTAAATTGTCATAGTAGTTTAAAGACCAGAGTATAAAGGGGCCTGAGGCAAATTCCGAATAGCGGCTTTCAAATAAATCCTTCATACAGAGGTCAGGATAATAAGGCCCTCCTCCGACAAAGATATCTTTAACGCCGATTTCCAACTCTTTATGGATGGAGAGATATCTTGCCAACGACCAGGTAGCGGAACCGCCGAGGGAATAGCCAAACAGAATAAGCCGTTTAGGGAGCTTATAGTGATGGCGATTATAAATGAACTCTCTGACTGCGAGATAAAAATCTATACCTGTTTCAGCTAAATTTTCATGCTGGATTATAGACATCGGTTGATCCGAATTGATGCCCATGCCAATACCATCCGGTATAATACATACATAATCACCTGCCACAGCTAAGAGAGATTCTACACTGTATCGAGTGTCAGTACCGCTTACCCCTTTGCTCTTGAAAAATGGGTAGACGAAGATTACGCCTTTAGGTAATCTGTTTTGCGGACAATATAGGAGTCCCGATGCCACGACAGACTCACCGAGGGGATCTTTAGTATTATATGCAATACCATGTACGGTATAATCTTTTGAAAGCGCAACATATAGGTTGAGTTTTTCAAGAAATTGGTCTGCTTGCGTCTCGCTATAACCCGCTTTTAACAACATTTCTTTTGGGGTGGCACCAAACTCTCTTGAAGCCTTCTGGATAAGCTCTCCCATCCTCGTATTCTCTTCGAATAGTTGATGACTGTATTTAACATATTCAATTTCCTCAAAGAGAGGCTCTCTCTCACAACTTAACAGAGAGAAGGCTATAATGAATAGTGTTAAAAATGAGTATTTCATCCCTTTGTAAACTAATCTATTTTATTACACCTCAAAAATAATATTTTAAATGTAGAGTGCCTGCAAGCCCATCCATTGAATAGGATTGACCCAAGGTATAATCAAACGCACCAACCATCAAAGATAGTTCAAAATTTTTAAAAAGTTGATAGCTCATTTCCGCCCCAACCAAAAATGCTTTTTGATCGTGGAAATATGCCACTAAGGATTTTATTGAGAACAAATTGGAAAAAGGATAATAAAGTTGCCCTGCAAAGCTCCATGAAGAGGTAGTCAACTCTCTCACGGATTGCCTTTTAGGGACGTATGAAAAGAGAACGTCCGATATGTCGTATGGTTTATTTGTATATAAGACTTCAGTTTGTAAAATAAGGTTGTTTGAAAATATTTTATCAATACCCAGAGCAATCTGAACGACGTCACGCTTATCACCTACCTTTCGGAAATCGCGAAAATATGATCCTTCAAATCGGATATTGACATGCTTCAGCTCAGTAGTAAAGCCCCCACCGGCAAAGAGATAATGCCCCTTATATACTCCTCCCAATAATTGATAATCTAATTTTCTAAAATTATTCCTATGAAATAAAGCTGCCGTAGGGGAACCATCTCTGTCGGCAGACAGAGCAATTTCACTGGTAGCAACCTCACTATGATAAAATGTAGCATGCAATGCATCACAGCCCATTTTCTCAGGGTAAGTGAAATTAATGACAGGTGATGAGTCAAAGATATCGTTAGGGTTCCACAATATTGTATTTCCCCAGTTAATCCTCTGCCGACCCAGAGTAATTTCAAAATCATCAGCAGCCCACCGTAACGCAAGCCGGTCCAAAGCAACCCCTAACCATTTATCATCTTTGTCTACCGGTGAATAGGATAGTTTCATCAGATTGTAGTCATCCGTCGAAGTGGCTTTTATCATTTTTAGGATAGTGCTGTTTCCAATGGAGAAATTCGTTCTGCTGCTTATGTATATGTTAAAATTGTTGTTGATCCTCCAATTGAAATTAAATCTTTGAGAGGTCATATTTTGCCATAAAGTTTCATCAAAAGGATTAGGCCTGGTCTCTCCAAGCAGTGAGTAGTTGTTGATGTATCCCGTCAGGTCGACTTGAGCATTTGCGCTGTAAAAACAGAGCTGAAACAGAGAAAATGCTATGATGAACCTACCGAACATATCTCTCATCCTTTGTAATCCTACCATCCTCAAGGGTTATCAATCGTCTGGCCTTGTTCATCACACGAGGATCGTGCGTAGAAAAGAGGAAAGTGATCTTCTCCTTTTCGTTAAGAAGAAGCATTGTGTTAAGCAAAGTTTCGGCAGCCTCCGTGTCGAGATTTGCCGTGGGTTCATCTGCAAGAATAAAGAGAGGTTTAGAGGCTAAAGCACGTGCTACTGCAACCCTTTGCTTTTGACCACCGGAAAGAGTGGATGGACGAGAGCCGGCACGGTCTTTCATGCCAATCAACTCAAGCAGTTCGGCTGTCCGCGCAATTCGTTGCTCTTTGTCTGCCCCCTGCAACTCCATTACAAATCCTATATTCTCTTCTACCGTCAATACCGGAATCAGATTGAGTAATTGAAAAACAAATCCTATGTTATGCAAACGAAAATTTACAAGCTCTTTATCTTTAAGCTGATTTATATCTGTTCCTTTTACAAAAACTTTTCCGGAAGAGGGTTTTGTAAGTCCTCCAATCAGGTTAAGAAGGGTAGTCTTGCCGGAGCCAGAGGGACCTACTACCGCAGTAAACTCTCCACTTGCAATGGTCAGGTTGATACGATCAGTTGCTTTTATTATAGACTGGCCGTTGAGAAAGGACTTGGAAAGCTCCTCTGTTCTTACGATTATTGATTTGTCATTATCTTTTAACTTATCCATGACTACTATTAAATTTACTTAAGAACCTTTTTAATGGGCGATAGGGTTGCAATTATACTGATAGCCGGGACCAGCACAAAGATATGAACAAAATCTCTGTTATTTATTGTGGGATAAATTACTGTTGAATAACCGTGTCTGGAATTATTATCGAATAAAAATTTGATATCGATACCGGACTTAGAAAAGGTCTCTGCGGCAAGCACACATAATAACAGGCCTATAGAAATGGCTATTAATGTAGTAAAAAGTGTTTCCATTATAATCATCAGCCCAATGCGGTTTCCTGCCATTCCTACTTTGTTCAGCATTCTGAACTCACCTTTTCTCTCTAAAACCGACATCATCATAAAATTGGTTGTACTAACTCCTAAAGCTATGAAGAACAGTAGTAAAAAGAGAAAAGTGGCTATCCCATGCCAGGCATTTATCAAGTGCAAGAGGGGATATAATTCGTCCCACTTCTTAATGTCGTGTCGAGGCAATAGTTGAGATAACTTATGCTTAACCTCATCACATTGCCGAAAATCCTTAACGACAATGGCAACTTCATGGATAGCTTCTTCAGGAATATTTAAATAAGGTATCAGGTCAGACTTTTTTACAAAAGCAGTTGTGTTGTCAAATCTTGTGCTATTGGTTTGATACAACCCTCCAACTCTGAACATAGTCCTTTGAATCTCTCCCGATGAATCTTGTAAAGAGAGAATTATTTTAGAATTAATACCCGCATTTAACCTTTCTGCCGAACTCTTACTTATGACTATGGGTCTTACGATATCACTTTCGAAAAAGTTTCCATCATCACTCCCGATAGTGCTGTGAATAGAAGAGACCTTAATCTCTTCATCTCTATCCACTCCTATTAATATGAGTCCTACGCTTGTGTATGCGGTAGATAAAAGAGCGTTGGTTTTCAACCGGTAAGAAGCATAAACCACTTCATCTACAGCACTCAGGGTCTCCTGAACCACACTCTTATCCATAAACTCGGCTACTTCATTCGCATCAGAAAATTTATTCGCATGAATTTGCAATTGGGAGGTCTGCATATCTATATGCTCCCTATAGACACTCTCCGACCAACCATTGGAAAGGGAGACACCAAATGAAGCTGCAAAAACACCCAGTGCAATAATAATTATGATTAAACCGCTACGGCCTTTCTTCCTGAAAATATTTCTAAAAGCCATTTTATAGATTATCTTCATTTGCATCTCTTTTACTTAATCCCTCATCTACTTTTAAATGTTGTATGAAAGAAATCGGATATGCGGCGAATGCCAGACACATGCCTATGACTATTAAAAATTGTTTTATAAACAGGGTGAAGTCCAATGACATATAAATTCCTGAATATATGGAGAACTGTTTCAATGTTGCAATATCTTCACCAAAGAGTGGTATAGGGTGGATAGTGAAAAAATATACAATAGGCAGAGTTACTATGACGGCCAGAATTACACCCAAAAGAGCTACAATCATGAGCTCATAAAATAGACTTTTACTAAGCTTATTGCGTGACATTCCAACAGAGATCAATACTGAAAATTCAAGTTTTCTCTCTTTGGACGTCAAGATTATCGTTCCAAGAATATTTGAGCCTACAAGTATGTATAGAAAAAGCATAATAATAAATCCGAACGCATCAGCTAATCGAAAATAAAATAAAAAATCCTCTATAAGAGATTTCCAATCCCTTATCTCATATTCATCGGAAGGAAATATCTTTTTAATTTGGGATTTTATAAGGTCAACTTTATCCAACCTTTCCGATATGATATAGATTTCGCTATAGCAATCCTCGGCCTGAAACAGTTCCTGTGCAGCGGATAATGTCATGAACATAGTGTTTTTGTCAACCGCGGCGACAGGTATCCTGGCCACACCCTGAATAGGAATTAATCCAACGGCACCGGCTCCATGATACCCCATACCCATTACTGCCAAAGTATCGCCAACTTTCAGACCCAGTTCTTCTCTCATATTTTCGCCTACGATTACTCCTTTATCATATTTTGAAAACCAGTGACCCTCAACCATTTCGGTAACCGTCAGGATGCGATCCTTTTCTGATTCCGGGTCTATGCCAATTATCGATACTGCTTTGGTGGAGGTAGATGATGAATGTGATATGAGCAGATAGGATTGAAGAACAGGCAAAACTCTCTTCACATATTGGAGCCTTGAGATAGAATCCAGCATTGCAGAATCTATCTGCATTATGTCATCAATGAAGCGGCTTGTAGAATAACTCTTCGATCTTATTTCAATATCCCCTCCGGAGAGCTTTAAAATGCTCTCCGTAGAAGAGTTGAGTATTCCGTTTTTGACGGATCCAAAAATGATGGAGAAAAATGCGGCTATAAATACGGACAATATAGTTAGCAATGCACGAGAGGGATTCCTTTGCAGATTCAACCAAGCCAATTTCATCATGGAAAACTATCAGTTAAGTCGTCTCATATTTTGTAGAGAGAAGAAGCTCTCTTTGAAAGGTGTGTCATAGTCCCAATCCAGTATCGTAACTATAGTCTTATATCCCTCTTTGCCGGCAGGAATAACCTCTAAATGAAGGGGGATATAGTGTTCTTTGATCTTTTTTACATTGTCGGCAAAATATGTTCTGATCAAAGCGCCATTTTCATCATAGTACTCTATCTTGCGTTCCACAAAACTTTTCTTGCTGATCCAGACAATTACTTTACTCCAGAGCGTTGCACTTTCCGAATGCGGAGTCAGGAGCAATTTATTACAGAGATCCCCCTCTACCTCTTCCTCACCTAACAAATCATGAGTAAAATCATGTAAAAAAGAGGTGGTGTTCATCATGTCATCAATCGTAAAGTCACTTCCCTGCCAGGAGGCCCCCGCAGCAGAAATTGCTATTTTCACCGTTCTCTCTATCACAGGTTGCCAGCTCCATATATTGTCTCCCTTTTTTAGGTATGATTGTCCTTTCTCTTTTGGAGGAGAGACAATGAGGAGCATAACCATTTCTCTGGATCTCAGCCAAGTTTTAATTCCTATGGTACGTTGCCATGTAGGTCTGTAAACCGTCATTTCTGCCTGAGCTTGAAAGTTGCTGATAAAGCGGTTGTCGTGCGCTTTTTCAACAATCCGATATGCGCCGGCAGACTGAGCCCAAATGGAGGGTATCCATAATAGTATTAATATTGTTGTATGAACTATTCTTATAAACATATCATATTATCTGTCCACAAGATTTTGGGAGAACAACACCTACTAATATTGGCAATTCCAAAATAATTGCCGGTTGTTTTTGGGGATAGGGCTATAAACCAACTTTCCCTACCGGTTGATAGGGAAAGTCAGTCAAATATCCGATAGGTCCGGATAAACTAGAAATAATATACTGCTCCAAGCATCAAATTATTTCCATCCAGATCCAGACCAAGTCGTGTAAGATTGATGCCACCCTTGTCCGTAGATCTGAAGTGTTGGAAGCCTATAGACCCCGTTTTGGCTAAAAGTTTTACACTATCGCTGATTGCAAAAGAAACACCCGGTCTTAAACAGGCCTCCAAAGAGATATAATTAGAGCCTGATGATTTATCCAAAATGTAATTGAAACCTGCGACTACATCGGTAAAAATCTCAAATCCTCCTTTTCTGATCATGGTGTAGCGAATATATGGTGCCAAACGTATTGCATGGTAACCACCACCTTCAGATTGAGTATCCGCTGCCGTACTTATAACCGTACTAAGCATAGCCTTGTAATCTGTTATATCCATTGAACCAAGTGCGGCATAGCCTTTGATATAACCGAAACTAACTCCGGCAGCCATGCTGAGGGACAAGTGGTATCCTATTTCCGGAAGTAATTTGAAGGAAAGACCTGACTGTACATCAGACGACCCGTAATCATCATAATCATCATAATCGTCATAATCACCAAAACCGCCAAAATCCATCATTCCGCCTGCTCCGGCTAGTCGACTGTACGTAACACCAAAAGTACCGCCTACGTAAAATTGTGCATATCCTTGGGTACCAATAAATACGAACAACAAAGCAATAAGTAATTTTTTCATAATAGGTAAGTTTTATTAAAGTTCAATTTCTTTTAATAGACAAATGTACAAAAAATTATATTATTTCCCATACCAAAATCACAATTCTCCCTTTACTCTACTTTTCTTAATAAAAAAATAAGGTGTCATCCTTACTATAATTTGGTCTAATTTGCAACAATTCTAATTTAGAATCGTTTAATAAATAAAAAAAAAGTCATGTAAAATTAAATGTTCAATTATTAAAAAATGAAAGCCATGAAAAATAATAACGTTTTTTTATTGAAAATGGGACTAGCTACTATGCTAATAATCAATTCGTTTGTAGGATGTTCCCAAAATCTGAATGTGACTGATAAACTCACGAATGCCGAAAAAGAAGGAATCCTTCTGATGCGCGAAGAGGAGAAGCTGGCTCACGACTTATATATCTTTTTTGCGAATAAATATAATATTCCGATTTTCAGAAATATCGCGAAAAGTGAAGTAGTACACCAAAATTTGGTTATAGATCTCATGAAGCGATATGAGATCGAAGACCCTTCGTTTGAGGAAGAGGGCAAATTCTATAATAAGGAACTTCAAAAAATTTACGATAAGTTGACAGCAGAAGGCAACACCTTTCTTGAAGCATTAAAAATAGGTGCATACATTGAAGAGCTCGATATTCACGATTTGAAAAAATTGATGAAAGAGACCGACAATGAAGATATTATAGCCACTTACAATCCGCTGATGTGGGGGTCTGAAAACCATTTGCGCGCTTTCGTTCGAAATCTTTCGGGAAGGGGTATAGAATATCAACCGCAGTTTTTGTCAATTGAAGAATTCAACTCCATATTAAACAAATAGCCATTTATTGCAAAGTTATCAGTCCGGAAAGCGTTCCGGTGGCGGTAGTGCTCTGCAACCCGTCGTCAGTAGTGTATGAAGCCGTAACCGTCACACCGGTTATAGTGTATTCCTCTTCATCAAACAGTTGGCTGTAGGAGACGGTGTTGCCGGAAATAACCCTTGTACCGCCGTCTGAGTGTAGTATGGTAATAGTCCAAATTGATGAGGAGGTACACTCACCGATGCTTCCATCATTAAACATAGCAGTAGCACTAAATGAAATGGATTGTCCCGATGACAAAGCCACTCCTGATGGTGAAGTGAAGTTATTGTTGGATGGAGTTATATTGATACTGACAGGATATTTCGGTCTGACATTTAGAGTTCGCGAATCCGTAACCGTGGCTCCTCCGGATGAATAAGTCACCCTGACGGTAACCTGCTTATATGTATTGCTGCCATTTGATGCCTCAATCGTATTGCCGGTGAGATTTGCAAAGGAAACATTTTCTCCCTCAAGTGAGTAGGTGACTCCGTATGAGGTAAATGTTTCGGTGCTTCCATCACTATATGTTACCATAGCGGAGAGTATGCATGGGCTATCACCCTGTGCGATGGTATTTCTATTCATATATAGTACGATTCCCGATGGGGTAACAATCTCTTTACCTTGAATGATGACAGTTATCGTATTGGTTAATACGACTCCACCATAAGAGTATGTTCCCCGTATTGTGATATGCCTGTCAGTGGATGTGCTATTGTTGCCTCTTAGAGTGCCCTCTTCCACTTGGTAATTATAAACATATTCCTCACCGGAGAGAATAGTGTAACTTATATCGCTTTCCGTAGTTACTGAACCGTCACTCCATGTAATACCGGCGGTGAGCAGAGCGGTTCCGTTCCATTCTATGGTAGCAGGGGATGCGGAGATTGAGAGTGCAGTCGGACTCTTTGTTATTCCTTCTACTGAAAGGTTTGCTGTAGCGCTCATTCCTGAATATGTCGCTGTGATTATGGTTGTCTTCGTAGAAGATGTGGTATTGCACCCCGTTGCCATACCGTTGCTTATAGTGGCTGCACCGGTATCTGAACTGCTCCAGGAGCAGAGTGACGTGATATCTCCCATCGTCCCATCCGAATAGGTTGCCGTTGCAATGAATGATTGGCTCCCGGTTGCCGTAATGTTAGCTGAGGTTGGAGAGAGTGTTAAGGATGTAATAGTTGGAGTACTCGGCGGAATAATTTGCAATATTGTGAATCCCGCCTCTCCGCTGTGCTCTGCCATAATTGCAGCTGTCCCTATAGATAGAGTGGTGACTTCTCCTGCGGAGACTGTTGCTTTATCGGGATGGAGGCTGCTCCACTGAGCAGAATTGGTAACATCTTCATAAGATGAGTCGATTTGCACTCCGTCAATAAAGGTAGTGGTGGTCAGAGTTGCCGTAATCTGAATGGGGGTGCCGAGACTCAGTGTAGCAGATGTGGGGTCGAGATTCAGCAGATAACTATAATGCACGTAGCCACTACGATAACATTTAACAAATACGATAGCATTTTTCTCCATATATTCTGCCGTAATAATTCCCATGGCATAATCCTCACTTCCTGAGTAAATGTTTGTTACCATACCTGAAGAGGAGAGGAGAGCTGCACCGGGTATGCTGTTATCCCACGAACAGTACTCCGTAACGTCACTTGTAGAGCCATCGGACCATACTGCTGTTACCGCTAGCTGTTCACTCTTTCCATAGTATAAGTATAAGGAGGAGGGTTCCACAATAATTTGCGTGACGCTCACTGCCGGCGCTACGGTTATCTGTAGTGTGCTGCTCTTTTTAAGGTCAAGGGTGCTTGCGGTCAGAGTAGCATTTATAGCTGTGCTATTGTTGGTGGTGCTGCTGATGATCACCTTTTCTCCCTCACGGGAAAAGTGTAGAGTCCCATTTTCAAACTCAGTGCTGCCCTTGAGGATTACAGGCAGCGAAGTATGGGAGAGTTGCAGAGTAGCCGTATCTTTCCCCATAGATAAAAGATTTATGGCGAGTGGTTCCCATCCGATGCTTCTGTTGTCCTCCACAATTCCCGGATCCACCTTCCACGATTGTGCGGAGATGGAGTTGTCGGAAGGGAATAATGTGAGTGTCTGAATAGTATTTCGCATTATATCAAAAGAAGAGGTGTTGTCTGCTCCCAGATAGATCCTGAAGGTCATCTTTTCAGAATTGAGTCCTGTTGAAACACCTCCTCCCATATATTCTCCCTCAATTTCTATAAATGTACAGAGATCCTTTGCCAATGGAATATTGTCGGGAATTTTGGACCAGGGGTCTTTGTTGTTTGGGAGCAGGATGCCTTGGAGATTTTCGTACATATAAAATGAGACGGAAGAGCCGCTATTCACGCGTTGAATGTCGGATATTGTGGCAATATCACCATCAAGGGTCTGAGTAGCGGCTTTGGCTGAAAATGGAAAGGCATGAGCTGCCGAGTTACGAAGTTTAACTCCGGTTACCTCGAAACTTCCTTCCATATTGCTCCGATCTACGATTAAGTCATATCTTGCAACAAGGCGTGTAAAATCCACTGTATAGGTGTTATTACCTAGTGCTACTGTAAAAGTTCCTTTATGGGACATGGGAAAGCCAACTGAAGTCATACCTGCCACTCCCGGCCAATCTATGCAAACTTCCTCCATTTCGCTTTCCAAAGCGGGTGGAGTGAATCCTGTGACATTTGCAAGTGCATACAATGTATAACTGATTCCAACCGGCAGATCAAGAGAAATATCTGCTCCGTTAGCGACACTATGTGATTCGGCAAGTCTTCCCAGATTGTCATAAAGGGAGAGAACTATTGTAGTTATTGCCGAATCATCTATGTCAATGCTGCTTCTTGTTGCGATTTCATCCTTCACTACAGAGCGGAATGTTACATTTCCGGTGACTATATTGCTCTCTGAATTTTCCCTACAACCAACCATCATAAGGGCAAATACCGTAATGATGAATATTCTTGTTACTCTTTTCATTGCGAATGTTTTAGATATGAACTTATTTTGACCTTAAATATCTAAAACATTTACGAAACAATAAAATATACTGACAATCGCCATTATCTCTAACCACCTTCATATCTCACTCCGGCCGTGGTGGTTAAATCCGATAAATAACATTTATGTTTCTCCGTTTGACCACCAATTGCTATGAAGATCTCTCAACATCCTGAGTAACACGACATTGCTTTTTTCGTAAACTGATAGGGATACCGACAATCGCAAAAATATCTAAAACAGCTCCCAAGGCCTCTTTTCTGATCAATTCAATGCTTTTCTTTGTAAAAAAAAGCCCACAAATAGACGGAATTATGACAGAACTACTAACTATTTCCTTTGATGAAGCAAGCAGCGAATTCTTCATAGAAATAAATCGTGATTTTCTCCATGCTAAAGAACTAATAGTTCTTGGATTGAATTCGCTCTACAAGGAGTTTCCCGACATTTTACCCTCATCCCTGGCACTTGCCCTCTATATATCTGAAGATCCTGACTATCTGGCCGGTATGCTGCATTACCGTGTTAATAGGATTGTATCATCGCTTGAAGTTTTAAACGATGTTAAATCTAAAAACTATAACAAAATCAATAAAAACAGATAAAAAGTTAAAATAAATTATTAAATAATGCTTTTTTTTATTATTTTTGTATAGTAATCAACAAATAAAATTAAAAAAGCATTATGGCAGAAAAACGTCCAAGCAAACTCTCCACTCTCGTTAATCTTGATTTCATCGCTCACTTCTTAAAGATGTCGGGTGAAAATGTCTCCTCATTCTCCCGCAAAGCCGGTATATCTAAGCAATCCATGCAACAATGGTTTGAGTATGATGATATGACTATTTCCAAAATCAAAGAGATTTTTGGCAACTATGGCTATGACTGGGATTATCGTTTGGTTTCCAGACGTGTTAAAAAGGAGATAGAGATGCCCGAGCATCTTGAGATCGAAGTTGCAGAGCGTGCATATCCGCGCCTTGATTCTACCAAACGCCTTTTTGAGTTGCGCCGGGCCATTCTCGATGCCGGTTACACTAATAAAGATTTTATTGAGCAATTACGTCAAAAAGGTCTTGCACACAGTGGTATGCCCTGGTGGACCAACTGTGTCAAGGTTGATTCCATATATCTGAGTGATCTCCGAAATATGGCCGAAGAACTTGACTGCGACCTAAAGATCAGCATCAAGCCCAAGTCGGAGGATTAGGCTTCCTTATTAGGATCACAAGTGAGGTCAACACCCAGTTTTCTGAAAATCTTTCGGTCTACCTCACTAAGCATTACCGTAGAGTGTACCTGACAGCCGTCGAGTTCAGGAAGTTTTTCCAGAGCACGGCGGCAATTTTCATCTGTGGTACTGAGCATCGACAATGCAACCAGCACTTCATCCGTGTGCAGACGCGGATTGCTGCCGTGCAGATAGGAGACCTTGGTCTTCTGGATAGGCTCTATCATGCTCTGGGGGATCAGTTTTACACTATGGTCAATGCCGGCCAGATATTTTGTGGCATTAAGTATCAATGCGGCGCTGGGACCCAAAAGAGGGCTTGTCTTCGCTGTAATGATGGTACCGTCAGCAAGTTCTATTGCAGAAGCGTTGACATTGGAGCTCTCTTTGCGCTCTTTGGCAGCCACCGTTGTTTTGCGAAAAGCGGTTGTTATCTTGGCCTGCTTCATTACCAATGCTATTTTCTTCACCTCGGCATCATTGAGCTCCCCATCTGCAAGTTTTCCCAGTGCAGTGTAATATCTGCGGATTATCTCATTGCGTGCCGCATTGCTGCATACCTCCTCATCACTTATGCAGAATCCTATCATATTTACACCCATATCTGTGGGTGACTTATAGTGGTTTTCACCATAAATACCCTCGAAAAGTGCATTGAGTACGGGGAATATCTCTATGTCACGGTTATAGTTGACTGCAACCGTACCGTATGCATCCAGATGGAATGGGTCAACCATATTTACGTCGTTCAGATCTGCCGTGGCTGCCTCGTAAGCGAGATGGATAGGATGCTTGAGTGGCAGGTTCCACACGGGGAATGTTTCAAATTTCGCATAGCCGGCCTTACTCCCTCTCTGCTGGTGTTGGTATAGCTGACTCAGACATACCGCAAACTTGCCGCTGCCGGATCCGGGAGATGAAACTATCACCAGAGGACGCGAGGTCTCTACAAAATCATTCTTGCCAAACCCTTCATCCGACTCAATCAGGGCCACATCGTTGGGGTATCCTTCAATGGTATAGTGATAAAATGTGCGGATACCCATACGCTCAAGCTTTAAGCGATAATGGTCTGCACTGGCCTGACCGTTGTAGTGAGTTATAACCACTGAACTTACAAGAAAACCCCTGCTTTCAAACTCTTGACGAAGGCGAAGAACGTCCATATCGTAGGTGATGCCGAGGTCGTTGCGTATCTTGTTTTTTTCAATGTCGACAGCACTTATTACAATTACTATTTCGGCCTCATCACTCATCTGCATAAGCATGTGAAGCTTGGTGTCGGGTCTGAATCCCGGCAGAACGCGACTGGCATGATAATCGTCAAAAAGTTTCCCTCCGAACTCGAGGTAGAGTTTGTCGCCAAACTGGGCGATACGTTCCCGTATGCGTTCGGACTGAATTTTCAGGTATTTTTTGTTGTCAAATCCAATAGTCATAACGGGACACAAATTTAATTATTTTTTAAAAATAGACAAAAGTTTTGCTTAAGAAAACCAATTATTCATATTTAAGAGTGTCTCGTCCTGAAACAAGTTGACACATTTTGTTAAACTTTTATTTTTAGGATATTGTTTTTTTGTTTATTTCATTTTTATTCTTACATTTGTTCGTGGAATTTTATACTTTAACGTAAAAGGGACTATTTTCCATGTTTGGGCAAAATAGCAATATTTCATTTTATCAATACGGACGCTCCTTCGCAAGTTCGTTGCATCTCTTTGATATAGAGTCGGTTATCTCCATTCCACACCTAGCCCCATTGCCACGCATAGCGGTAGCATTTCTACCGATCGTTACCTTACTATTGACTCCATCCAGAGCCGACAAACAATGCCGTTTGTCCATGGTAAATGGATCGTATGGAAGTAACGATTGGTTTAATTATGAAGAAATATATAGGTTATTTTTTATCACTATATATATTCAGACATTAATTCTAAACTATTCGCATTATGAAACAAGAAGTTGACAACTATTTGGCAGTGGAACAATACACTGCGCCCGATATCGAAGTCATCGATATCGAGCTGACTCAAAACATCCTCGATGCAAGTGGCATGCTACCTCCCATCGGTGATGGAGGAGAGGCGTGGTAAGGAGAATCGGATGTTAGCTATTAAGTGTTAGCTATAAGCAATTGGCGATCAACAATCAGCCCTTATTCCTTGGTCCTTAGCCCTTGGTTGAGAGTTCAAAGGATACATACAAGAAGTAAAAAAAATAAATCAAGGTTATTGGCACTACTCTAGCCGATCCAATACAGAGCCAACTACCTACAGCTTAAACAAACACAAGTATGAAATTCAAATCATTCATTTTTACACTGCTCGCATTATTGATTGCGAGTTGTACCCTCGAACCTGTTCCCGAACTCGAGGGACCCGGAAAAGAAGAGGGAAAGCCTGTTACTATAAACGTTACTGTTTCACCGGCGACTCGCGTGGCATACGACGGTGGAACCGGCGATAATGCACTCTCATGGGAGAGTGGCGATCAGCTCCTGCTTGCCGGATATGATATACATGGGCAATATATGAACCAGACCTCTATATTTACATATCAGCCTGGAACCAACAGTAGGTTTTCGGGACTACCGATAACTGGTGCAGCGACCTACAAGGCCTACTATCCCGGAGATGTCATAACGCTGGATGCGAACGGCAATGTGAATCCTTTTGGAGTCAACTTCTGGCAACAGACCCAGAATGGAGACGGTACAACCGGACATCTCAAAAACAAACTGCTTTTGTTCGACGAAACGCCCAATGCCATTGGCGATGGATTTGCATTGAACCTGAAGAGCAGCATCTTAAAATTGACTCTGTCGGGCATACCGGCTGCCGTAGGGACGCTCAATAAGCTGATTTATACGGTAGAGACTGCATCGGGTGTCTTCAAATCCGTGGATCTTAACGTAACAAATGTCACATTCTCTTCCGACAAAACCACTCTGACAGCATATATCGCTTTCGATCCCACCGTTGTGACCGGAATCGTTGCAGGTGGAACGGTGAAAATAACTTTGTCAGGCGCCAAATCGTACAAGTGGAGTGCCACAAGTACCACCGGCAAGACCTATGTCGCAGGCAAATGTTACCCGGGTACCGTGACCACCGGTTGGGCAATAGAGATTAACAACCCGCTCAGTTACTTTGCCGAGCACAACATGGCAAACCTCACCGGTACGTTCGAGACAGGTCACGACGCCACAGGGCAGTACCTCTTTTACTGGAATGATGCCATGACAGCCTACAATACCACCCCGGCCACGCTTGACGGCAAAAGTTACTACCTTCCCACTATTTCCGAGTGGAGATCCATTGTCCCGGAATCGGACACTTACATAAATTTCAACGGTTGGAAGGAACGTTCATTCAGTAACGCAGCTGTAACTGTCGGTGGTGAAAGTTATACCATGAGCGGTACTTTTAACAATGATGGCAGTGTGGTTTACGCCACGTTAACCTACACGCACCAATCCAACCCGACTTTATACGCGATAGCCCGTTACCAGAAGTTGGACAAGGGTACCGCGACTGCCCGAATGGTAATAGATATGAAGTTAACCGCCACACAATACACGGTGGCTGATGCAAAGCAAGCCGATTGGGGAGCTGCTGGCGTGGTTTCGCGCGTATTCCCGGCACCAGGGCATCGTACTACCCATGCATTCATGCAAACAGGCGAGTATGGCTACTACTGGTCGTCCTCGGACGGCAGCTTCCCGTGGTACATGCTCCACAACAACAACGCCGCGTTCAGCGACAACACCATCACCACCAACAGCATGCGTAGCGTTCGCCTGGTGTCCCGGTAAATTAATTAGGTACTCTTCCAGCCCTTAGGCCTTGTTTGAGAGTTCAAAGGATAAATACAAGAACTTAAAAATGACAAATTAAATCAAGGTTATTGGCAATACTTCATTCGGTCCAATACAGAGCCAACGACCTACAACTTAAACAAAGTTATGAAATTAAAATTATTTACTTTTACACTGCTCTCTCTATTGCTGGCGAGTTGTACCATCCAGCCTCTTCCCGAACTCGATGAGAGAGAGGGTAAACTTGTCACCATAAACGTTACGGTTTCACCGGAGACTCGCGTGGCTTACAATGATGCAAACCTCTCACTCGCATGGGAGAATGAAGACCAACTCTTGCTTGCCGGATATAATGGTGATACTTATATTGGGAGTGAGATATTTACTTACACTGGAACAAACAACTATTTTTCGGGACATGAGGTATATGGTGCCACTACTTACAAGGCCTACTATCCTGCAACTATCACGCTTGATGCTAACGGCAACGTGCAACCCTTGGGGGATGCTTTCTGGCAGCAGACACAGAATGGAGACGGTAATACGTCGCATCTCAAAAACAAACTGCTCCTTTTCGACGAGATAGCTAATCCCCTGGATAATACCTTTAAATTGGAGATGAAAAACAGCATCATCAAATTTTACATCAATCACCTAGACAAAGATATAGGTAGGCTCATCAAATTAATTTGGACGGTTGAAATTGCACCGGGAGTACCAAAATCTATGATGCTTTCTCTGACTAACAGCGAAGTTTCCGACAAGAATTCATTTTACGCTTTCCTTGCTTTTGATCCTACCGTCATAACCAAGGCTGCTGCAAACGGACATGTAAGAATAGCGATGGTTGGATCTGATTTTACCTATGCGATGAACACTGCCGTTAATAATGAAAAACTCTACGCAGCAGGAAAGCGCTACAGAGCTAATTGCCAACCTTGGAATAAGAACCCGCTTATGCAAGTTGCTGAGTATAATGTAAAGACTGACGGCAAGGGCTTTGTGACAGACCTAACAGCTTGCCCGGGAGACGCTGGCGGTTTTACTTTCCAAGATGCAGTGAATCGTTTTTACAATTTTAAGAACATTCCCGGTTACTACTTGCCGAGCATAGATGAGTGGTATGCTATCATCTCGAGTAACTACTTAACAAAACCTTGTATTACCTTCTCTAGCTCAACTTCTTTCTATGATATTATTGAAAACGTCAAAGTTTGGGGTCGGGACATTTCTATGACCAGCGATTATAAAAGTCCCGGTAACAATATTACTTATGCTCTGCGCTATAAGGGAACAGAATATCGCTCTGCTTGGAAATATGAGTACATTTATGATGATAAAAGAGAAAATACCTATATGAAAATAACATCGCGCCTTGTATCATCGAGCACATCCCTTGGTGACATAGTCGAGGATCCAAATTTCTGGATTACAAATACTGAAGATGACGTTGTTCGTTATTTCCCCGCCACCGGTTTAGGCGGCACACTACTTAAATCTGTGGGATTATCCGATATTTTTCTTTCGAGAACGCCGAGCAAATCCAACACTTATATAATTGAGTTTACGGCATCTCATGCAGGTTATCATACAAGTCACCCCCAGAATTCACCTGCAACAGTTCGTCTCTTTGCTAATTACAATTAAATGGACTTATTCTAAATTATTTCGACATCAACATTGGGTTGGGACCCAACAAAGTTCCAACCCTTTTTTGTTTGCCTGATCTCTCTTGCCGGATGCTTTTCCGGAGTGTGAGGAGACTATAAACATTATTGCAGTTATTAAACAAATATTTGAACTGCACTTCATACGTTTAACACAAACCTTCCGGGGTTTGGCCGTCCCGAAAAAAGCTAACTTTGCAAATCACCACTTGACTTAATTGATTAAAAAAACGGGTACGACTGCTGTCATACCCGTTTTTTTGTCATTCTGATTCAAGTCTTAGTTGAAGAGGTAGCGTATTCCGATCTGGAATTTCCATGTCTGACCATAGTGGTAATTATAGTCGTAAGACTGGGTTAGGTAGTTACCATCTTTCTGGTACATGGAGAATACAGGCTGCTTATTATCGTTCTGGCCCTCATACTTGAGGATGGCGCTGTTGTTGGAAATGGCGTTGATTTGATAAACACCCCACTTTGAATTCAAGAGGTTGCCGATATTCATAAAGTCAAATACAAGCTGGAAATTGTGTCTGGTGTTACCGATTCTGAATGCGAAGTCTTCTGCGATGCGAAGATCGAAACGGTGAACCCAGGGAGTGCGTGCAGCATAAGCCTCGGCATACTCTCCCTTGTGACTGTTGAGATATTTGTCCTGAGCTACAAATTTCCAGAATGCAGCGCGGTCAGCATCGGTTTTGAAGTTGATTTCGCTATCATCCTTAGGGATATACATAAGATCGCGGTTTATGCCGTCTCCATTCATGTCATTGGTGTAAACATAGCTATAGCCACTGCCTGATGATCCGCTGTAGAAGAGGTTAAGATGAAGTCCCTTTCCTCCGAAAAATTTGAAGGGAATGAAATAATTAACACTCGCAATCAATTTATGAGGAACTACATATTGCGAACGCTGAACAGTGCCGAAGTTGGGACCGTCCACGGTAATAAGTCCTTGCCATGTTGATACGGGGTCACTACCGGGCATTCCCGATACCTCTTTGGACTCAGTCATCGTGTATGCAACCATAATATCCAGGTTGTTTACAGGCTGGGCATTAAGAGTAACATTTGCTATATAGCCGTAACCCTTATTTGTATTGGCCAGAATTACAGCATTCTTACCCTTATTGATTGCATAGTTTGCAGGATAGATAAGGCGGTTGTCAGCACCGCGGAAACGTTCCCAGCTGGTGGTGTTCTCAATATTGATGTTGTCAATGGTAACTCCGCTGATAGTTTTATTGAACATGAATTCACCGGTGAGGGTCAAGGGGAATGAAACCGGAAGCTGCCAGTCAACTGCAACGGAAGATTTCCAAATCTGGGGCATCTTGAAATTGCGGTCAACACCTGAAATCTTGGAACCTGCAACGTGATTGCTTTCATTGAGCTCTGCCTGGAGACCGAGGGCCTTGATAGCATCCTGAACGTTGGTCATCATGCCGCCATTGAATTTTTCAAGGCGACTGTCATACCCGGTAGGAACACCATTTTTGTAGGTAGTTCTAAATTGTACCGAGTTCTGTACCAGACCGGCATTGGTAGGCATGTTGGTGAAGAATACCAGCGGGAGACGACCTGCAAAGAGACCTGTACCTCCTCTAACCTTGATGGACTTGTCGCCCTTTACATCCCATATAAAACCTACCCTCGGAGATATCTGGAGGTTAGCCTTGGGCCAAAGTCCCGTGTCAATCTTTTCGCCATCCCTGAAAGTAAGATTGTAGATGGCTTTGTTGGTGGCAATATCGCTATTGTCAAAAAGGAGCTCATCAAAACGAACACCATAAGTAAGTTTAAATTTATTGCTTACACTCCACTCGTCCTGTACATAGAGACCGATCTGGTTGAATGTAACGCGGGCATTCGGATTGGGTTCGCCATTCCAGCCGTAGGTGATTGCAAATGACTCCGGAGTCCTGCTATTGAGGAAATCATCGATACTATTGTAACGATAGTACATAGTACCGTTACGCATGTATGCGTTGTCAGCAAATTGATACTCATAGCTTATACCTGCAAGTACCTTGTGCTTTCCTTTGAGCCAGGTAATGTCATCCTTGATTGTAAGAATGTTGTTGTGTACACCGTTGTTCCAGGTAAACAGCTCATAACCGAGAGACATATAAGGCTCCATAATCTGTTTGCCCGTAGCATCCTTGCCGGCCATAATGTCAATGTGGGGGAAGGGTGCGGACTTGGAACCTCTGACGTCATCGATTTTTGAGAAAGTAACGAGAAGCTGGTTGGATAGATTGTCGGTAAACTTGCTGTTCAGGTCAGCTGAAATTGACTGTACCTTGTTATCCATCGAATACATATTGTTGGCGAAAGCCATGGACTGATTGCCCACGCGGTAAGTGCCGTTAAGACGGTATCCCGTGTCGGAAGAGTTGCCGTTTGGAGCATTCCAGGCAGTATTCTTGGTATAGTTGTAGCGGAGGTTCAGTCTGTGGTTGTCATTGATGTTCCAGTCTATGCGTGCAAGTAATTTCATATTTGACTGGTCTCCGGGGAAGTCAGTATAAGAACCTGTATCGTATCCATATTTCTGCATCATGAAATCCTGAACTTTCTTCATGTCTGAAGCAAGTGTACGGGATACATTGCCTTCAGCTTTCTCACCTCCATTGTTGGCGCGGTAGTTTATCACCTGACCGGGAGTTTTATCCATTTCAAAGTTGGTGAAGAAGAAGAGCTTGTTTTTAATGATGGGGCCGCCGAAGGTGAAGCCGTAAACGGTCTGAGACTCTTTTGCGCGGTCACCGAGATCCTTGTCGTTTATTTTATTACCCCTCATTTCCTGGTTGCGGAAATAGGTATAAGCCGTACCCTTGAAGGTGTTGGTACCTGATTTGGTGATGGCATTGATACCGCCTCCGATGAAGTTGGTCTGACGCACGTCAAAAGGAGCTACAACCACCTGTATCTCATCGATGGCATCCATTGAGATGGGGTTGCCGCCACCGGGAAGATTTGGACTCAGACCAAAGTTGTTGTTGAAGTTTGCACCGTCAACAGTGAAGTTGGTAGAACGTCCGTCACCACCGGCAAAGCTCATTCCATTTGCGTAAGGTGAGATACGCGCAATATCGGAGATGCTGCGGTTGATAGTGGGCATGTTACCTATCTGAGATGAACTGATATTGGTAGCTGCACCTGTCTTCTCTGTAGTAAATTTGGAGGCAGGTGATGCGACAATAACGATTTCCTCAAGTTCTTCTGTGGAAATAACAAGTGTGGCATCTTGTGTAAATGCTACACCGAGCTGAAGTGTTATATCCTGGAAGAGGGTAGTCTGATAGCCGAGAAGGTGTACTTTAACTTCGTATGGGCCACCTGGACGCATACCTTGGATAGCGTAGCGGCCATCTTCGTTGGCTACTGCATAATAATTGGTGCCCGAGGGCATGTGTGTTGCTATTACAGTGGCTCCGATGAGCTTTTCACCCGAATCACTGAGTATCTGGCCGTTTATACTTGATGTAGTAATCTGAGCACTGGCATTAATAGAGAAAAACACTAGTGCCAGAAGCGGCAATAATTTCTTAAGTAATTTATCCATAGTTTTTTACGTAAAAAAGTTGTTTTATATTTTGGCAAAGTTATTAAATGATTGTCATTTCAAATGTAGTAGCTATGTTACAATTATGTTAATTTTGTAGAGAATAAATGTTAAGTATCAGTATTTCAGAGATTTACATGCTAAATCCATGGCGGGAATCCTACAAATAATGCTACCGGCCCTCAACTCTTAATTCCAAACTAAATCTCATTCAAAACCCGGAACCTAAACTCGGAACTCACTCCACACCCCACACTCCACACTCCACACTCTAAACTCCACACTCTAAACTCCACACTCCACACTCCACACTACACACTACACCTTCGGTCCTGCCGATACAAGCGCTGCACCCGCAGGATTGCCGGTAAACTTGGCGAAATTCTTTACAAATTTGCCTGCAAGATCCATTGCCTTTCTATCCCAATCGCAAGAGCAGGGGTAGGTGTTGCGTGGATCGAGAATATTGGTGTCAACATTAGGGAGAGCTTTGGGTATCTCCAGATTAAATACCGGAATAAATGAAGTCTCCGCCTTGTCGATTGAGCCGTCAAGGATAGCGTCAATGATGGCGCGGGTATCCTTGATGGAGATGCGTTTGCCGGTGCCATTCCACCCTGTATTTACCAGGTATGCGGTAGCTCCGCTGGCCTTCATCCTCTTTACGAGCTCCTCACCATACTTAGTAGGGTGTAGGGAGAGGAATGCTGCTCCAAAGCAGGCAGAGAAGGTGGGAGTAGGTTCGGTAATTCCCCTTTCGGTGCCTGCCAGTTTGGCAGTAAAGCCGCTGAGGAAATAATATTGTGTCTGCTCGGGAGTGAGCTTGGATACGGGAGGGAATACCCCAAATGCGTCAGCGGTAAGGAAAATTACCTTTTTAGCATGACCGGCCTTGGAGATCGGTTTAACGATGTTGTCAATGTGATATATGGGATAGGATACGCGGGTATTCTCGGTCACGCTCTTGTCGGTGAAATCTATTTTTCCGTTTTTGTCGACAGTAACGTTTTCAAGCAGAGCATCGCGTTTTATGGCATTATAGATATCGGGCTCGGCCTCTTCACTGAGGTTGATGACCTTTGCATAGCAGCCTCCCTCGAAATTGAAAATTCCGTCGTCGTCCCAGCCGTGCTCATCATCACCGATAAGTTGACGCTTGGGATCGGTGGAAAGAGTAGTCTTACCCGTACCGGAGAGACCGAAGAAGATAGCTGTATCACCATCTTCACCAACGTTGGCAGAGCAATGCATTGAGGCAATACCCTGGAGCGGGAGGAGATAATTCATATAGGAGAACATACCCTTTTTCATTTCTCCTCCATACCAGGTATTTATTATCACCTGCATCTTCTCGGTCAGGTTGAATACAACTGCGGTTTCTGAGTTAAGTCCGAGTTCTTCATAATTCTCAACCTTTGCCTTAGAGGCGGTAAGTACGACGAAATCGGGTTCTCCGAAATTCGCAAGTTCCTCTTCTGTGGGGCGTATGAACATATTCTTTACGAAATGTGCCTGCCATGCTACTTCTACTATGAAACGGATTTTAATGCGTGAGTTTTCATTAGCACCGCAAAATGCATCCATCACATAGAGAGTCTTATCTGAGAGTTGCTCTGAAGCAATCTTTTTCAGCACCTTCCATGCTTCCGGAGTAACCGGCTTATTGTCATTAAGGTATTCATCCGAAGTCCACCAAATCGTATCTCTCGTAACATCATCCATTACCCAGAATTTGTCTCTGGGAGAACGTCCCGTATAGATACCTGTCATTACGTTAACGGCACCAAGCTCCGTCAATTGACCCGCCTCAAATCCTTCTAGAGCAGGATCAAGTTCAGCTTTGTACAACTCCTCATAACTGGGGTTGTGTATTACTTTTTTGACATTGGTTATGCCGTACTTAGATAAATCGATATTTGCCATAATTGTTATTTTTATTTCTTTTTATTATTTGTCGGGCAAAGATAATAATTATTTATATGCCCCTAATTTTACGCAAAAAGTTTGCCATATAATTACTATTTTTGCGCAATGAGAGAAACTTTGAAAAAGTACTGGGGATATGACTCCTTCCGTCCGATGCAGGAGGATATTATCACCTCTGTGCTGGAGGGGAGGGATACGCTTGCCATTTTACCTACCGGTGGAGGCAAGTCTATTTGTTTTCAGGTACCCTCAATGATGAGACCCGGAATATGTATAGTGGTATCGCCACTGATAGCGCTGATGAAAGATCAGGTGGAGAGTCTTAATGAACGCGGTATCCCCTCATTGTTAGTCTGTTCCGGTATGTCTTACCGCGAGATAGACATAGCTCTCGACAATGCGATTTATGGCGATTATAAATTCCTTTATCTCTCTCCTGAGCGTCTGAGAACGGAAATTTTCCGTGTTAGAGTTGCCAGGATGAATGTCAATTTTCTGGCGGTGGATGAGGCACACTGTATCAGCCAATGGGGCCATGATTTCAGGCCGGATTATCTCCAGATTGCGGAAATTAGAGAGATAATCAACACACAAAAGCGTGTCCCTGTCATAGCTCTTACTGCTACTGCCACTTTAAAAGTTGCGGATGACATTATGTCAAATCTGGAGTTCGACTCTACCAACAAGATTACCTCATCTTTTGAAAGGCCTAATCTTTCCTATGTTTTCCGGAAAGCCGAAGACAAAATGGGACAGTTGCTCTCAATATGTCAAAATGTGCCGGGGAGTGGAATAGTCTATGTAGGCAAGAGGCGTACTGCCGAACAGATTGCTTCTTTCCTCCGTAGTCAAAAAATTGATGCACAGGCTTATCACGCCGGAATGGAAAGGGATGGACGCTCGCGTATTCAAGACCAATGGAAGAGCAACCGGACTCGTATAATAGTATCCACCAACGCCTTTGGAATGGGCATTGACAAACCCGACGTGAGATTTGTTTGCCATTTTGACATGCCTGATACTGTGGAAGGATATTTCCAGGAAGCAGGCAGGGCCGGCAGGGATGGGGAGCCATCCTATACGGTATTGCTTTGGAATGAAAGCGATATCAGACGTTTGCGACAGATTGGTCGCGTAACTTTTCCTCCTCTGGACTATATCCGTGATATTTACCAGAAGGTTTTCATTTTTCTGGGGATACCCTATGAGGAGGGTCGGGGAGGTAGTGTTAAGTTTGATCTTGATGAATTTGTGCGGCATTTCAAACTCCACTCCGCTACTGCCTATTATGCGATCAGATACATTGAGCAAGCGGGATACTGGACCCTTTCCGAAGAGTTGGAAATACCCTCAAAGGTGCGTTTTGACGTTTCGAGGGATGAACTATACAGAGTCCAGCTCGGTTCCAATGAGATGGATACCTTTGTGAAAGTACTCTTGAGGATGTACCCGGGGATTTTTTCCGGCTATGTGACTATAGATGAAGAGCAAATTGCCAGGGCAGGACGTTATGCCGTGGATGCGGTCAAGGCCAAACTCATCTCTCTGTCAAAGAGACACGTTTTGACCTATGTGCAAAAATTCCGGTCGCCTATTCTTACATTTTATAATGAGCGTTTGTATGAAAAAAACCTACGGTTGCCCGAGTCGGAATATGATGAAAAAGTGGAGCGCCGCAACGCCGGGGTGAACGCCATGATATCCATTGTTACCGACAACTCCACCTGTCGCAGCGTATCTCTGCTGAGCTATTTCGGTCAGAAGGAATCTGCCCCCTGTGGAAAATGTGATATTTGTATTGACAAAAAAAGAGAATATAAAGAATAACAATAAATGAAGAGTGAAAATATGTTTGAAAACATTAAAGCATTTGTATTTGACGTGGACGGAGTTTTTACCGATGGTTCTGTTTTGGCGATGCCGGACGGGGACCTTCTTCGCACATACAACGCAAAAGATTGTTTTGCAGTAAGAATGGCAGTGGATAATGGCTATCCGGTAGCGATTATTACAGGAGGTTGCTCACAAAGTATTATGCATAGGGCTATTTCACTGGGTGTGGAAGCTCAGGATCTTTATCAGCTTTCGAGAGACAAGCGTCCCGATTTCCTTAAGTTTTGCTCAGATTATGGTCTGAAACCATTAGAGGTGGCATTTGTCGGAGATGATGTCCCGGATATACCGGTACTTCGTGAGGCCGGTCTTGCAGTCTGCCCATCCGATGCGGTGGCTGATGTAAAAGAGGCATGCAACTATATTTCTCCTTTCCCGGGTGGCCGGGGATGCATCAGAGATATTGTTGAAAAGGTTCTGAAAATGCAGGGAAGATGGCAGTTTGATCCCGAAATACCTGTAAGTCCCAACTATCCCGACCATATAATGGAGTTATCAAAGAAAACAGGAAGAAATGTTTGAGGGTTATAGATTTATTCTTGCTTCAAAGTCGCCCCGAAGGCACGAGCTTCTGGCGGGATTGGATATCAAATTCAAAGTGGAAACAGGTCCCGAAACGCCGGAGGCCTTCAACGGCGATATTCCGCACTCACAAGTTCCCGAATATCTCGCCAAACACAAATCCCTTGCATTTCCCGGAGTCCTGGAGGCTGATGAAGTGCTTATAACAGCTGATACGCTTGTCTTTGGTTCCCATGAAAAACTGGAAATCGGAATGCTATCCGACGAAATTCTTCAAAAATGTCTGATATTGGGTAAACCGAAAGATAGGGAGGATGCAGTAAGGATCCTCTCTCTACTATCGGACAACACCCACTATGTGCTGACGGGAGTGGCAATCCGTACACCTAATGAGATACGTTCATTTACCGCAACTACAGAAGTGACTTTCAAAAAGCTCTCCATGGAGGAGATTTCCTATTATATAGAGAAATATGAGCCGTACGATAAAGCCGGGGCTTACGGTGTGCAGGAGTGGATAGGCCATATCGGCATTACCGCCATCAGCGGCTCTTACTACAATGTAATGGGACTTCCCGTACAACGCCTTTATCAAGAGCTGTGCGAACTGTGTCTTAAAAAGTGATTACACTAAACATATTCGGCAACCATTTAGCGAGATGCTGTTCTCATTCTTAGGGATAATTTACCGAAATTGTTTATTTTTGCAGTTTGAATAATTGACCACAACAAAGCTATATATTTAGATAGATGGAACTCCCCAACAAATACGACCCTTCCCTTACGGAAGACAAGTGGTATTCTTACTGGCTTGAGAATGGATTTTTCCACTCGGAACCGGATGAACGTGAACCATATACTATAGTGATCCCGCCTCCCAATGTGACAGGAGTGCTCCACATGGGTCACATGCTCAACAATACACTTCAGGATGTGTTGGTGCGTCGTGCGAGGATGACCGGCTACAATGCCTGCTGGGTTCCGGGTACGGATCATGCTTCAATCGCAACAGAGGCGAAGGTGGTGGAAAAGCTCAAAGCTGAGGGAATGGAGAAGTCCGACCTGACACGTGACCAATTTTTAAAGCATGCCTGGGAGTGGAGGGATAAACATGGTGGTATCATTCTGGAGCAACTGAAAAAGCTTGGAGCCTCCTGTGATTGGAATCGTACCAGATTTACAATGGACCCCGATCTAAGTGCTGCCGTAATCAATACATTTGTCCATTTCTATAAAAAAGGACTCATCTACCGCGGAGTGCGTATGGTCAATTGGGACCCCGAAGGTTTGACGGCGGTAAGCGACGAGGAGGTAATACATAGGGAGACCGACTCCAAATTCTACTACCTGAGGTATAAAATAGCAGGTGGTGTCTCACAAGGAGAGTGTGATTATGTCACCATTGCCACGACCCGTCCCGAAACCATTATGGCTGACGTGGCGGTCTGTGTCAATCCCAAAGATGAAAGATACCTTCATCTGCGTGGAAAAAATGTGATTATCCCGCTTATCAATAAAGAGATTCCTATAATTGAGGACGAGTATGTGACGATGGACCTCGGCACCGGAGCCCTTAAAATCACCCCGGCCCATGACATCAATGACTACGAGATAGGCTTGCGTCACAAACTCCCCGTAATCGACATTATCAACGATGACGGAACCCTCAATGAACAAGCTCAAATCCTTGTAGGAGAGGAGAGATTCGTCGCCCGTAAAAAGATAGTTAAAATGCTCGAAGAGGCCGCACTTCTCGAGAAGGTGGAGGACTACAAGTCGCAGGTGGGTTACTCGGAGCGTACAAATGCCGTTATTGAGCCAAAACTCTCCATGCAGTGGTTCCTTAAAATGGAGGATCTTGCACAAGAGGCCCTACAAGTGGTGGAAGATGACTCCGTGAGACTCATCCCTGATAAATTCAAGAATACATATCGTCACTGGATGGAGAATGTGCGTGACTGGTGTATATCACGACAGTTATGGTGGGGACAGCAGATTCCGGCCTATTATCTTCCCAATGGGGAATACGTGGTTGAATCTACATTTGAAGAAGCCCTGGAGGCTGCACGCCGAATTGACCCTTCAATAAAAGAGGAGGATCTGGTTCAGGACGAGGATGTACTGGATACATGGTTCTCATCCTGGCTATGGCCGATATCGGTATTTGACCCTTCCAAGCCCGGCTTCCCCGATAAGGAGCCAAATCGCGACCTCGCATACTACTATCCGACAAATGACCTTGTGACGGCCCCTGAAATTCTCTTTTTCTGGGTTGCAAGGATGATCATGGCAGGTCAGGAATTCTGTCAGGATATACCCTTTAGAAATGTCTACCTGACGGGTATAGTGCGTGATAAATTGGGTCGCAAGATGTCAAAACAGCTTGGCAATTCCCCGGATCCCATCAAACTGATGAAGGAGTATGGAGCAGATGGCGTGCGCCTGGGAATGCTCCTCTGTACATCTGCCGGCAACGACATTCTTTTCGACGAGAGTCAGGTAGAACAGGGACGTAATTTCAGCAATAAGATCTGGAATGCCTATCGTTTGGTAAAAGGCTGGAAGGTTAGTGAGACTAAGAGTCAGAGCAATGTCAACCACCTTGCCGTCTCCTGGTTTTCCGCCAAACTGAATAAGGCTATTGAGAGTATCAACGAAGATTTTGCCAAGTTCCGTATTTCAGATGCAGTAATGACTATTTACAAGCTCTTCTGGGATGATTTCTGCTCATGGTATCTGGAGATCATCAAGCCTCCATTCGCAGATGGTGCTCAGGAGAGCATAGACAAGGCTACCTTCGATGCTACAATCTCCTATTTTGATTCTCTGCTAAAGATACTTCATCCCGTTATGCCCTTCATTACAGAAGAACTATGGCAGAATATAGAAGAACGTGCAAAAGGGGAAACCATCATGCTCCGGCAGATGCCTGCTTCAACCGGCTATGATGAGGCCATTATTTCTGCTTTCGATAAGGCTATTGAGACTGTCGTAGCCATAAGGGCACTAAGACAGTTAAAAAATATCTCTCCCAAAGAGCCGCTAATGGTGCAGGTCAGGAGTACTTACTACCCTGAAATCATTACTCCGGTAATTTCCAAGATGGCGAATGTGCCCGATTTACAAGTTGTGGAAGAATTTGATACCACATCGGCAGGACAATCTTTTATGGTGGGTACTATAGAGTATTTTGTGCCCCTGGAAGGTATGATCAATATGGATGAAGAGATTGCAAAGATAGAAGCCGAGATCAAACGTTACGAAGGTTTTATCAAAGGAGTGAATGCAAAACTGGGTAATGCGGCATTTGTGGCAAATGCTCCCGAAAAGGTCGTAGCTCTGGAGCGAAAAAAACTCTCCGATGCGACTACCAAAATAGAGACATTACAGGCGCGCCTGGCCACTATGAAATAGTGTTGAAAATATTATAATACCAATATAAGATGAGAAATTTGTTATTATTCGGATCATTCGGATGGCAGGAAATCCTGATCATCGCCTTTATCGTACTGCTTATTTGGGGTGGCAAGAAGATTCCAGAACTTATGAAGGGCCTTGGAAAGGGCGTCCGTAGTTTCAAGGAGGGCATGAAGGAAGTGGAAAATGAGGTGAAGGGAATAGACGATGAACCCAAGAATGGCGATAAGGAGAAGAAATAACCATTCCATACTGCTCTTCTGATGGGAAACAGCAATATGTCCTTTTGGGAGCATCTCGATGAGTTGCGGAAAGTACTTTTTCGTTCAGTCGCAGTGCTTGTGGTGCTGATGATCGTCGCCTTCTTTTTCAAGGAGACGATTTTCGGTAACATCATATTTGCGCCCCTGACATCTGATTTCTGTCTCTATCGATGGTTGGATGCCCTGCTCGTCCTTATGGGTTCGGAACCGATAGGGGAGTTTTCGATTGAACTGATAAACATTGAGATGGCGGCTCAGTTCTTTACTCATGTCAGGATATCTCTTTATGTGGCATTGATTGTAGCGATGCCCTTTATCTTTTACCAAATATGGACATTTGTGCGCCCGGCGCTCTATGAGAATGAAAAAAGGGTTATAAGGCGGGCATTTGGATTTGCGGGGATTTTGTTCTATATTGGGATAGCAGTAGGATACCTATTGGTCTTTCCTCTGACTGTAAGATTTCTCGGCACTTATCAGGTCTCAGCCGATGTCCCTAACCATATATCGCTCAATTCTTACATAGGGATGTTCGTCTCACTGATTCTAATTATGGGAATTGTTTTTGAAATGCCGGCACTTGCGGCAGTACTCTCCAAACTTGGAATCATAACAAAAGAGTTTCTTAAGAAATACCGTAAACATGCCCTGGTGATACTTCTCATTCTTGCGGCACTTATAACTCCTTCCGGAGATGCAGTGACGATGTTATTTGTGGCAATTCCACTCTATTTTCTTTATGAGGTTAGTATTCTGGTCTGCAGGTCGGGCAAATCCGAAACGGATGAAATTGCGGCTGATGCCCCGGGAGGTGAGGAGTGATATCGATCAGTGATCTCACTGTCTCATTCGGGGGATTTACTCTTCTGGACAGCATAAATTTTCACATTAGCGAGAAAGAGAAAGTAGGACTTGTCGGCAAGAACGGAGCCGGTAAATCCACCATTCTAAAACTCATAATGGGCCTTCAGTCGCCCACATCGGGTAAGGTCTCGATGCCGGCAGATAGGAAAGTGGGCTATCTTCCACAGATAATGAAGCATTCACGCGACAAAAGCGTAATTGAGGAGGCTATGACGGCATTTGCCGAGCATAATGAGCTCAATATGAGGATGGACCGGATATCGCATGAGTTGGCAAGCCGCACAGACTACGAGTCGGATGAGTACCACAGACTGATAATTGAACTGAATGAAATAAGTGATCAACTCAGGCTTTACCCCTTGGAATCTCCCCATGTGCAGGCCGAGAAAACCCTTCTCGGACTTGGCTTTCGCAAAGGAGAACTCGACAGGATGACAAACACATTCAGCCACGGCTGGAATATGCGCATCGAACTGGCAAAAATCCTGCTTCGCAATCCCGATATACTGCTGTTGGATGAGCCGACAAATCATCTCGACATCGAATCCATTCAGTGGCTCGAAGAGTACCTCAAAAGCTTTCCAGGCGCATTGGTGCTGATCTCCCACGATCGCAGGTTCCTCGACAACTGTACCAATCGTACCGTAGAGGTGATGCTGGGAAAAATTCATGACTATAAAGTACCCTACTCGCAATTTGTGGAACTGAGAAAGGAGAGGATTGCCCAGCAGCGTGCCGCTTATGACAACCAGCAGCGTCTTATAGAAAAGAGTGAGGAGTTTATAGAAAAATTTCGCTACAAGCCTACCAAGAGCAACCAGGTCCAATCCCGCATTAAACAACTGGAGAAGCTGGAGCGCATCGAGATAGATGAAGAGGATTTGAGTACCATTACCGTTCGTTTTCCCTCTGCACCGCGCTCCGGAGATGTGGTATTTTCCCTTAAGGATGCAACTATAGGATATTCCAAGCCCAGGAAGAAGATAGTATTGCGCGGAGCAAACATGACAATAAGGAGAGGGGAAAAGGTGGCCTTCGTCGGGAGGAATGGCGAGGGTAAGACTACTCTTATGCGACTGCTCACCGGTCAACTCCAGCCCTTCGAAGGTGAAGCTCTTGTTGGTTATAATGTAAAGACCGGATACTTTGCGCAGAACCAGGAGGATTTATTGGACAAAAAAGATACTGTATATGGTACCTTGGACAAGATCGCAGTTGGAGATATAAGAACCAAACTTCGCGATATACTGGGTGCTTTTCTTTTCAGAGGTGACGATATAGATAAGAAGGTGGCGGTACTTAGCGGAGGTGAACGCTCCAGACTGGCCATGGCAAAACTTATTCTGCATCCTTACAATCTATTGGCTCTGGACGAGCCTACAAACCACATGGACCTTCGCTCAAAGGATGTGTTGAAACAAGCGCTGCAGAAATATGACGGCACCCTGATCATCGTTTCTCACGACAGAGATTTCCTTGATGGACTGGTGGAGAAAATATATGAGTTCGCTGACGGAGGGGTGAAGGAGTACCTCGGAGGTGTAGATGACTTTCTCTATAGGAAGAAGATAAGTTCCCTCAGGGAAATAGAAATCAAGCAGCAATCTTCTGCTCAGCCGGCTCCTGAGTCCAAAAAGGAAAAATCCTCCACTTACGAGGAACAGAAATACCTTTCGAGGGAGGAACGTAAAATAAAAAATCGCCGGCAGCGGCTGGAAAATGAAATATCATCTATTGAGGAAGAGATCGCAACATTGGAATCCATTCTTGCATCACCCACCCCGGAAGATGATATGGTAGAACTCACGCACAAATACCAGGCACTTAAATCGGACCTTGAAACAAAAATGGATGAATGGGCATCCCTTACAATAGATTGATAAAATGGAAGAAAAAAAGCAACACTACCTCTACGGGATGCATCCCGTATATGAAGCAATAAGAACAGGCAGGAAATTTGAAAAAATTCTATTCAAGCAAGGCCTTGAAGGCGACCGTTTCAGGGAATTATTCGATTTGGTGAAACAAAACGAGATCCCTTTCCAGTTTGTTCCGGGTGAAAAGATGAACAAACTCTGTCGTGGTTCACACCAGGGCGTTATCGGGTACATGTCGCAAATTGATTATCTGCCCTATGAAGTTATCGTAGAAAAGGCACTTGCAGAGTCTCCAAACCCTATTTTTCTCATGCTCGATGGCGTAAGCGACGTGCGAAATTTCGGTGCAATAGTCAGAAGTGCGGAATGTGCAGGAGTAAGCGGTGTGATCCTGCCCGCTAAAGGCGGAGCGGCCATCAATGCCGATGCCATTAAAACATCTGCCGGAGCTCTTATCAGAGTGCCTGTCAGTAAGGTTACCAACCTCCGTATTCCATTGTACTACTTGATCGATGCCGGTTTTCAGGTTGTGTGTGCAACAGAAAAGGCCGGCGGTTCAATCTACGATGTAGATTTCACTCAGCCGACCGTAATCGTAATGGGTTCTGAAGGTAAGGGAATTTCCGATTCTCTGCTCTCTCTCTGCTCTGTTCAGGCAGCGATTCCCATGTCAGGTAAAATCGGTTCCCTCAATGTTTCCGTGGCCACTGCCATAGTACTGTTTGAAGCAGTAAGGCAGAGGATGCCGCAAGTCTAGTCAACACGGCGGAGACTGGACCCACGACTGATCTCCGATGTAATGCTTATGGACTTATCTGTCTTGTAGGTGCAGGAAGATGCTCCGGAGCACTCTACGTCAAGACGTCTTGTCACGTATACATGCGCTTTGGAAGCGCCTGAAAGGTCAATTACCACATCTTTGGCACTCATATTGTCTGCTACGATACTGCAAACTCCGCTCCCTTCCATAATTGCCTTATCAGCCATACCGGAAAGTATTGCCTTGGAAGCTCCACTGCACTCGAGGTCCACCTTTTCAAATTCTCCCTCCACTTCACCTTTTGATGCACCTGAGATCTCAATGTCAAGTTCATCTGCATTTATATTTGCATAGATCTTACTTGCTCCGGATACCTTGATGTCTGCATTGGCAAAATCACCTTTAAGCTCTCTCACGGTGGAGGCTCCGCTTATGGTAATCAGAGCATCTTTCGCAGTTACGTCCAATCCGTAGACCAAGCTGGCACCACTGAGTTTCATCACAAATCTGTTCTTACCCGAATCAAATCTATCCGAAGTGTTGAATTTAGAGGCTCCGGAAAGGGTCAATTTGTTGAGCACAGGCATTGTGATTGTCGCCTTTGCTATTTTATCTTCATTTCTTAAAACTCTTTTGCTGGGATTGTCCAGGCCTATGATAAGAGTTCCTTTAGAATTCTTTACCAAAAGGTATTTTTCAATATCCTCACTTATAGTTACTACGATAGAGTAAGTGTTGCCCCTTACAACCTCCACGTCAAACCAATGGGAGATATCGAGGGCCTCGAAATCTTTAAAGTCAAAACTTTTTACTGTTTGTGCGCCGCTTGTAAGCACAAAGCCCAGAATTGCGGCAAATGTTAGGATAAAACGTTTCATTTAAGTTGTTTTTACTGTTAATCTCTTTTTATTGTTTCTATTAAATATATGTGTCAACGTACGATTGATGCAACATATTTGCGGAGCTCAACCACACTTGCAACCCTCCGGTTGTAGTATTCTTTGAGTATTTCCGCCTTTTCCCGGTCACTCAGCTCTTCAGGAAGCACTTCCAAAAGAGGAATATGTTCCGAGGTGATACATTCCAAAGTGTTGAAATGTTCGCTGACACCATTCCGGGGGTCATACGATGTCAGCGATGAGAAATAGTCATAACAATCCCTCACCACATCCATATAGGCATTGTAGATATCCTGCGGATCTTCCATAACTGCTACGGTCTTGGAGAAACTATCACTTTTTACGTTCATGGTCTTGATAAGCAGATTGGCTCCAAAAATCATCATCACCGATGCAGCGACAGGGAAGAGTACCGCCTTCCAGAATAGTCGTTTGCGTGGAGTATTCCTGCGGAATTCAATCCTTTTCGAGGAATTTGCTTTTTCCAAAAACCTCTCAAAATGGCCCTCTGCCGGCTCCATGTCGTCAAAAATCTTCCTGATGTTGTCAATTTCTCTCATTTTGCAATATTTTTAAAAGTGCTGCCTTTCCTCTGCTAACCTGGGAGCGTATCGTCACCTCTTTCTGCCCGGTAATCTCCGCAATCTCCTGATAATCCATTCCTTCAACCAGCGAGAGTGTCAAAACCAATCTATAGGGATCTTTCATGGTTTGGAGTGCCTCTTTTACGCGTTTTACCTCCTCCCTTGTGGAGATCTCCATCTCCTCACTCTCTTCAGCGGAAATGCTTTCAGGTTCTTCATAGTTTTCCTTAAAACTCATTTCCCTTTTGATGACCCTCAGTCTGTCAATTGACCTTCTTATACAGGTGCGAATAAGCCAGGCAGATATTTGAGCTGGTTCCCTCGGCGGATTCTCCATTTCTAAAAATCTCAGCAACGTATCATGCATGATTTCTTCAGCATCTGCACCGTTGCCTACTATCCTGTAACTCGCATTGAAAAGTCGCCTGTAGTGAGTGTAATAAAACTTCTTGATCTCTTTCTGTGTCATCACTCTCTTTTCTAACTATAAGACGGAGCTTGGCCCCGATTGTTGCAACTATTGCACAATTTCTCGATAATTTGTAAATTTGACCATTATTTATCTAACCTTAAAATATTATTGAGATTTTATGATATTTTTATTGGATTCCCACTGTGACTCTCCGCTAATGCTGGTCAAGGGTGCAGATTTTGGGCAGACAGTACAGCAAGGCTACACTCCCGGCAAGTTTCCCGTTACACACGTGGATTTTGCCAAGATGAAAAAGGGAGGAGTCAACGGCTCTTTTTTCGCAATTTACACCTCTAATTCTCTCTCTCCGGACGAGTCTACCAGACGAGCTTTCGAGCTTATATCGAGTGTTTACGATGCAGTGGAGCAAAATCCCGACAAAGTGGCTTTCGCCACCACTCCCGCACAGGCCAAACGCAATAAAAAGAATGGACTTATCTCTATTTTTCTTGGTATGGAAAATGGTGCTCCGATACAGAAGGATCTCTCCATGCTCAGGATGTTTTACCGTATGGGAGTACGATATCTCACACTGACACATGCCGGTAATAATGAGATTTGTGACTCCTGCGCTCCAAAGGAGAAACGCTGGGGAGGTGTAAGTCCCTTCGGAAAAGAGGTGATAGAGGAGTGCAACCGCCTCGGCATACTCGTAGACGTATCTCACATCTCCGATGAGTCTTTTTGGGATGTCCTCAAATATTCTAAAGCCCCCGTAGTGGCTTCACACTCCTGCTGTCGGGCGCTTGCCTCACATCCACGCAACATGTCAGATGAAATGATTGTAGCCATGGCTGAAAAGGGTGGTGTCATTCAGATCAATTTTTATCCCGCTTTTCTGGATAATGAGTATGCAGCCTCGGAGATATGGGATCTCGAGGATATATTCGACGAAGCTGACAAGGCCTGGCAGAAAGATAAGTCCAATACTGAGCTTCAGAAACAACTCGAAAAGTCCGTCATCGCAATGAACGCCGTCAAGAAGCCCTCCTACAAAAGGGTCGTAGACCATATAGACCATGTGGTCAGTCTGGTAGGCGTTAAACATGTTGGACTCGGCAGTGATTTCGACGGTATAAACACCACTCCAAAAGGTCTCGAGGATATCAGCAAAATGCAGCGAATAATCATCGAACTTCGTAGGCGCGGTTATAAGGAACACGAAATCAAGGCGATTGCCGGTGGCAATTTCTTCCGTGTCATGGATGCCGCTCAGAGGATTGCTGACGAAGAATAATCTTTTTTTGCAACAAATTATTTTATCAGATATGAAATTTTTTATAGATACTGCCAATCTCGAGCAGATTAAAGAGGCTCAGGAACTGGGAGTCCTGGATGGAGTTACAACCAACCCTTCACTTATGGCAAAGGAGGGCATCAAGGGCGATGCCGCCATCAAAGCTCACTATAAGCAGATATGTGAAATTGTTGAAGGTGACGTAAGCGCCGAGGTTTTCGGTACGGAGTACGACGATATGATCCGTCAAGGTGAGGAGCTTGCAGCGCTGCATTCTCAGATTACCATCAAACTGCCATGTACTAAAGATGGCATCCGAGCAGTAAAGTATTTCTCGGAAAAAGGCGTAAAGACCAATTGCACCCTTGTTTTTACTGTAGGACAGGCGCTGCTCGCTGCCAAAGCGGGAGCCACCTATGTCTCTCCATTTGTAGGGCGTCTGGATGACATTTCGAGCGATGGAGTAGCTCTAATCAAAGAAATCGTAGATGTTTTCAACTACTACGGCTATCAGACGCAGGTTCTCGCAGCTTCAATTCGCCACACCCAACATATCATTGACTGTATGAAAGCAGGTGCCGACGTAGCCACTTGCCCTCTAAAGGCCATCCTCGGTCTTCTCAACCATCCTCTGACAGATAAAGGTGTGGAAATCTTCGTGGCGGATGCCAGGAAAATGGAAGGCTGATGAGAAAAATTCAGGAAAAATTCATGCGCCTTGCGATTGACCTCGCTTCTGAAAATATTAAAAATGGGGGAGGTCCCTTCGGTGCGGTAATAGTAAAGAATGGTGAAGTGGTGGCCACAGGATGCAACCGCGTAACAGCCTCAAACGATCCTACAGCCCATGCAGAGGTAAGTGCAATTCGTGCAGCCTGTAAGGCACTCGATACATTCGTTCTCGAAGGATGCGAAATCTACTCATCCTGTGAACCCTGTCCGATGTGCCTCGGGGCCATCTATTGGGCCCATCTCGATAAACTTTATTATGCCGCCGACAAGCACGATGCTGCCGATGCCGGCTTTGATGACTCCTTTATATATAAAGAGCTTGAGCTAAAACCCGAAGATCGCCGTCTTAAAGCAGAGGTTCTGCTACAAAAAGAAGCCCTCCGGGTTTTCGAATCCTGGAAGGCTCTGGAAGACAAAGTGGAGTATTAAGTGTGTAGTATAGAGTACACAAAAAGGCTGATGTTGTCAGCCTTTTTTGCGTAATCTGCCATTAAGGATTTAAGAAGAGGCGGACAGCAAATACTGCGCCACCAAGGGAGTCCCTGTTATCTATGGTCGACTGCGGGTCCCAGTTGTCCATGCTGTTACCACTGAAGTGCCAGGCAGTCGGTAGATTTTCGATAGGGCCTTGGCCTTCTTGATGCGTGAAAAACGCCAAGAAGGTTCCATCGGTGCCGACCTGTACGATTTTGGTCGGGTCGGTTGGGTAGTCAGGATGCATATGGCCGACCGCGGGGAAAAGCCGAACAATATCGTTGTTTTTGTTGCTATTCCAGAAGGTAGGGCTAATGATATGATCAATGTTTACGGTTGGTGCCACATTGCGAGAAGTAATCTTAAGATAAGTGCGTGCCAAGTACTGATCGTAAATATACTCATATCTCCAAGCGGAGCGCATGTTATCGACACCCTTATAACGAAGAGCATAGGCGGGAGCAGGAGCCTGATCGCTTCCCCTATTGCGATAATCGCAGGTCATATTGTAGGTCTGACCCTGAACTATTACCTCCTCGGCAATATTATCATAAGATGACGTCTCATTGAACACGACGTGAACAGTTCCACCATTATAATATCTTGGAGAGATACTACACCACTCTTCAAGTCTCGGGAGATGGTAGCCTGTGATCGTATTTACAGTGTGGTAGTTGGCAATTGCAGTCTCCCAAGCGAAATAGCCTACATCTGTACAAAGGGTTTCATCGGTCACGAAGTCATCGCCGGTTTCATTCACATTAAACTTGGCAACATAGCTGAGCGGGTTGACCATCAGTTCCCAATTACCACTTATGGTGCCGGTGTAGCGGTTTCCCGCGTTATAATCCTTCCCGCCGGCAACAGTTTGACTCCATTGGTACAATTTGTTGTTGACGTTTAGTGTTATCATCGCCTTTCCGCCGGTAGTAATCTTCATCACAGTAGGGTCAAAAGCGAGGAAAACGGTCAGGCTCGTTGTACCGGGGGCTAACCCGATCAAATTAAGCACCATTGATTGGGCTCCAGTTGCAGTCTCTGCTGTCCAAATTAATTGTTTGGGGCCTTGTGCTGCATCGGTCGGGATGTTGTTGAGAGTCCATTTGATGATGCTGCTCTTCATGGACAAATTAAAGTTTTGTCCGATGGTTTTGAAGGATTCGTCGAATAGGAGCAGCCCGTTTTCAAGATGCCCGGTCGTATTGTCTCCGTTTTGCGTTTGTTGCCAGAAGGTGGCTGAAAGTTGTACATTGCCGTTACCATCCAGCGTGATGGCTTCTGCAGGGTTGTAATAGGCTTTGTATTTGGTAGCGCCAACTACTGCTCGACCTGAAAATTGATTGCCGTTTCCTGTCCAGGTAAAAGTATAGTTTCCTTTATAATTGTTACCGTCATCATATCCGGCCAGTATGAGTTTGTCGCCCGCCTCCCACGAGAGTGCACGAGTTGATTCAGTATAGGTTACGCGGGTCTCCGGCGAGATAATTGCGCTGATAGTAACGATTTTTTCCTCACTCTTCTCAGGTTCGGGAATATCGAGATTGCGTTCGCAGCTCGCCACTAATAGTGCGAGTAATGCAAAAGTATATAGTTTGAATTTCATGTCTATGTTTTTTAGTTAGCTTTTGGCCGTTGGCCGTTAGCCGTTAGCTTGTTGTTGATCTCTAATTGATTATTGTTCAATGGCTTGAGTGTTTTATTACTACAACCAGTCGTCTCCATCTCCAACGATGAGTAAATTTTCAGTATTTCCGGTAGTATCCTCAATAGGGCTCTTGAAGAGGCGAACCGTTGCCCCTGCGCTCATAATGAGGCGATGGGCTGGGGCCGCACAAAATTTGTCGGAGTACATGATTACCGCATTATTAGATACATTGGTGACCCACGTTGACGACCAAAAGATAGAGTACTTGCCTTTAGAAATGACGCCGGAACTGTAAATACCACTAGCGGGGAAGCAACGAACAACGTCGTTCTCATTGTCGTTATCCCAGAACATTTCGTCGGCGATTTCATGAACGGTTACGGATGGCGCTACATTGCGAGAGGTAATCTTAAGATGGGTATCATTGTCAGTAAAACCATCATAGTCCGTGCTGACAAACTGATATTTCCAAGCAGAGATCATATCGGTACCCTTGTAACGAAGAGCGTAAGAAGTATAGGTTCCGTTCGCGGGACTGCGATAGTCGCTGGTCATACTGATAGTCTGATTTTGAACTGTTACACTCTCTGAAACATTAGGATCATATTTATCCCAAGTGAAACGAACCAACTCGTGATTATTAGGGGCGATACTACGCCACTCTCGCTGATTCGGCAAGTGGTAATTGGCAATGTCATTTCTAGTGTGGAATCGATCAACAGCCTCTTGCCAAACGAAGTAACCACTCACATCGCAAGCAGTCAGGTTGTTTACAAAGCCGTCACCGGCGGGATTGACATTATACTCGGCAACATAGCTGAGCGGGTTGATCATCGGATTCCAAGTACTTACCGTACCGGTGTAGCGATATCCTGCCATATAGTCCTTTCCGCCGGTAACTTTACTCCACTGGTACAATTCGTCACCCTTCAGTGTTATCATAGTCTTTCCGTTAGCTGTTATATCCATCACATTGGGATCAAAAGAGAGGAAAGCCGTGATACTATTTACAGTAGGAGAGAAGGTTACGCCGGTAACTGAAAGTGTCAGCGAGTTGAATACTCCCGGCGCAGTCTCTACCGTCCAAATTATTTCTTTGAGATTTCCTACCTCTTGCGGAATACCATTGAGAACCAATTTGAGGATGCTGCTCTTTGCGCTTAAGGTAAATGGGGCAGTGAGAGGCTTCGCTGTTTCATCACTCAGCAACATTGCGTTTTGAAGATGTACTGTAGAATTGGATCCGTTCTGTGTCAGATTCCAGAAATCATTGGAATAGCCCAAGATGCCGGTAGTATTATCCAGCCAGATTCTATACTGCTCATGATTATATTGGGACCTATAGTAGGCTTTATATTTAGTTGCACCTTCTACAAGTTGTCCCAAAAAATTATTGTTGCTTTGATATTGAAAGTAGTGGTCTGCTATAAAATTGTTACCGTCATCATATCCGGCCATCATGAGCATGTCGCCTGTCTCCCAAGTGAGTTTTAAGGTAGCGTCATCGTATGCCACACGCGTCTCTTGCGGAAGAGTGGCACTGATGGTCACGATTCTCCCTCCATCCTTATCAGGTTCGGGAATATCGATATTGCGTTCACAACTCGCAACCAATAGTGCGAGAAGTGCGATAATAAATAGTTTTAGTTTCATACTTGTGCTTATTTAAGCTGTCGGTTGTCAATCTTCAGCTATCAATTATTATTAAATCTTTACTTAGAAGAAAAGTGTCAAGATTTCCAAAAAGTTTGGAAATATATTCCTACCATGCATCTTCTCCGTCTCCCACAGGAGGTAATTTAAAACTACCCGAGAGAATGTTTTGGGTCAGTTCGATATCGACAACTTCGATATCGGGAGCGGTGTATTGTTCCGCTGATTTTAATTCCGTGTTTTTCATAGTCAATTTATTTTAAAAGTTAATATTGTTTCGTGTATAGAGGTTGTATTACGGCTTATCTATTATGATATTTTAGAACAGAAAAGCCAATCGTCAAAGCGAAACGACCGGCTTGTGATAAACAAAAGAGCCTTTCTGAAGGCTCTGATAACGAGCCAACAGAATAAAAACGGCGGAGAGGAATAATGCCGATTTTTAAATGGGGGGGGGCGTAAGTATCTCTAAATCAACGAGAAATAAAGATTCGGCGGACGGTTGCCCGATACAAGATGATAGTATTGCTTGTTGTTGAGCAAGCATAGGAAATAGTAATTAGCCCATGTTAAACACCAAAATCTCTGTATAAAAATATATATTTTTTTTAAATACTCAAAATTTATTATTGAAGTCCTTAGTATTTACTACTAATTAGTAAGAAATTAGTTATTGGCAGCCCTTTTATAATGACCTTCCTGCACCCCGTACCACTAAAGCCCTAATGCCTCTTCTATCTGTTGCATTACGGCATAACGGTTCAAGTCTGCACGGTTGGCGAATACCAGAACGAGAGTTTCACTCTCAGGATAACGTGCAGCAAGGATTTTAAATCCGCCATTATCGCCGGTGTGGTAAATTTTCAGAGGTGAAGAATCGGTTGCGGGCTCAATAAACCAGCCATATCCATACCAGGTGTTGGGGCGGTTTTGATAACTGCTGAATTTGCTGCCGCTTACCTTTATCTGTGGTGTATGAGCAGCATTCAGCATTTCTTCTCCAAGAACCGTATGGTTGCGAAGCGCTTTTTCCCACAATACGAATTCATGTGTTGAAGTGTACATGCCGCCGTCTGCCTTGGTTGCGAAAAAGTTGACCTCACCATAATCATACTCGTACCACTCTTTCTTAACTTCTTTATCTATCTCGCTTGCAGTACGCTCCTCAGGCATATTTGAGACATCTTCATATTCATATCCGTGAGCCATATTGGGGATCAGAGCCTCCTTTTCCGCCTCAAAATAGAGAGTTTTCTCCATTCCTGCCGGAATGAAAATATGCTCTTTAACATAATCTGCAAATGGCATCCCTGATACTTTTTCAACTATGGAGGCTAGAATAAGAAATGTAGGATTGATATATTCATATTCTGTCCCCGGCTCAAAATGGATGAAATCGAGGTCAGGCAGATACTGCATCACAATCTCTTCAGTAGCGACCAGATTGCGCTCTTTATCGCTCCTGTCGCGTGCATCAGGAATGCCTGAGGAGTGGGAGAGGAGGTGTTTGATCTGAATTTTTTCATAAAAATCAGCCTTATACTCAGGGAAATAGCTCTTTAAATTATCCTCCA
>DBQO01000036.1:1169-25368 GCA_002305275.1 Bacteroidales bacterium UBA1392 | reverse complement strand
TATTATCGAATCCGCACGGGAAGAGGGAATAGAGGAAGGAATGGAGAAGGGAAGAGCCGAAGGTATTCGTGAAGTTGCAAAGTCGTTGTTGTCTCAAGGCATGTCATTGGAGTCAATCTCAATAGCTACGGGATTATCACAAAACGAAATCAGCAAACTCTCGTAATTGAGTCTATATACTAAGGCCCCCTGCAACCCGCACCATGTACCGCGCACAAACTCGCACCACGCAATACTACATACTACACACTCATAACTCAGAACTAACCCGAAACAGACATTTTGTCAGTTTCGGGGGATGGTACTCTTTTTGCCCATTTTAGGTTAAAACAAAGATTCTAAACAGTTTTAATATAAGATTATGGCAAAAGGAACAATCGGAGTAACTACCGAGAATATATTTCCGGTAATTAAAAAATTTCTTTATTCAGATCACGAAATATTCATACGCGAGCTTGTGGCTAACGCAGTAGATGCCACTCAGAAGCTCAATACAATCGCTTCCAGCGGAGAATTTAAGGGCGAATTGGGTGACTTGACCATCAGGATTGAATTGGATCCCGACGCCGGTACCCTGAAAATCACAGACCGCGGCATAGGAATGACGGCTGAAGAGGTAGACAAATATATCAACCAGATCGCATTTTCCAGCGCCGGTGAATTCCTGGAAAAATATAAGGAACAGGCCGCCGGTATTATAGGCTACTTCGGTCTTGGCTTCTATTCAGCCTTTATGGTTTCCAAAAAGGTGACTATTGACACTTTATCATGGAAAGAGGGTTCCAAGGCAGTCAGATGGGAGTGTGAGGGTGATCCGGAGTACACAATAAGTGATTCCGACAAACAGGACAGAGGTACTACAATAACACTTTACCTGGACGAGGAGTCCAAAGAGTTCGCTCAGGAGCACAAAATCAGTGGACTGCTGCATAAATACTGCAAGTTTATGCCGGTTCCCATTACTCTGGGTAAAAAGAAAGAGTGGAAAGATGGAAAATATGTAGATACCGATGAGGATAATATCATCAACGACGTTAAGCCTCTATGGACACTAAAACCTACAGATCTCAAGGATGAGGATTATATGGAGTTTTATCGTGAACTTTATCCCATGCAGGATGATCCGCTCTTCTATATTCATCTAAATGTGGACTATCCCTTCAATCTGACAGGTATTCTCTATTTCCCCAAGATTAAAAACCAAATTGACGTAGCCCGTAATAAAATACAGCTCTACAGCAATCAGATGTTCGTTACCGACTCGGTGGAGAATATCGTACCCGAGTTTATGACACTCCTCCACGGAGTAATTGACTCTCCTGATATCCCTCTTAACGTCTCAAGGAGCTACCTCCAGTCAGATTCCAATGTAAAAAAGATTTCCGGTTATATTACCAGGAAGGTAGCTGATCGTCTCGAGGAGATTTCAAAAAACAATAAGGAAGAATTTGAGTCGAAATGGGACAATCTCAAGCTATTTATAGAGTATGGAATGATTACCGACGAGAAATTCAACGAAAGAGCTCTCAATTTTGCACTTTTCAAGAATACGGACGGCAAATATTTCAATTATGAAGATTACCGCAAGGCCATCGAAAAGGAGCAGACAAATAAGGAGAAGAAAGTAGTCTATCTCTATGCTACAGATGCCGAGGGACAGTACCAATACATTGAAACCGCTAAAAACAGGGGTTACGACGTGCTATTATTTGACTCCCCACTGGATTCGCACTTTGTCTCAATGCTGGAGCAAAAGCTGGAAAACTCGACTTTTGCCCGTGTTGACGCCGATTCCATCGACAAGCTCATCTCTAAATCAGATGTTGAGAAATATGAGGTGAGTGAGGAGGAGCAGAAGCGTCTCGATGCTCTTTTCGAGGAGATTCTTCCCAAAGAGAACAAATACAGAGTATCTGTAGAAAATCTTGGCGACACGGCTCAACCCGTGCTTATCACGCAGACCGAGTTTCTAAGGCGTTATCGTGATATGGCTGCACTCGGTGGAGGATTAAATTTCTACGGAGAGTTGCCCGAGTCCTACAACATTGTAATCAATGCAGAAAATCCTCTGATAAAGCGCATAATGGGAGAGAAGGGTACCGAGGCATTCACTGCCGACAATATCCTTCTGAAACAGGTTACAGACCTCGCTTTGCTCGCCAATAATATGCTTAAAGGCAAAGAACTTAGTGACTTCATAAAGCGAAGCGCAGAACTATTGTAAGAACTACTTGTCAAGGAACTGCATCAGTTCCTTGATAAGGTTATCTATCTGCTCCTGTGATTGTAGTGTCTCTATGGGAAAGCCCAGGGAGACTACACGATAAGCGCCCTCGTAAGCCACTCCAGCTGAGATATTATTGTCGGAATACCTGAAAATTGTATATGCATTCTTATCGGCAGGGACAAGTCCGTCCGGACTTTCTACCTGGTAACGATAAGGATTGGGCTTGGTATGGAATGAATAGGAGGACAATGGGAGTCCGAAAGGATTGGGAACCATCTTGACATCACATCCTGCGGTAGCATTGTTGGTCATCCATTTGTATTTGAGTACCCCTGTGATGAAATTGCGCATAGGGACTATTACGTCCGCCATCATTAAGGAGTCAATCCCATAGTCATATATCTGATCCCATGCATCTGTGGCAATATTGGCCCCCGAAATGAGCATATTCCCGCCGGAGGCGGCATATTCTCTCAAAGTTTCCTGTAGGTCGGCCGGAAAGACGCTATAGCGCAATTTACTTGCACCATCTCTGCCGGTAAGAGTAGTAATCTGCTTGCCACATATAAGATCGAGTATGGGATATTTCTCTAAATCCACAACACCTGAGGTCAATGCCTCGCGGGAGGTGGAAACAAAGTCGTAACCCGCCCTCATCAGCGCCAGCCCGTGATAATAGGGATAATCGAAACTATTTCCTGCAAAGGGCTTTGCCGCATAATCGGAATGGGAGGCTCCAAAACCGCCGGCATCATCATCCATCCAGGGGATTGTGCGGCGAAATTCGTACTGAGAGCCAATATGAGAGATATCGTAGAGATAGGGTACCCCTCTATCGATATGATCTCTGAATCCCGCGTAAGAAGAATCGCGGGTGGCAAATGAGGAGGGAGCAGCAACCCTGTCAAAGTTATTAACCACGAGTACTGTTTTACCCTTGGCAACCACTCTTGAGGAGCGTGAGTCTGCAAGGCCCACGGAAAGTATCTCGGAGGGGAAACTCTCACCACCCTCGTTGACCGCAGTCACCTTGAAACTATATATCTTACCCGGCTCAATATTGACATTGAAGTAATTGCCTTGCACCGGCAGACCATTGTCAAAGCCTCCATCATCCACTCTTGTGTAGAGAATATAACTGCGCGTGGTCGCGGTACTCTCCAATCGGTCAACACGCGGTTCCCATTTCAGTTCCGCCCTGTATTTACCGCCGGAACCGCCTATCTCTGCCGAAAAAGCGCGTACAGGTAGCGGTTGGACAATATAGGGAGTCTCTCTAAGCCAGGAAAGGTACTTAAGCATGCCTTTATATATCGCCCTTGCAACCACAAATCTGAATGCAGGGTCGAGTCCGTAACGCATGTCGGCCAGATTTTGGTGGGAGAGGAGCTCCAGCAGCATTGCAGGTACTTCCGGCGAGCGCGACTCCGAGTAGGACTTGTCCCATAGTCCCCGACGAGACCATTGGGGTTCAAATGTAGCCCGGATATCATCTACAATCTGCGTTTGCACTATGTCGGTATAGTCCCTGGCAATGGACCTCTTCACTCCATAAGGGTACTCATCTTTATCCATGGAGAGGCGGGTGTAGATGGCAAGCGTACCAATGATGGAGTCGGTAAGTGTGGTACCTGCATCGGTATGAAATGCAAACGAAAGATCGATGGGGATGTTGTAACCCTTGCGATCGGGCTTCAGATAGGAGCCGTCAGTAAGGATATTTACCCACATTCCGCGTGACTGATAGTCATCATTGTAATCGGTAAAGTTGCGATTGACGGAATAGATGGTATCGTTGAATCCCGCCCACTGTAACCAGTACCTTGCACCCTCTGTAAAGCGCGGATAACCGGAAATTTCCGCCTCTACATCGAAATCCGGCACAACAGGTTTCCCATCTTTGTCGGTGTCGGATGGTTTGCGGGCAATGTTGCCCATCCCCCCTCCAAACTTCACTGCATCAGCAGTTATAACATCTTTGTTACTCTCGGAGTTGTTGTTTAGGAAAACACCCTGCGAATCATTAGAACCTTTGGCAAATGGAAAAGTGCCAAGATAAACCCAGGTGCCGCCTCCCATAGTCTGGTTGACTAGAAAGCGTGTTGAACCGCCTTTATGACGTACCTCATATTGAGCTGCCTCCGAGCTGTTTTTAAGCGTATGGTAGGAGACATATACCGCGTAATCGCCATCTTCCGGTATTTCGGGTATCCACTTCGCCGTGCTATAGGTACCTCTCCGGGATCCCACTACCTTTGCATCGGCAATTCGTGCAGTGCCGAGCTTGAAAGGATTCTCCTTGTAGAGGTAATAGGCTTTAATGTTGGCAAAGCCGGAATCAGGGGAGGCTTTCCACTTACCATCCTCAGAATATCCGGAGCCGGGAGTATCGTTGTCCACTATGACTTCGTGTAGTTGATGGTCACGCTCACGGGGCAGAAGCACGTTGGCACCCGCATTTTCGAGCATCGGAACCAAAAAGGGCAGAACGTAGCTCTGGGTATAGAGGTCTTCAACTGTCTCAAAAAGCTTGGCCCGCTGCCATTCCCAGCGTTTTAGCGACTGCTCATAGTATAGTCCGTGACTTTGCCATAGGGCAATATGGCTCTCTTGCAGCCCCTTGGTAGCTTTGTAACCTTTAGAGAGGTTAGTTACAAGTGGGGAAGAGGGTCTTCGTCTATTCTCATAAACCGTACGGCGGTACTCCTTCAGCACCTCACCGGAGCTATCTCCACTAAAGTATCCTGAGACCAGCTCCTCAAGTGGCAGTCCAATGGCACTTAGGGTGAATGAAGATTTGTAGGCTGAATATTTAGAAGGCATCAGAAGCTTTACTATGGAGTAAATATCCCTCACGTGGCGTTCCCGAAGGGGATACTCGCTTATCGACGACTTGAAGCGGATATCGAGCCTCTTTTTGCTCACCACAGCTCTATCGATGGCGATCGGCCCCAATATAGAGGCCTCTGATGAGAGATAATTTTGGATTGAATCCGTAACTTTTTGGAATTCTTCAGCAGCAGACCTGCTCTGTGCGTGGCTAAGTAATGGGAAGAGCAGCGCACAAATAGTGATGATAACCGGTTTTCTCATTTCATTGAATAATTGCAGCAAAAATAGTTATATTTGTCCATACTTAAAACAAAGGAGAATGAGAAAATTATCACTTGCAAATCTTCCCACCAAAATCGAAAAGCTCGTTCGCTGGAGCGCTGAAAAGGGGGTAAACATCTATATCAAACGAGACGACCAGACTGGAAGTGAATGGAACGGCAATAAGATACGTAAACTTGAATTTGCCATTCATGAGGCACGGGATCGCGGCTGTGACCTCTTAATCACCTGTGGAGGCATACAGAGCAACCATTGCAGGGCTACTGTTGCAGCGGCCACCAGACTTGGCATGAAGTCGGCCGTACTATTGAGGATTGAAGAGGAGCCGCCTTTGGAAGGGAACTACTTTCTTGATCGTCTGATGGGAGCTGACGTGCGTTTCTGCACCCGTCCGGAGTATAGCAACAGTCGTACGCTGATAATGGAGGAGATGGCGCAGAAGTATCGCAAAGAGGGGTATAAGCCCTATATAATCCCGGAAGGTGCCTCTTATCCTGTAGGAGCGCTGGGCTATTTCCACTGTATGAAGGAGATTGTAGCTCAGGAAGAGCAGATGGGGATAACTTTTGATACAATCGTGGTGGCCACCGGTTCCGGGGGAACACACACCGGCCTTACGTTGGCAAATCTGCTTCTGGGGTATGGTAAAAGGGTTGTAGGAATGGCTGTTTGTGATGATAATGCCTATTTTCAAAATGTAGCAATGCAAATGACTCCCGGATGTCTGGACTATCTGGTAGAACAGGGAGAGATCGGCAGGGAACAAGCCAATGAGTTTGCAGCAAAGGTTAAACCCTCCGATTTCGAATATATTGACGGATATGTGGGAATAGGATATGCCAAGAGCCGTCCCGAGGAGTTGGAACACATGAAGCGCCTTGCCGGACTTGAAGGTGTCGTATTCGACCCGGTTTATACCGGAAAAGCCTCTTACGGTCTGGATTGTGAATTGGGCAAAGGCGGCGCCTTTGAAAAGTCACAAAACATCCTATTTATTCACACCGGAGGGATATTCGGACTCTTTCCCGTCTCCAGATCTTTCCCTCTTAAATAGTAGCAGAGCCGAAGTTCCAATCACTATTGCACCTACATTGGCTACCAGATCCCAAATTTCCGTTATGCGATCGGTAGTCAAGAGTCCTTGCGACAATTCGAGTACAAAAGCGATTAGCGTACCTGTCAAACCGACATAGAAAAGCGTTCTCCAGTAATGCTTTCTCTTAAAAGCGAAAAAAGCGAGAATCGGATAGGGGAGAAACATAAGAAAGTGAATACATTTATCAATTGGAATTCCTAAAATATCCGTGCGTGTAACATCCAGATCTATGCCGGCAAAACTCGCATAAGTGAGGAAGAGTAGAGTCGCGATATATAGGAAGAAAAGTATTTTAGGAAATATTCTCATTAGGTATATATTTTATAATGACCTGTTGCGCATCTTAAGCTGCAAACGTGTAAAGTCATGTTCCATTTTAGCTTTGTCAATTATGGTGGTTACAACTTTCCATATCTCGCTATCCTTTGAATAGTCTGCCTTACAGATAAAGTTGACCCGTTCCTGCCGTAGAAGTTTCTGCGCAGTGCGGAATTGTTCTCTCCTTGAGGGCTGATAAACGGCTATGGAATTGCCTCCAAACATCTTCACAACCTTCATGCTGGGAATATCCGTCTCTCCGTCACCAAAGTAGATCATATAGTTGAAAGGAACCAGCTTAGTTTCATCTTTCTGACTCTCATTGACTCTGGTCTTATCACTGATATCCAGGATACCTTTAGTGATTTTGAAGAGGAATTGTGTCTTTCCGGTGTAATCCACGGCAACGGCCGGCCATACAGCTACACCATTTTCATCATACCAGAAGGAAGAGGCGAAAATCTTCTTAAATTCCTTCGCAATTTCACTCCCTTCTATCATCTCCGTCAATCCTGAGGAGTTGATATAATGTTCTATGACGACTCCTTTTGTGCGTCCATATTCATTTATTAGTGAAAACCACTCCTTAACTCCCGGAAATAACTCAATCGACTTTCCAAATGAGACAAAAGAATCCCTTTTTAGAGAGATACCCGCATTTTTAGCCTCGTCAATCATCAGTTTCATGTAAGCAAGAATGTGGTTCATTTCTTGTCCGGATGAAATATTATCACTATTTTGCCAAAACTCCTCAGGAGTCTTTCCAATAGCCTGAATGAAACCGAATTCCTGCATGTTCCCCGGCGATAGGGTGCCATCGAAGTCATAAATGAGAGCGACAATGGGTTTTTTCTTTGTCATAATTATAAATTTTGACCACATTTTTCATAAAATCGCCCCTGTAGGAAGATTTTAGCCACTTTGTTGGTGAATATATCACAGCGCTAATTAATTATGTATTATATATGATATATTTGCGCATCAAATTTTTAGAAATGGCAAGGGACAAAATTACACACTTTTTAACGTATTTTCAAAATAATGCCGCATTGCATTGGGATCATAATGTACTGAGCAATATTGACGGCATTTCATATACTTACGGTCAGATTTGTGACAACATTGCGAGAATGCATATTCTCTTCGAGGCGGCAGGCCTTAAAAAGGGAGATAAAGTTGCACTTTGTGCCAAAAATTCCGCACAATGGTGCGTAGCATTCCTCGCTTCCACTGCTTATGAGGCAGTGACCGTGCCTTTGCTCAACGACTTTCATCCGGAGAGCATTTCCACACTAGTAAACCATTCAGAAAGCAAAATACTCTTTACAAATAAGGATATCTGGGAGAAGCTCAATCTCGAGAGCATGCCACTTTTACAGGTAGCCGTAAATGTAGATGATTACACAATATTGTATAACAAGATCGGAGCCAGGTTGGAGGATTGTTTCGCTAATCTTGAGACTCTTTTTTCTACCAAGTTCCCCCATTTCTCAATCAAGGATGTAAATTATCCGACGAACAACCTTGACGATCTGGCTCTGATCAATTATACGTCCGGTACTACCAGCGATCCCAAAGGGGTTATGCTGACCTACGGAAATATCAGCTCAAACACCACTTTTGCCATCGATTCGATTCCCAATTCCGTCAACAACAAGTTGGTCTCCATGCTTCCGTTGGCACACATGTATGGACTGGCATTCGAATTCTTATATCAAATTGCAGCAGGCTGCCATGTTTATTTCCTTGGCAAAGTTCCTTCACCGAAAGTGCTTCTCAGCTCACTTGCAACGATTCAGCCATTTATGATTGTTACGGTGCCGCTCGTAGTAGAAAAAATATTCAGGAGCTCCGTATTTCCTACAATACAGAAGCAGCCGATAAAAAGTTTGATGAAAGTGCCGTTATTCTCACGCATCATCAAAAATAGGATCAGAAGCAGACTACTGGCTGCCTTCGGAGGAAAACTCGAACATCTGGTAATCGGTGGTGCCGCTATCAATAAAGAGGTGGAGGATATTATGAAAGATATCCGTATGCCTTATACTGTTGGTTACGGCATGACTGAATGCGCCCCTCTTCTCGCTTATGAGCATTGGAGAAAATTCGTTAAGCAGTCCTGCGGAAAAGCAGTTGACAGAATTGAACTCAGGATAGATTCCGAAGATCCCGAACATGTGGTGGGAGAGATTCAGGCGCGTGGCGCTAACATAATGCTGGGGTATTACAAAAATCCCGAGGCTACCGCTGCCGTTTTTACCGATGATGGATGGATGCGTACCGGTGACCTTGGCATAATTGACAATAAAGGCAATGTCTTCATAAAAGGACGTAGCAAAAATATGATTCTAAGTGCTAACGGACAGAATATCTATCCCGAGGAGATTGAAGATCGTCTCAACAATCAACCCTATGTAGTGGAATCGGTTGTTGTGGAAAGGGATAAAAGGATTGTGGCCTTGGTCTACCCTGATTATGATAGGGTATCACAGGAATCGATGGATGAAAATGATCTTGCCAAACTCATGGAGGAAAACCGAATCAAACTCAATCTGATGCTTCCTCTTTATAGCCGAATAACCAGAATTGAACTCCGTAAGAATGAATTTGAGAAAACACCAAAAAGGTCTATCAAAAGATTCTTGTATAAATAATTTTAGTTGGGTTTCATAATGATGTGAGAGGATTTGAACTGTCCAAATCCTCTTTTTTTGCCTTAGGATACTTTTTTACCCCCGGATATTAATAATCATACTTTTTCCAGAGTTCCTGAAGACGTTTACGGATCTCATTTTCACGGGCATTCTGCCCCGGTTCATAAAATTTCAGCCCCTTTAGAGAGTCGGGAAGAAACTCCTGATCTATGAAATTGCCCTCGAAAGCGTGGGCATATTTGTAATCTTTTGCATAACCAAGCTCTTTCATAAGCTCCGTGGGAGCATTACGCAGATGAAGAGGCACCGATGGCGCTTCATTGGTGCTTTTTACAAGTGCCATAGCCTCATCAATGGCCATATAGGCACTATTGCTCTTGGGAGAGGTGGCCAGATAGATACAGGTTTGTGCCAATATGATACGGCTTTCAGGCATACCTATCTTGTGAACTGCATCAAAACAGCTCTGGGCGAGTAGAGCAGCATTGGGATTGGCCAGGCCCACATCTTCAGAAGCCAGGATGAGCATCCTTCGTGCAATGAAAAGAGGGTCTTCGCCGCCTGCAAGCATACGGGCCATCCAGTAGATGGCGGCGTTGGGGTCGCTTCCGCGGATACTTTTGATAAATGCGGAGACGATATCGTAGTGTTGCTCCCCATCCTTGTCATATAGAGCGATATTCTCTTGAAGGCGGTCGGTGACTATATCGTTGTCAATGATGATTTCCCCCTCTTCGGGGAAAGTGGAGATGATAATCTCGAGGATATTGTACAATTTACGGGCATCTCCTCCGGAAAATCTGAACAGGGCCTCGTTCTCTTTGACCCTAATCTTGCGCTGTTTGAGAATCTTATCTTCTTTTAAGGCTCTCTTTAACAGCACTTCGAGATGCTTTACCTCAAGTGATTTTAAAACATATACCTGGCAGCGGGAGAGGAGAGGGCTAATTACCTCGAAGGAGGGATTTTCAGTAGTAGCCCCGATCAGCACCACCGTGCCACTCTCGACTGCACCGAGCAATGCATCCTGCTGGGCTTTGTTGAATCGGTGAATCTCATCTATAAAGAGAATGGGAGCGCCCTTTGCGAACATTTTGCCGCTTTCAGCGCGCTGAATCACCTCCCGTACATCCTTAACCCCGGAGCTGACAGCCGACAGAGTGTAAAATTCTCTATCGAGACTGCCGGCTATGATGCGTGCAAGGGTAGTTTTGCCCACTCCGGGAGGGCCCCATAGGATGAAAGAACTCAAATTCTTACTCAGGAGCATATTGCGCAATACGGCACCCGGGGCGACAAGATGTTCTTGTCCCACAAACTCTTCAATCCTGGAGGGTCTCATCCGTTCTGCGAGAGGTTGCATCATAATTTAATTGGTTTATTATGCAAATATAAGTAAAGATTTTGGGAGTTGCTTGATACGATATTTATGAATTATTTCAGCCGTTATCCGGTATGTTATTTCTGAATTATTGCTAACTTTAAAAATTTGATTGAGTCGAAAATAATCCGGACGGGATAGATATATAATATATGTATATCAGAGTCAGGTAATAATATTAATTAGATCGATGTCATATATAGATTCCTGCATAGATGTTGACAGATTTTGGGTTTAGAAAAAAGATTTTGATTTAGATATGAAGATATTGCATACGAGCGACTGGCATATAGGCCAGACTTTTTACGATTACGACAGGACGGAGGAGCACAAACATTTCTTTGAACAACTCAAAAGGATAGTCAGAGAAGAAAAACCCGACCTGCTGCTGGTCAGCGGGGATTTGTTCCATACCTCTGCACCCTCGATTGCTGCTCAGGAGCTTTACAATGAGTCTTTGCTCGGATTGCGCGATGAATCCCTCGCATTCGGAGGCATGCATATCATTCTGATTGCAGGCAATCACGACAGCAGCTCCAAACTGGATGTAGATGGACTCTTGTGGAAATATTTCAATACGGACGTGGTGGGGACAGTACCAAGGGCCAACGACGAGTCGCCTGAGAATGGAGAATTTTACGATTTTGTCTTCTCAAAGCATATCATTCCCGTAAGGAAACGCAGAGAAAGCGAGATCCTGGGCTATGTAGTGGCGGTGCCTCATTGCTACCCCCAGAATTTCCCCAATATCAATCCCGAAGATGGAAAGCAGGAGAGGATGAAGCGCTTTATCGCCCTGCTGCTGAACAAGTGTGCTGAACTCAATACGGAAGCGCTTCCGGTGATATTGACCGCACATACGCTGGTGACGGGAAGCAACATCAGGGGACACGACTCACTGATAATAGGCGGACTCGACAATTCCGACATCGGCACTTTCGGCAGCGGCTGGGACTATCTGGCGCTTGGGCATATTCATTTTCCGCAGGAGGTCAAAGGGAGCGGTGGTAAAGCGAGATACAGCGGATCTCCCTTTGCGATGAACTTTGAGGAGGATTATGATCACTTTGTTAATATTGTGGAGATTGAAAAGAGGGGAGAGATGCCTCAGGTGAGGCAAATTCCCATCAAACCTCTATACGAGATGGTGACGCTCTCTGCGAAAGAGCTCCCGGAGGGGAAACGCAGCTGTATGGATCTTCTCCGCGTGCTGGAAGAGTATCCCGCCCATAAAAAGGCCTACATAAGGCTCGAAGTGCTTGAGACAGGTGAACTACCTTCGGACTACATTCAGCGCGTTAAAACGGCTCTTAAGGGCAAAAAGGCACGATATTGTCTAATAAAGCAAGAACTGCCCGATAACCCTGCCGAAGGGGAAGGCCTCTCCCTGACAGCGGCTCAAGTCGGTGCGCTTTCTCCGCGTGAAATGGCAGAAATCATTGCGCCTGATCTCTTCGGGGAGGCTGAAGAGGGTTACGCTAAGCTTTTTGAACAAGCTGTGACAAATGTGAGTAATCAGATGAGATAAAAATAGGCTATGCAAGCTAAATGAAAGATAATTGAAATTTATTATAAAAATTAAATGGTTATGAAATTAAGTGAATTGTACGTTGGGCAGAAAGAAAGCCTCTCTGCTCAGTTTTCCATGGAACAGGTAAAGACTTTTGCCGGCATTTCAAAAGATTTTAATCCTCTACACCTTGATCCCGTATATGCCGCACAGACGATATTTAAAGGCAATATTGTACATGGTTTTTTAGTAGGCTCCCTTTTTAGTGCCATTCTCGGCACGAAGATGCCCGGTGAGGGATCTATTTATTTAAAACAGGATATGAAGTTTGTAAAACCTGTTTATATCAATGATACGGTAACGGCTGTCGTTACCATTACTGACATTAATTATGAAAAGCAACTGGTAACGCTCGATACTACGTGTTATAATCAAGACGAGGTAGTTGTTATTGAAGGCAGTGCCCTTGTGAAAAAAATGGATGTATAATAGAAAAACGAGACTAATGGCTGAAAGTATAGTATGAAACTTCTCAAACTAAATATACGGAACATTGCCTCTATCTCAGAAGCGGAAATTGACTTTACGAAGGATATTTTCGCCAACGAATCCATATTTCTGATATATGGTGAAACAGGTTCCGGCAAGACCACCATACTGGATGCCATCTCACTGGCACTTTACGGGCGCACTCCGCGTCTGGATAACTCCAGGACCCGTAAAACCGTCCCGGCCTACACCCTTGGAGAGGGCGTTGTCAATATAATGGACACGAAACAACTTCTCAAAGCAGATGCGCAGGAAGGGGAGGTCTCGCTTTATTTTACCGCGGCAAATGGTAAAAATTATACGGCACAATGGAAAGTGAGCCGTATAAGGGGCAGCGGCGAAATCAAAGATCCGGAATGGATAGTGATAGATGGCGGTCGCACTATTGAAATCAAGCCAAATGCCCGCATTGAGACGGAGAGACGCGATCTGGATGATCTGGTAGGCCTTTCGTATGACCAGTTCTGCAAGACCGCAATGCTGGCACAAGGGGAGTTTACACAGTTTCTCAAGTCAAATGATGAGGAAAAATGCGAAATTCTGGAGAAGATTACCGGAAACACTTCATACAGCATAGTGGGGACCGAAATAAACCTGCTCAAGAACAAGGCCGATAAAGATGTCACGCTTGACAAGGAGTTATTGAAAAAAGTGGAGATTTGTGGTCTGAAATATGATCCGGAAGAGAGTTCATTTTCGGATTATGCCACTCTTGTTGATAAAAAGATCTCCGAGATTGAAGATGAAGCCCGGGGCTTTGATGAGAAAGTAGCCGCTGCGACTGAACTGATTGCCGCAAAAGAGGCTCGACAGAGTATGGAGAATGCCGATAAGGAATACAAAGCAGAGGTTGTCACGGAGGATGCCTGTGTAAAAACCGCTGCTGCGCTGATAATACTTCAGGAAAAGCGTCAGAATGAGTATGAAGCCCAGGAAGCCTCCTACAAAGAGATGCAGCGTCAATTGGAGTCGATTGCAACGGATGTTCCCATGTATGAGAAATGGGACATTATTGAAAGCAATTTACAGAAGGTTCCGCTTGTAGAACAGGATATCTCTAATAACGAGAAGCGAACTGAAGCGGTAAAATCTCAACTGAACACTTTGGAAGCTGAGAAAAAAGCGAGATCAGAGGCACACGAGACGATTAAAAGGAAAATATCCGCTCTTGAGGAACAATATTCCAAAAAAGAGGAAGAGCTTGCACTTCTGGAACCGGATAAGAAGAAGGCCCATAAAGCACAACTGGAAGATTTTCGCATTAAGCTTGGAGAGGTTGAGAAAGTAATCGGTGTCCTGGCCGAAAAGGAGAAAGCCCTGAAAAGTCTACTGGAGGAGCTTGCCGTCAAGAAATCGGAGCTGGAAAAGAGCAAAAAAGATATTGCCGGTCTCCTCGAGAAATACAACTTGACTGTTACCGAAGAAAAGGAGGCCGGGGAGCATTATGAGAAGAGTGCCGGCGCGCTGGAGCAATTTGTCAGGCTTAATGAAAACGGGGCCGCACTTAGGGCTATAATCAAGGCAGATGATGATTGCCCCGTTTGTGGCAGGATTGTGACGCAGGATATACTCGATGCATTTAATGATGATGATATCCGACAATCCATAAAGCATCTTGAGGAGTCGCGTGATAAGGGAAAAGCTGCATGGGATGATAGTGTAAAGAGATTGAACGATGCAAGGACGGCTTACGATACCGAATTCAGAATCTTCACCGCGGACAACAATGCTCTGCAAAAAATGGAAAATGACGTGCTAAGTCAAACTGAAGCCATTTCCCGTTTCAAAGAGATAAACAGAAGAACTCTCTCCGATTGTCATCTTGATTGGGATGTTGAAGATATTGCGGGGCAGATCAGTAAAAGCAAAGCCGGGACACTTTCTGAGCTGGAAAAGGCCTCAAAAGTTCTTGAAATCATAGAATCTTTGGAAAAGGAGATTTCCGGAATGCGTAAAGGTATTGAGGAGATTCGGAAAAATGAGGAGAATCCCGCTGCACAATCATCTCAAGAGGCAGTTCAAAAAATCCATGATGCTAAAACTCATATAGCCGCTCTGGAAAGTGCCCTTGCCGGGTTGGGAAAGGAGAGGGAGAACTATATGGAAACTGCCGGGAAATATATCACAATCGGGGATTGGAAAGAGAAATGGGATAGCAATCGTGTAGAATTTCTCACACAATTATCAGAGAAAACTACCGATTACAAGAAACTGAAAAAGGATTCTCAGGATTTACAACTCAAAGTAGCTAGTTTACGCGATGAACTGGATAAAATCAAACTCAAAAGAGGGGAGTATTTCAATACATACCCGGATATTAAAAAGAGAACGGAGGAGTTTGATATTGCTGTTTTCTCTCCCGAAGATTTGGAGAAAGTCGCATCAGAGTCGATTTTGACCAGATGGGCGGCCGTTATGACCCGTACCGGGGCCGCTAAGGAACAGATGGAGACAATCCAAAAGAAAAAAGAAGAGGCACAGGGGCGTTTCAATTTATTCAAAAATAAATATCCCCTTGCAGAGACTCCCGATTTCTATCTAAAGGGAGACCCTCAGCTCACTCTGGATACTCCCAGAGAGGGGCTTGAGCGGCTGAAGAACGAATGGCTCGTCACACTTGGCAAATTAAATCAAACTGCTGCTTCAGAGCGAAGAGAACTATCCAAAGCGCAGACACTTGAAGGCGAAATAGGGGTTAAAATCGAACTTGCGGGGCGGTGGAAGAGGCTTGATGCCCTATTTGGCGGTAAAGATGGCAAGAACTTCCGGGATGCTGCCATGCGAATGCTCTTCAAGGAGATACTTGTCAGAGCCAATGAGAGTCTCCGGCATATTGCACCCCACTACCAACTCCACAACGAACCCGGCTCAATGGTTATACTCGTGCGGGACTTAGAGCAGGGAGGCTACACCAGAGCCACCAGTACGCTCTCAGGAGGAGAATCCTTTGTGGTCTCGCTGGCGCTGGCACTCGGCCTTTCGACCTTCGGCAAAGAGGGGCTTGCAGTAGATACCATTTTCATTGATGAGGGATTTGGTACCCTTAGCGAGGATATACTCGAAAGGGTGATTATTACGCTGGAAGATCTCAAGAGATATGGTTGCCGTGTGGGCCTAATCAGCCACGTCCCCGCGCTGCGCAATAGGATCAGCGCAAAACTGGAGGTAAGGGACGGTAGAGTGAGGAAGGTCTGTTGACCTAAAAGTTCTGAGTTTTAAGTTCCGATTTTTTTTAGGATGGAGTAGAAATAAGTATTCAATAGGTTAAAGCGAATTTTAAGCCGACAGCATCGGCAATCATTATAAATGTAGAGAGTTGCATATCGGTTTCACCTTTTTCGAGCATAGCAATATATTCGCGCTTTTTTCCTATTTTATCGGCAAGTTGCTTCTGGGTCATTCCCGCAGATTTACGAGCATTTTTCAATACTTCTGAATAGTACCAAGCAAGAGACTTCGCATCGAACTCATCACGCGAAGCAGTTCCTTTTGCTCCGTACTCATCTGTAAACATCTCCTCGGCGGTAGGAAGATATTTGAGTTTGTCTGTGTCAATCTTTGGTCTCATTACTGTAATGTGTTTAATATTTGTTGTGCTTTTTTAATCTCTTTATCATAATCTTTTGTGGATTTCTTTATAAAGCCATTCAAAAGAAGTATCTGGTGAGCTTCAATAAAGTTCTCATGGTCTATGGCAAATAGAATAACTCTATATTCACTTCCAACCGATATACGTAACTCGTAGAAATTCGTGTTTACAAGTTTCTTTACAAACTTCTTGTGTACAACCTTAACCTCTGCGATAATGTTCAAGACATATTGTACTCTGTTTTGAACATTTGCGGGTAGAGAGTTATAAAACTCATCAAATTCTATACTTCTTATGATTGTTCTCATGCGCAAATGTAATAAATTTATTACATTTTGCAAAAAAAATGCAAAAAATGCCTAAAGGAAGGTATAACTAGTCCGCATCCCGAACCACTATTGCGTTTGCCACGACTCGTTCGCCCAGGTGGTCGAATTTTTTATTGTCGGATGGGTGATTTACGATATTGCCGTCGAAAACCATTGTTGAGGAGCCGCCGCCGTCCAGATTGAGTGCATCACGGCATCCCAGCCAGCTCATTACCAGACTCAGCTCGGTAGTAGAAACTCCGGCTGCTTCGGGGAATCGGCCATCTACGACCACAAATACAACTGTTCCGTCACTGCGTTTACCAACAGCAGTACGGGGATGTCTGGTTGTGTTGAATTTATCAGGTGCTTGTGGTTCAAGTGCGCCGTCAACCATCAGGATAGGGCCTGAGGTGAGCACATCTTCAGCGAAGATATAATTTTCCCAATTCCTGAGTTGATCTGCCTTGAGCACATATAGCTCTCCGCTGAGTATCGCAATTGCTCCGTTCTGACGTATACTTCGTGACCAGAAGGGAGTTGACACATCTTTGTTGTTTTCAGCTACGATAGTCCCGTCTACGCGGGTATAGGTGACTCCTCCGAATGGAGGTCGCATATTGAAAAATGAACCGTTTAGGGCGGCGACTGCTTTTGCTCCCATCGAAAGTAGGGATGTCCATACAAGCGTCCCTTCCGGTGCTGCAACTACGTCGAAATGGTATCCTGACGGTACTTCCAGTACTGAAATGCACTGATTGGAGTTGAATAAATTCCCTTCGAAGAGATAATTATTGAATACAATTCCATTTTTCTCAGCATTTGCGACAGCTTTTGCAGTGACAAATGTGAGCGAATCCTGATTTTGTGCCGAAAGCGAGACCGAAAAGAGGGCAACCAGTAGGCTTGGCGCTATTATTTTGAACAATTTACGCATGGCTTTATATTATTGAGAGATGTGTCTATTTAGTGTTATTATAGTAAGTACAATGTAATCGTCAACCAAGAACAAATATCCCTGATGTCACAAATATAAGATTTATTCGCCTTATAATTTATAATACGCAACTTGCAATCTGCACCCCGCAACACTGAGAACTCCGGACTAATTACTTACTCGGAACTCTTTACTCAGACTCAGGAATGACTAGTTATTCCAAATCGGCGCATCCATCCCAGGATGAGATAGGCCAGAGGTGTCCCCATTATAGCTTCGATGGCGAGTTTGGCAACAAATTGAAACGCTATCAGCTTCAGAATGTCAATCCAGGGTACTACACCTGCAAAAGCTATCAGCACAAAAGGGACTGTATCAAAGAGATGGCCGACAATAGAGCTGCCGATGGTACGCACCCAGAGCCAACGGCCCTCTGTCCACTTTTTGATTTTCACCATTAGCCAGGCATTTGATAGTTCTCCACAGAGAAAACCTGCGATGGAGCCCAAAACGAGGCGAGGAACAAAAGTGAAAACACGATTATATGCCGAAGCAATGGCATCATTGTAATCCGGCACGGGAAGGAATACACCTATCCAGGTGCAGATCACCAAAAGGATATTGCATGCCAAAGTAAGCAATATGACCCGCTTGGCGGTCTTATAGCCCCATATTTCGGTGAGTACGTCACCTAGCATGTAGGCGAATGGAAATGTTATGGTGCCGGCATCGAAATAGATCCATTTGCCGATACCTACAATTTTTACTGCCATGATGTTGGACACCAGATAGAGTGTCACGAAGACCGCAGAGACAATCACCAATGGGATGGGATAGGGGACCGTGCGGTTTTTTGAAGGGTTTTCCGCTACCTTGTTCATATTCAGTTAAATATTTTGTGCAAATGTAGTAATTTTCATGGAAATTGAATGAGTATCGTTATTGTTGGTTTGCTATTAGATATGGAAATTAAAATTTTTGGTAACTATTCGGCTATTTTTGCGACTATAAAGGTGAAGAGACAATTATGACGCAGCAGGAATTTGAACATATTTATATTTCACTTAGGGCTAAGTTGATTGCACTTGCAAAACAATTTGGTAGAGCGACAACACTCGACTTTGATTATGAAGATATTGTTCAGGAAGCACTAATCGCATTCTGGGAACTCTCTGAGCGAGGTTATCCCATACGCAACTATGAGGCTTTGCTGGTCAAGATTACCAAAAACATCTGCATATCCAGATATAGGAAGAAAAAAATGAAGACTGAGCCGATTATTGATGATATGTTTATGTGTGAGGAGCGAGCTTCGCAAATAACAGATAGAATGGATGAAATTGCTATCAAAAAGAGGCTTTATAAATCTCTTACGAAAACAGAACGGGAGTATATGTTGATGAAAACGGAAAAAGGAATGAGTCTCGACGAAATCTCAAAAGAAACGGGCAAACCTAAACCAGGAATAAAAACAGCCCTTTCAAAAGCAAAACGAAAATTAGAAGAACAATTAAAAAATCACGGATATGACAAACAATAAGAGGTCGATGGAAGAACTTAAGGCAACTTACCTAAACGATGAAGCAGTTGTGGAATTCGATTCATTGCTTGCAAAATCCCGAAGAAAAACATTTATACGCTCCACAATTGCTTCGGCCGCGAGTCTTGTGATATTTATTTCGCTATTTCTGGCAATAAATAATAATAAATCGAAGCTGGGTACAGATATAAATACCATAGAACTCTTGGAAACCATTAATCTCCTTACTCAAACAAATATGGAGAACATAAGTACTATAACGGCCAAGCCGGATAAAAAGGGGATCATTATAACCACAGAATTCACCGACGGCTCGTCAAGGAAATATCTGATGACAAGAAGAATTGATGGCAGTATAGAAATGACGGCACAGAACGGCAAAAGAAATATTATCTCAAAAAGCATTGAATAATGCATGTAACACTAGCCGACTATAAATGCTTAAACATAACAAAATATAAATATAGAAAAATCAGCTGATAATATAAACGATTAAAACCATTTAGAAATGAAAAAAATTATCATTGCAACACTATTTGCATTTGCTCTTTCAATCGGAAGCATTGCAGCCCAAACTCAACAAATCACCTACATTATTGATGGAAAGGTAATTGAAAACTTCAACGGTTCACAACTCGTAGGAAAGAAAATCAAGGCCTATTTAATTGAAAAGGAGAAGAATATTCATCAAATTTTCACAGAAGATTTCGAATTTTCCCAAACATCGGGTAATATGGTTCGAATAAGCACCCAAGGCGGAGAAATAAAATCAGAAGGTGTCAATTATGATGAAAGTATCATCGTTTTAGACGGAAAGGTAATCTCCAGAAAAGAGATGGAAACAATCGAAGCCTCAAAAATAAACTCAATTATAGTAATCAAACACAAAGATCACGAGGACTTCAAGAAATACGCAAAAGAGGGTACTACAGGGGTGATTATACTCAGGACTAAGGACAGCGACTCAGACCTTAAATAAAGCCAATCTGCTTTCAAGCAATTCAATATATTTTGCCTGATTGTCGAAAGAGAGGAATGAGGATTTTATCTCATATTTCATTGCTTCCTCTGCCTCGACAAATCGCTTAAAGGAATTTAAAATCTGTTTCTCTGTTAATTGGAAGCCCAATCCCAGTTTAATAAAGTCAGACTTTGTCAGCTTCCTCTTCTTACCATTTATGGTGATTGCCATTTCTTCAGTATCTTCAGGAAGATGCAGATTGACATTCAATAAATCATACGCAGGGGAGAGCATCCAATCTTCCTTTTCCAAAATAAGCGAAAAGTTTTTCAGATGCATATCATTATTGCCTGTGATATAACTAAAAAGCACTACCTCAAAAAGTCTCAGCAAATCCAGTAATGTGTTGGAAGAGTGTTTTGCAACCGCTTTCCCAACCTTTTCTACAGAGCTTTTATATTTATCAAAGGCTTCCAGTATCTGAAACATGTCCAGCATATGGATTTTTTCTCCCGTCTCGGTACGATCTATACGCTTTGTAAGGTAAGAGAGTTCACCCGATTTCAATCTAATCAGAGTAGATGGAACAACGGAAATGCCGCAAAGTTCGGCCATTCTCATAGTTAGGTGCTCATTTTCCGGCATTTGGGGAAACATTTCATTTTGAGGTTTGAGAATATAATTTCCTCCCAAAGCACCCAATATAGTCAATCGTCCTCTACTACCATCTTGCAAAACCTCTCGAATCAAGCCTAGAGATAGCTTTGGCTGCACCCCGGGAACGGTTATCGATTGCTCAACAACTTCTTTAGCTAATTCTGCCATTTCCGACATTGTGTAATCTAAGGTAGGGGGCTCATGAGTTCCAAAAAAATGAGCACTACAAGAGGTGTGGAAGTCACCTCCCGCATTCAACGCTTTATAGCAATATAAACACTTCTTACTCATTGCTTTCATTTTTTATAGGAATTACACTCACCGCACCAATGCAGTTTTTACAGCAGGCCAAAAGCAAGCCCATACGGTCATTCTGATTAAGTTTCCAGCTCTTGGATGCAATGTCCAGCAGCCAACCCTCCGGAATCAACCCATCAAAAAAGGGAAATAACCTTTTGTCCTTATACCGTTTATTTGAAACAGGCATTGAAAAGGTGACCGGCTGATTGGGGAAGTGATTGATATATTCTTTGTCATATTCGAAGAAATAATCGCCATCATCCGTTTCAGTGATTATTCCGGCAAAATTATCTTTATAAAACACTTTACCCTCTCTCATTGCTCAATTTTTTTATGGTTAACGGGAGCGAGTTTATGCCCGAACATCATCAGGACCTGATTGACTTTCTCCAAGCTGAGGTTTTCTTTCCCTTGCTCGATTTTTCTGACAACGGTAAGGGCTACACCGGCTCTATCGGCAAATTGCTGCTGAGTAAGATTGGCCTCTTTCCGTTTGGTTTTAACAAATGCAGCTAAACTCAATGTCATAATTATATGCTTTTGCAGTTATTTTCGGCAAATATAAGAAATTATATGTAAAAGCATATAAAAACAGTAATAAAAGTGAAATTATATGTAAATGCATATAAAATGAGTTAAGTATTCGGAACTATATGCGAATGCATATAGTTTAGGCTTTAGAAGCGATTTTGTATGTGATACGATATAATAAATATAAGAGAAAAATAGGGGAGGAGCCTATTTTGCAGCTAATTTAATCTTCTATTCATCCAAAACTTACGTTCTTCCTCATCTATCTTTTCAATAGCATATCTCAAAGTGGTGCGGGGCATCGTGCTGGAGTGTTTGCTTAGGAAATCACGCAGAAGGGCGAGATCCCTTTTGCCCATTTCACGGAGCATCCATCCTGTCGCTTTACGGATCAGATCGTGAGAGTCTTCCAGTAGCATCTCTGATATGGCTATAGTATCTTCAAATTGTCCGTTTCGAATGAAAGTCAAAGTGCTAACAATGGCAATGCGCCGTTCCCATAAAGATTCGCTCTTAGCCAAACGGTAAAGAAGCGAATGGTCGCTCTTATTCAGCAAAGAACCGCCAACAATCTGGGGAGCACTCAGGTCCACCAAATCCCAATTATTAATCCTGGCGGTATTGCGAAGGTAAACTTCGAGCACCGCCTCCTTTTGGTACTTAAACTTCTCAACCAACAGCAGGACAGCACACATTCTCACCTCGTGCCACACGCTCTGAAGCAGCTTTTCCACCAATTCTAGCGAAACATCTTTGTTACTCTTTGTCACTTTGCGGATATTCGGCACCGTCACACCCATAAACCTATCGCCCTCACCATACTCACCCTTCCCGGTCTTAAAAAAACTCGGTAAGATCCGAGCCTTTTCCGGATCTATATAAGATTTTATTTCATTAATAATCCGTTGCATTTCCCATTCTTGATCGAAGAGTTTTTGGATGGTGGAGGGGTTTTTGAGGAGGGTTTGGAATTCTGTTAGTTTGGCTGCATTTGGAGATTCGGGGATCCAAAGCTTCAAATAGCCGCCTTCTGCATATTTATTGGCTATGTGGTCGAGAAATCGCTCAAAATGTTCCTCTTTATCGAGGGTAGGGTAGTGTTTGAGGCCGTATTGGATAGTGCGCCGAATGATTGTCGCGCCATCGATATCCCTATCTGCTTCTGCAATGATTTTTCCATAGATTGAGCGTGGTTCGTGCTTATTTGATGCACGATGGTCTTCGGCTGCATCAGCCATAATCTCAATTTGCCCAGGCGAAAACCATTTCTGCAAAGCCTTATCCTCGCGAATAATACGCGCAGACTCAATATGATGCGTCTCCCGATCAACTTCCAGCCCCAGGTCGTGATAGGCCGCAATGACATACACCATATCGGCATCCACATCATAATACTTCGCCAGCTCTGCACTCTCCGCTATTACTTTCAGAGCATGATCCCTCTGATGCGCCGCATCGAAACTATCGTAGCGGGGAAGAATCTTTTCTTCGATATATTGCTTTAGAGAAGAATTCATGGAGTAAAGGTAAGGAATTTTTGGTTTTGGCATCTATTTCCATTTCCCTGGGATAGTATAAGTTTTTATCCCGTTCGTCACGGAGTCCGACATGATTGCATTGGCAAATTTGATTTCACTTTTCTCCATAAATCTTAAAAAATAAAAAGCCACTACCGGAGCGGCTTAAACTATACAAGAAAGTATAGCGGGGTTTGTTTTACAAAGATAGATAAATTTGCGCACTTTAAATATATTCTGATATTAATCTGTTTCTAGGTTGCTCATAATTCATAATATGAACTGATGAGAATCATATCCCTTCAAACTGTTACAAAATGTAACGGATTTGTAATCATCAGAACATTTATTAAGTAGGTTAAATAGGCTTCCTTAATCAGATCACTTTCCTTGCGTAGCAATGCTGAAAATTAGGTAGCCGGATGGTCAAACATTAGATTTATAATTATTACATACAAGAAAGCATACTAATTGAGAAAATAGTCGTAAATTGGATGATTGAAATATTATAAATTTAAAACATTCCTAACCATGAATATAAAAAGAATTTTTGGGCTTTTGGCCATTGCGTGTGCCATTGCATTAATGTTTGGTTTCAGCTCATGTTCCGAAAAACCCGATGAAGATTTAATCTTTTCATACACTGCCAATGGTAATATATCGGCATCATCCGGTGATGCTGTTGAATCGTTATTCTGTATCGCAGAATATTCAGAAGCGATTGCTAAGGTACTGGGTCAAACCTTTTCTATGACGGAAAGAGATAAGGATGTTATTAATGCATGTGATGATGTTTTTCTAAAACACAGAATTAATCATCCGGAGTGGAAAGGATATGTGGAAATTGAAAAATCCAGGGTTGGCATTTTAGGTGAGAAGCTTTCCAGTGTGGTCTTAAAGACCTATAAATATGAGTAATTATGGAATTGAAAATGAAGAAAATATTTGTTGCGCTTATTAACGCCACAATCATTTTTTACAGTGGCTGTAAGGAATCACAAAAACCAACT
>DBQO01000036.1:0-1115 GCA_002305275.1 Bacteroidales bacterium UBA1392 | reverse complement strand
GATTATATGGCAGAAGGGAATAATTTCTATTCACCTTTTTACCGTCATATAACCCTTGATTCGTGGGCGACTCTCAATGAAGATACGATAGCGAGGAGATATCATAGTGTCTCTTTTGTTGATGTGCAAAGTGCGTTTGATCATTTCCTAGCCAATTACAACAATGAGCGTCCCTTTATATTGGCGGGATTTAGTCAAGGAGCAAAATCTGTTGTGGAGTTGATGAAAACCATGCCTGCTGAGACAAGAAGCAGGATGATTGCAGCTTATGTGCTCGGTTATAAAGTGACTCCTGATGATACTGCTCTTGCCCCATGGATTATGCCGGCAGAGGATTCCCTCGATACGGGAGTTACCATTTGTTATAATTCCGTATCGGATGTAAAATACACTAAGCCGATTCTTTGCAGTGACAATATTATGTGCATAAATCCGGTTAATTGGCGAACTGATTCCACTCCTGCAATTTTACATGATACCATTACCGTTACTCTCGATACGGAATATAAAGTATTGGTTCTGGAGGGTTTTGATGGCAGTTATCTGCCAAATATCCTCGATATGGTGAATGTCGGCGATTATCATGGCATCGAACCCTGGATTTACAGTGATTGCCTGCGTAAGAATTTCAAACAAAGGATAAAAGCCTATCGAAAAACTCAATTAGCGCATTAACATAAGTCGAATGCCGCCCTCTGTGTGCTAAGGAAATAGTTAGAAACTCAGGATGAATGGGGTAATAATTATTTAACCCAAAACCACATCCAATACCATCATCAATGCGAAGCCGATGGCGAAACCTATTGTACCTATATTAGAGTGTTCGCCCTTGGATGCATCCGGGATCAATTCTTCCACCACCACATAGAGCATTGCGCCGGCAGCGAAAGAGAGCATATAGGGCAGAATGCCGAGAATGCCGGAAGCCAACAACAGGACAAGTGCACCGCCAATAGGTTCCACTATTCCACTTGCTGCGCCAATCAGGAAGGAGCGCCACTTGCTATTGCCGGCAGCACGCAGAGGCATGGAGATGATAGCCCCCTCCGGAATATTTTGGATAGCGATTCCGACAGAGAGAGCCAAGGCTCCTGCAATATTGAAATCCGAGAGCG
>DBQO01000025.1 GCA_002305275.1 Bacteroidales bacterium UBA1392 | reverse complement strand
TTCTGAGCTTTTGCCTTGGTGGAAATATCAGGCATTTCGAATTTGGTTACACCCAATTCAAATAAAATCTTCTGAAGCTCCATCTGAGCCTGCATGGAACGGTCGAGGCCATGAGCCAGGATTCGCTGCGTCTCAACGGGTGCGTGGAACGAGCCTCCGTGTGAAGCAACTCCAAAGTCCCAGCGCCATTGAGCCTGACGGATCAACTGAAGAGCATCTTTCATTCTTGCCTCTTTTGCTCCATTATCCCATGCTATCTTTGCCATGATATGAGCTTTTGCCAACTCCACTTCCACTCTGTCACGAATTTCCAGAGCTTTGTCCTGATATTCGTAAACATAATTTCTCAACTCTTCCTCGCTATCCCTGTGGCAAGTCTGACAAGTTGAAGAGATGTTTTTCAGAGGGCTCATTACTTGGTGGTCTGAATATTTAATTCCTCCTTCAGCTATGTAAGGCATGTGACAATCTGCACAAGACAAACCTCTCTTCCCATGGGTGCCCAATATGAACAACTCATAATCGGGGTGCTGAGCTTTCAACATCGGAGCCTTGCTCACACTGTGTGTCCAGTCTGCATATTGTGCCTTGTCAAAATACTCTTCCATAGCCTCCATTGTAAAGCCACCATCCCATGGGAATGTCAGATATTTGCCATCACCCTTGAAATAATACTCCACGTGGCACTGAGCACAAACAAGAGATCTCATTTCCTGAGGTGTTGCATCGGCAATATCTTCTCCGCGACGCTCAAAAGCTTCAATCAAGGCAGGGCGGGTAATCGTGAGATTCATAGTAGCAGGATCATGACAATCTGCGCATCCTATAGGATTTACAATCTCATTTCCATACTGGCTCCATGCTGCCTTGTAGAAGTTCTCAATTCCCACTTCCTGCATCATTCGAGGCACATCAGGGCTTTTACATGCCCAGCATGTAGCGGGTTGCATATCCTTCATATCAGGGCCCGGCGTGCCGGTACGCAAAGTCCGGGTAACGTCTTCTACGGTATACATATGTCCCCGTGGAGATGTATAATCGCGGGAGAAGGCATATCCTGCCCAAAGAATGACCATTTCAGGACGAGTCTCAAGGACATCATAGGTGTTATTACCCATATGCTTGCTCGTAAAGTCCATCTCTTTTGTTTTCTTCCAAGTATTATACTCACGTGGGTAGTTCAATCCCCACTCTTCGCTCTTGGGATTGATGCCTGTGATCTCCACCTTTTTGTTGTTGTACAGCGTGGCTATCTCGGCTCTGCGTTCAGTAATTGAAGCGGCTAATAGTCCCAGCAGGAAAACAAAAAACATGACTGCTATGAATAACCCCCATCCGATTATGGGTTTTCGCCTTATTGATTCTGCTAATTTCTTGAACATAATTATAGTGTTTTTATTTTTTTATCATTTCCTTAAGCCATGTCGGAACGGGAGATTCAGGTAGCGGTGCTACCGCATTGGGAGAAGATGAGAGATTTCTCAAAGTAGTATGCGGCACGTCCCTGTGACAGTCCCAGCAAGCCTTACCTTCTCCCTTAGAGGCTTGAGAATAGCTGATCATTCCCGTTTTTACGAATTCGGTATTGAGTTGAGTATGGCAACGAACACAGTTCTCCATGATAACACCTTTGCTGGCATTACGTGCAAGGATAACCTGTGGTTCATTTCTTAGAGTAAAGACAGTGGAATGATACAATCCGTCAGCTGCCTTAAATGCATATTTGCTGATTATGTTATCTTGAGGAACGTGACAATCATTACAGTGAGCCCATTCACGGTGAGAACTGTGGGACCATGACTGATAATGAGGAACCATAATATGGCAATTTATGCAAGCGGAAGGTTCGTCCGATAAATATGAATGAGCCCGGGAGGCATAAATTGTATATGCGCCTAGTCCGGTAACAAGCCCACCGATAAGGAACAAAGGGATAACGAAGACGCGCGGTATTGTGCTCAAAAATCTTTTCATAAAATACAAATCTTCACAAAGATAGTAATAAGATTTGACTTTTAAAATCAAAGATGCAAAAAGCAGCGGTAAACTTCTGTATGTTTTTGAGTAGACCTCCAGTGTTGCTTCTGCTATTTAAGTTAAGCCTGCTTTCTATAGGTGACCGAGGCGAGAATGTTGAAGAGGAGTGCGAAACTTGCGAGGGCTACGAAGTTTTGCCATAGCTCTGAAAGGGTTGTCCCTTTCAGATAGACTGAACGCAAAATATCGACGAAGTAACGTGGCGGTAGACCGTATGTCAATATCTGCGCCCATTTGGGCATGGAATCTATAGGTGTTAGCAGTCCGCTCATCAGTATGAAAATCATAATGAAAAAGAAGAGTATAAACATTATTTGTTGCATAGTATCCGAAAAGTTTGCTGCTGTGAGACTAAATCCGGAAATAGTCAGAATAAATAATATCGTACCCAATAATATAACCCAAAAGGAGCCGGCAGGGATGAGCCCATAAACAAGGTGGGCTACAAACATTGCCGCTATAAGCACAAAAATGCCAATAATCCAGTAAGGTATCAGTTTTGAAAGAGTAAAAGTAAAACGACTTACGGGTGAAACATTTATCTGTTCAATAGTACCGACTTCCTTTTCTTCCACTATACTCAATGCTGGTAGAAAGCCACATATGAGGATAAATATGATAATCATAAGGGCGGGAATCATATAATGGCGATAATTAAGTGTAGGATTAAAGCGATTTTGTACCGTTATCAACTCGGACACTTGATTCGGAGCCTTTTCGTTGCGCAATTCCACAAGTGCGCTTGCGATGGTTTGTATAACGTATTGCGTGCCCATTGACCCTTTGGTGGCATTCACGGCATTGGCTGTTATACTTATTTTTTCAGGTGTGGATACAGCCATATCACGCTCAAAATGGTCGGGAATCTGCACAATGACATCTACTTTGCCCTCCTCCAGCCCTTCCATAGCTGGATTAAACTCTGAAGTTGCTCCGACCAATGAAAAGTAATTTGAAGCCTTGATATGCGAGATAATGCGGTGAGATGTGGTAGAATGGTCAAGGTCAACCACAGCCACATTAACATTACGCACATCCATGGTTGCAAGCATTGGCGATATGAGCATTATCANNGAATCGCGACGAATTTTCGTAAACTCCTTTTTTAATAATACGATAAAGATTCTCATGGCACTACTCTAATTTATCGTTGAACTTGATTAGCGATACGCCTAAGAAAGTGATTGTCATTCCGAGCAAAATGGTAAACTCTTTCCATACGGCCAGAAAAGGAGACCCCTGAATCATCATTTTGCGGATGGCCTCCACATACCAACGTGCGGGGATAATATTTGAGAGTACTTGAAAAAACTTGGGAGAATTCTCAATGGGGAAGAGCATGCCTGAAAGCAACATCATGGGCATCATCATTACCATAGCCGAAATAAGCAGTGCCATTACCTGTGTCTTGGCAACTATCGAGACAAGAAGTCCGAGAGAGAGCGATAATAATACATAGAGCAGTGATACTGAAAATATACCCCAAACGCCACCAGACATAGGTACATTAAGCAGATAATAAGAAAGGAGCAGTATTATTATCAAAACCACACAGGAGATAACAAAATAAGGTATCATTTTAGCAAAAATGATCTTTGTAGGACGTACGGGCGAAACGAGAAGCACTTCCATTGTTCCAACCTCTTTTTCGCGAACTATCGATACCGAAGTCATCATTGCGCAAACCAGAATGACAATCAAACCCATAATGCCCGGCACGAAGTTGTAGGCACTCTTCATTTGGGGATTGAAAAGCATTCTCGTATCAAACATTGCTTGCAGTGATGCTGTGCCGAGTAGGATCTCCTGCAAATAAGCAGTTGAGGCCCCGGCCGTATTGACATTAGAGGCATCAACCACTAATTGTATAATCGGAGTTGAGGGCAATCCTGTTGAAACCTGCTCTAAGCGACGGTCAAAATCTGAGGAAAAAACTATGACTGCACTCACTTTTCCCGAACGCAATTCATGATCAATCTGACTAGGTTCAATATAACCGCAGAAGGTGAAGTAGTCATTGTGTGCGATGCGATCTACAGCATCCTTTACTCCATCAGTACGTTCGGGAGCCACTACTGCCACATTTACATTATTAACCTCGGTAGAGATGGCAAACCCGAACAACACTATCAATACTACCGGAATAAGCATTACAATGAGCATTGTAACCTTATCGCGCAAAATATGCAGTGACTCTTTTTTTACGAATGATAGAAAGCTGTTTCTCATGGATACAATTCTCCTCTTTCTGCATCGCGAGCCAACGTACGAAACAGATCATGCATTGACTCGGCATTAAACTCTTCCTTTAAACGGGCAGGGGTATCGAGTGCCCGCATCTCGCCATCCACCATAATGGAGACACGGGAACAATACTCCGCCTCATCCATATAGTGGGTAGTAACAAATATCGTAGTGCCTCTCTCCGCCGCCCTATAAATCATTTCCCAGAATTGACGGCGGGTAACAGGGTCTACGCCACTGGTAGGTTCGTCCAGAAAGACAACGGCAGGATTATGAACGGTGGCAATTGCAAAAGATAACTTTTGCTTCCAACCTAATGGCAATGAACCTACGAGAGTGTCACGCTCCGAAGAAAATTTGAGTTCTGCAAGCAGCTCCTCAGTACGCTTAGCAGCACTCTTTTTAGAGAGGCCGTAGATGCCTGCGAAAAGGTTGATGTTCTCACCAACGGTAAGGGTGTTATAAAGAGCAAATCGTTGGCTCATATAACCGATATTGCGCTTAATCATCTCTCCTTCACGCGAAATATCAAAACCTGCCACCATGCCCTTTCCCGAAGTGGGATAGCTCAATCCGCTTAGCATACGCATTGCCGTGGTTTTCCCTGCGCCATTTGCTCCGAGAAAACCAAAAATCTCACCTCTATAAACATCAAAAGAGATATTGTTTACAGCAATGAATTTACCAAAACTTTTGGTAAGGTTGTGTACTGAAATCACTATTTCGCTCA
>DBQO01000032.1 GCA_002305275.1 Bacteroidales bacterium UBA1392 | reverse complement strand
TCTTTAATCATTAAACGATGCCGTTTGATGATATTATGGAGTATTAGGCAGAGTTTCCTCCGGTTATCCTCCTGAAACGGGTATGTTGCTCACGTGTTACGCACCCTTGCGCCGGTCGCCGACAAGTATTGCTACTCTCGATGCCCCTCGACTTGCATGTGTTAAGCCTGCCGCTAGCGTTCATCCTGAGCCAGGATCAAACTCTTCATTGTATAAAAAAGTTTATGTCTTTAGTCTGAACCTGATACTCATTATTGAAGTGATTATTCAAAAAAATTAACGTTTCGCTCGAATTTTTGTTACAAAATTCGGTACTTGCTTGTACTTTTTGTCTTCCAATTTTATCAAGGAACGCGCGCCTCTTTTCAGAAACGGGTTGCAAAGATAAGAACATTTTTAAAATTAGCAAAATAAATTGCAAAAAAACAGATAATTTTTACATACCTTTGCTAGCGTATAAATTATGTGCTGATATGAAAAAAATCATACCTATTATATTATCATTGCTAGCGTTTCTGGCAGGATCAGGATCATCATGCAGCGTAATGGATCTTCCTGATCTGAAGGTCAAGGATATGGTACTCACCATAGAGAGCATCGAAGGTTCCACTAAACGCACATTGCTAAGCACCGCATACAAGTGGACAATTACTGTGGATAGCGATGATGGCGAACATTTCGATTGGCTGAAAATCTCTCACATGGCAGGAGAGCCGGGAGATATCCCTCTCGCATTTACTGCACTGAACACTAATAATACCAATGCCATAAGAAAAGCATATGTAACTATCTCAAATAAGAAAGGTTCGGCAACAATCGAGGTCTCTCAGTTGATAGATTGCATCAATTTCACAGACACCAGACTTAAGACAACGCTGCTTGAGCGCTATGACACCAACAACGATGGAGAAATCTCAGATTACGAAATGAGGACTCTATCCATACTTGATTGTTCGAAAGGTAAAGCGAAGTCGCTCAGGGATCTTTACGGGTACCCCTTCATAACCATCAACTGCTCTGAAAATTTGATAGATAGTCTGGATATCAGTAACTTTCCTTATCTGGTATCCATTGATTGCCGGCGCAATTTGATGAAGTATTTCGCCGCCGCCGGATCACACACTATTGTAAATATTAACTGCTCACACAACACCATCAGTCACCTCGATGTAAGCAACTGCTCATCGCTCAGGAACCTGGAATTTTCATACAACGTGCTGGATACCATTAATATAAGCAATACAAATCTCACCAGCTTCGACTGTACCATGGTTGGTCTCGGCACTGTAAAAACTCTCAACGCGAGCAATTGCACCAACCTCGAAGAACTCAACTGCAGGTTTAATTCCATAACGGAACTCAATCTTGCGGGATGCGTCTCCCTAAAAAGCCTGATCTGCAGCTACAATAAACTCGCTTCACTTAATGTCACACAAAGTGGCGCTATTGAGTATCTGGACTGCAGCAATAACCTTCTCACAGATATTAATACAACCCAGTCACTATTTCTTGAAAAGTTGGATGTCAGCAGTAACAATTTAAGAAACCTGGACCTGCGCAAGAACAAAAAACTCACCCACGTCTGGGCTATGAACAATCCTTTGGAAGCCATTGAGATCTCTGCCTACCCTTCGGAGACATTTATCTACTCCGAAGAGACCACAAATAAGGTAGAAGTCAACCGCGAACCTGTAGTAGGTGGATATATCCTCTACTATTACTATCTGCCGGCAATATTCCTAAACGGAGTCTTGGCCAACACCATTCACCGAACTGTTGTTTTGCAGTAGCTATTCCTTTTTCCCGGAAACCGGCTTTATTACACAGGCGGGCTACAGCCCGTCAACCTCAGAAGAGTTTGGGATAATTGTCATCCACCTGTTGGAGAAGGTGAGAAATTATTATATCCCTAAATAGAGTCGATTTAGAAGAGATTTTATATTTATTGCAATACTGCTCTATAAGAGAGATCTCCCTTTCATTGAAAAGAATCGTTTTTCTATGTCTTCGGATGAGCTCGTCGCGCTCTTGAGCGATAATATCCGGAGATAATTTCTGCTTTTTGGATCTCTTTTTCACTTCGTCTCTAAAAATATAGCACCAAAGGTAACAATTTTTAAAGAATTATATCCCTTGTTAAAAAAGATTGGTATCTTTGCTCCACTTTATGAACAGGGATTTTTTCATATTTTCTTTTGATGGAGCGACTTTCAGAGTCCGAAGATAGACCTGTACGGCCTGATACGTGGGCTTTACGGGTTTCCATTAATTCCGGAGGGATGTCCCTCCCAAAATACTCTCTGTTTTTTTTCAGTTTTATCATTTGTAATGGATATAAATGTAGTTGTGGCCGATGAGAGCCATATCCAATACGCTGAACGTATATGTGAACTTGTATATGTTTCAGCACAGGAAAGGGGTACCGGCATAGCCAAAAGAACGCCGGAATATATTTCTGCCAAAATGCTTTCAGGCAAAGCCGTCATTGCAATATCGGAGGATGGTGAACTTGCCGGCTTTTCCTATATAGAGACCTGGGGACACCAGAAGTTTGTAGCAAATTCCGGTCTGATAGTAGCACACAAATTTCGACAGACCGGCCTTGCCAGACGTATAAAACAGAAGATTTTCGACCTTTCCAGAACTCTTTACCCAAATGCTAAGATATTTAGCATCACCACCGGTCTGGCGGTAATGAAAATTAATTACGATTTGGGATTTCACCCTGTAACCTTTTCCGAACTTACGGACGATGAGGAGTTTTGGAAGGGTTGCAGCGGATGCCGCAATTTTGATATTCTTCAAAGAAATGATTACAAAATGTGCCTTTGTACAGGTCTGCTCTATGATCCCGCACAACATTCGGGCGATCCCAAAAAACAAACGGAAAACAATTAAAAGATATGAATAAAAAAGTCGTACTTGCTTTTAGCGGAGGTCTGGATACCTCTTTTTGCATTCCTTACCTCAAAAATGAAAAGAATTTTGAAGTTCATACGGTAACTGTCAATACCGGCGGTTTTTCCGAAGAGGAAGCAAAAAACATCGAAAAGAGAGCACTTGAACTTGGAGCTGCTTCTCACACCACCGTGGATGCCACGGAAACATACTACCGTAAAGGCATCAGATATCTTATTTTCGGAAATATCCTTAAAAACAACACTTATCCCCTTTCCGTAAGTTCAGAGCGCATATTCCAGGCACTGGAAGTACTAAAACAGGTCAAAAAGATTGGTGCAGATGCGGTAGCGCACGGCAGCACGGGAGCAGGCAACGACCAGGTACGATTTGATATAGTATTCGAGATCCTGGCGCCCGAAGTGGAGATTATTGCCCCCATAAGGGAATTGGGCTTAAGTAGGAAAGAAGAGATTGATTACCTGCAGAAGCACGGATTCAATTTCTCCTGGGAGAAATCCAGGTACTCCATCAACCAAGGCCTCTGGGGTACCAGCATTGGAGGAGTGGAAACTCTCTCTTCTCACGGCTACCTCCCCGAGGAAGCATACCCAGTACAGGTGACCCGCGATGGGAGCGATATTGTGACCATAACCTTTGAAAAGGGAGAGCCGGTGGCGCTCAATTCGGAGAAAATGACTCCCGTGGAGCTGATCCGTAAACTCAGGGAAATTGCAGCTCCCTACGGTATCGGTCGTGATACTCATGTTGGGGATACAATTATAGGCATCAAGGGTAGAGTGGCATTTGAGGCGGCAGCCCCACTGATCATAATAAAGGCGCACCACCTACTCGAGAAGCATGTGCTAACTAAGTCACAACTCTACTGGAAAGAGCAGCTCTCGGGATTCTACGGCCAGATGATGCATGAGGCGCAGTACCTTGACCAGGTGATGCGCAATATTGAAGTCTATCTTGAGGACTCGCAGCGCGCTGTTACGGGTGAAGTACAGGTTCGTCTGCAGCCCTACAATTATCAGGTGCTGGGCTGCAAGAGCGATTTCGACCTTATGAACTCCAAATTCGGCGATTATGGAGAGGCCAATAAGTCATTCACCGGTAGGGATGTAATAGGATTTACCAAGGTATTGGCCAATCCGCTCAAGATCTATTATTCGATACACGATGAGGAAAATATCCTCTAAGAAAAATGATACAATGGGAAAAATCAAAACTACGATAGCGGGAGGCACGGGATATACCGCCGGTGAACTGATCAGGATTTTGATCAACCATCCCGAGGTTGAAGTCACCAATGTGATGAGCACCACACAGGTTGGTGATATGGTTTCCAGTGTCCACAGAGATCTTTTTGGAGAGTGTGACCTAAAATTCACCGATCAGGTGGGGGATCCGGAGGTGCTCTTCCTATGTCTGGTACACGGCATTTCTCGTGAGTTTCTCTCCACCCACTCCATCTCCGGGAGTTGCCGTATCATAGATTTAGGCAATGATTTCAGAATTGACGGCGATTATATGGGAAGGGATTTTGTGTATGGACTCTGCGAAATGAATAGGGATTTGATCAAAGGTAGTTATTCCGTAGCCAATCCCGGCTGCTTTGCAACAGCCATCGAGTTAGGCATCCTGCCTCTTCTCGCTAAGAAAATGATCGAGGATGAAATCCACGTTCATGCCATTACAGGTTCAACCGGCGCAGGCAAAACACCTGTAGAGACTACCCATTTCAGTTATAGGGACAACAATATTTCCGTATATAAATCCTTCAGACACCAACACCTGGCAGAGATAGCAAAGAGCATTCGTACTCTTACCGGCAGAGATATCCGTGTCAATTTCGTGCCGATCAGAGGAAATTTCACCCGAGGTATTTTTGCCAGCATCTATACAAGGTGTGCACTGCCAGCAGAAGAGATATCCGCAATTTACAAAGAATATTACAAGAGTTCGCCTTTTGTCTTTGTTTCGGATACCCCCATCAGTCTCAAAGAGGTGGTCAATACCAACAAAGGGCTTCTTCACATTGCATCCTACGACGGTTATCTGCACATCACCTCTATAATTGACAATCTGGTGAAAGGTGCATCCGGACAAGCCGTACAGAATATGAACCTCATGTTCGGATATGATGAAAGCAGCGGTCTGAGACTCAAATCCACCACTTTCTAAACCCCTGTACTATGAAGCTCTTCGATGTTTACCCTCTCTGGCCCATTGAACCTGTCAAGGCATACGGGTGCAGAATTATTGACAAGGAAGGAAAAGAATATATCGATCTCTACGGAGGTCATGCCGTTATTTCCATAGGTCACTGTCATCCCACTTATGTTAAAATGATCAGCGGGCAGCTTCATAAAATAGGTTTCTATTCCAATGCCGTTCAAAATGCCCTTCAACAACAACTGGCACAAGAGCTTGGTAAACTATCAGACTACGGGGATTATTCACTTTTCCTCTGCAATTCCGGTGCGGAAGCCAATGAAAATGCCATAAAACTGGCCTCTTTCCATACCGGAAAAGCGAGAGTACTGGCACTACGGAAGGCATTCCACGGCCGTACTTCCGGTGCCGTGGCTGCCACAGATAATCCCGCAATACAAGCTCCTTTTAACCGCACAGGCAATGTCACCTTCATACCTATGGGCGATCTTGCTGCTGCCGGGGCCGAGATGGCAAAGGGGGAATACGCAGCTATCCTGATCGAGGGCATCCAAGGAGTAGCGGGTATATTTGAACCCAAAGCAGACTACCTTAAAGGCATCAGGGAGCTTTGCGACAAGTACGAAGTAGTGCTCATTTTTGACGAAGTGCAGTCGGGATATGGAAGAAGCGGCCGTTTTTTTGCCCACCAACATAGCAGAGTGAGAGGTGACATCATCACCGTAGCCAAAGGGATGGGAAACGGCTTCCCTATTGGCGGAGTGCTTATCTCCCCACTCTTCCAAGCTCTACACGGTATGCTCGGCACCACTTTCGGGGGCAACCACCTCGCCTGTACGGCAGCTTTGGCGGTATTAAAAGTAATCAGAGAGGAATCTTTGATGGAAAATGCTGCCGCAATGGGTGACTATATAACTAGTTGTCTGAAGGGTAACAGAGCCATCAAGGAGATTCGGGGTAAAGGTCTGATGATCGGTATTGAATTGAAAGAGGGGTACGAGACTCTACGCAACCGATTACTATTTGAAAAACAAATTTTCACCGGAGGTGCGGGCAAAAACATCATCCGTCTGCTTCCTCCTCTGAATGTTGATAAACAAACAATAGATATCTTTGTAGAAGCATTTAATCAGCTAACTGATGATACCAACTAAACAATAATAACCTCATGAAACATTTTACCTCAATACATGACATCGCATCCATTGACGATGCGCTCGCCAAGGCCAATTATGTCAAGGCTAATCCCCTCGCAGACATTGAACTGGGACGAAACAAGACCCTGCTTATGATCTTTTTCGACTCCAGTCTCCGCACAAGACTCAGCACTCAGAGGGCAGCCCTCAACCTTGGAATGAATGTGATAGTCCTCGACATCAACCAGGGTGCCTGGAAAATGGAGACTGAAAGAGGGGTTGTCATGGATGGAGACAAACCCGAACACATACTTGAGGCTATCCCTGTGATGGGGTCTTATTGCGACATGATCGGAGTTAGATCTTTTGCCAGATTTGAGAGTAAAGAAGATGACTATAAAGAAAAAATACTCAACCAGTTTGTCAAATATTCCGGAAAGCCGGTTTTCAGCATGGAGGCTGCCACAAGACACCCCCTTCAAACATTTGCGGACCTCATAACCATTGAGGAATATAAGAGAACCGAAAGGCCCAGGGTGGTACTAACCTGGGCTCCACACCCCAAAGCCCTGCCTCAGGCTGTGAGTAACTCTTTTGCCGAGTGGATCAATGCCAAAGGGTATGAGCTTGTAATTACACACCCCAAAGGTTACGAACTCGCTGATGAGTTTATCGGAAAAGCCACGGTGGAATATGATCAGGAGAAGGCATTTGAGGGTGCCGACTTCATCTATGCCAAAAACTGGTCTGCATACAGGGATCCCAACTACGGCAAAGTATTGCATATGGATCACTCATGGTGCGTGGACAGCAGGAAAATGGCCCTTACCAATGATGCCTATTTCATGCATTGTCTGCCTGTAAGACGCAACATGATAGTGACTGATGATGTCATAGAGTCTCCTAACTCCATAGTTATCCCACAAGCGGCCAACAGAGTAGTCTCTGCGCAGGTAATAATAAAAGAACTTCTTCTCGGAATCCAATGAAAACTCTACAGGTCATAAAGATAGGAGGCAACGTGGTCGATGACCCCGCTGCACTCAAACGTTTCCTTTATGATTTCAGTAAGATAAAAGGAGCTAAAATACTCATACACGGTGGCGGAGTGATGGCTACAGAGATGGCTGAAAGACTCGGTATAGAGACCCGAATGCATAAAGGGCGGCGTATCACGGATTACGAGACACTTAAGACCGTTGCAATGGTCTATGCCGGATGGATCAACAAATCGATAGTTGCAGCCTTACAAAGCGAGGGTTGCAATGCCATCGGCCTTTCCGGTGCAGATTGCAATATAGTACCCGCTACAAGACGCTCACCTGAACCTATAGACTTCGGATATGTGGGAGACGTCGATCCCTCTAATATTGGCAGCGAAGAGCTTTCGACTCTGCTTGAGAGAGGTCTTTGCCCTGTTTTCTGTGCCATTACGCACGACGGAAAGGGTTCGCTCCTCAACACTAACGCCGACACTATGGCATCAACGCTTGCAATAGCGATGACCGGCAGATATGATGTCCGTCTGATATTCTGTCTTGAAAAGGATGGAGTACTCCTGGACCGGCATGATGAGTCCTCAGTTGTCCCAAGGATAACGGAGGAATATTTCGCGAAGCTACTTGAAGAGGGTATAATTGAAGGAGGAATGATTCCAAAACTGGAGAATGCATTTGCCGCCATAGGCAATGGAGTATCCGAAGTTGTGATCAAACATGCCCGCAACCTGAATAATGAGAGGGGTACAACCCTTATAAAATAGAAAATCATGGAGAGTATCGGCAGATATTGCGAAGAGGCAATTTTATTCCTCGAAAAAATGATTACCATTCCTTCGCTCTCATTCGAAGAGGCGAACAGGGCGGCATTTATAGCAGAATATCTCAGGAAGAGGTCTCTCGAACCTCAACTTGTAGGCAATAATATTATTGTACGTCTTCCCCACTCTTCCAACGACCGCCCCGTGCTGATGCTCAACAGTCATATAGACACGATCAAACCCTCCGAACTCTACACCTTCGACCCATTCAATCCCCCTTTGGACAAGGAGCGGATACTCGGGGTTGGAAGCAATGATGCCGGTGGAAGTCTCTCCGCTCTCCTACATACATTTCTCTATTTTGCGGAGCATAAGGAGCACCTGGAATCCCTCAAAGTAGAGCCGTTGCTGCTGCTTACAGCTGAAGAGGAGCGCTCAGGCCCTGACGGTATGCAAAGGATAAGCGCAGAAATGCCGGATCTTGCAGATATGGCGATTGTTGGCGAACCTACAGGCATGCGCACAGCTATCGCTGAAAGGGGATTGCTGGTGATAGATGCTACTGCAAAGGGGGTCAGTGGCCACGCCGCACGAAATGATGGCGATAATGCAATCCTTATCGCCCTCAATGACATCTCAATTCTCAGGGATTTCCGATTTGATAAAATATCTCCGACAATGGGAACTACCCATATCAACGTCACACAGATTAATGGCGGTACGGCGCACAATGTTATTCCGGATGAGTGTACTTTTGTGCTGGACATCAGACCGACTGACGCATACAGCAATCCTGAGATAATGGAAATCCTCCAAAATAACCTCCGCAGTACTCTAAAAGCACGCAACCTCACCAACCGATCATCTGCAACGCCCCTAGGGCATCCCCTGCTTGAGGCTGCTGAGAGATGCTCAATAGAGCAATATGTCTCCCCCACCACTTCCGATTGGATGAGACTCAATATCCCTGCTATAAAAATGGGGCCCGGGGAGTCTTCACGTTCACACAAGGCGGACGAATATATACTCAAGGAGGAGATATGCCAAGCTATTCACACTTACATAAAATTCATAACCCATCTGAAATGAGCACTCTTTGGAACAAAGGCACATCTGCCACGGAAATTGTTGAAGAATTTACAGTAGGCAATGATAAAATACTAGATCTGCGCCTCGCAAAATATGACATAATCGGCTCCAAAGCCCACATTGCGATGCTGGCCACCATTGGGCTTCTCGAAAAAGGAGAAGAGATCATACTCACTCAGGAGTTGGACAGGATCCTCGCCGAGATAGAAAGGGGTGAATTTTCAATAGAAGATGGAGTGGAAGATATCCATTCGCAGGTGGAACTGCTTCTGACCCGCAGAGTAGGCGACCTCGGCAAAAAAATTCACTCGGGACGCTCTCGTAATGATCAGGTGCTGGTGGACCTCAAACTCTACTTAAAGGATGAGGCTAAAGCGGTTAGAGATGAAGTTCACAGCCTTTTTGACACGCTGCTCAAACTAAGTACAAGGTTCGCTGACGTTCTTCTCCCGGGTTATACACACGGACAGATTGCAATGCCCTCATCATTCGGCATGTGGCTTGGAGCTTATGCGGAAACGTTGGTGGATGATATGACGCTGTTGGCGGCTGCATATAGGGTAATTGACCAAAATCCTCTCGGCTCCGCTGCCGGGTATGGCTCCTCATTTCCGCTGGACAGGGAACAGACCACCCATCTGCTTGGATTTAAAACACTTCACTTCAACTCCATTGCAGCGCAGATGAGTCGTGGCAAATGCGAAAAGGCATTTAGTAATGCCCTGGCTGCCATAGCCACCACCCTCAACAAACTCGCTTCGGACTGTTGTCAATATATGAGCGGCAATTATGGTTTCATCTCATTTCCCGACGAACTTACCACAGGCTCAAGCATAATGCCTCACAAGAAAAATCCCGATGTTTGGGAACTTATCAGAGCTAAAAGTAATCGCCTGCAGAGCGTTCCAAATGAGATTTCTCTCCTCGCTACAAATATGCCTCATGGCTACCACAGAGATTTCCAGTTGCTGAAAGATATTCTTTTCCCCGCCATTGAAACCACCCATAGCATAATAAGAATGTCGCAATATATGCTGGAACATATGCAGGTGAATAAAAATATTCTGGATGACCCCAAATATGACTACCTATTTACGGTAGAAGAGGTAAATAAACGCGTACTATCCGGAGTTCCCTTCAGGGATGCCTATAAAAGTGTAGGACTTGAAGTAAACAACCACACTTTTGCTACAGAGGTCTCAAAAGGATATGATAGCGTTGAAAAACTCAACCATACCCATATAGGAAGCATAGGCAATCTCTCAAATGAGAGAATTGCCGCTAAAATGGATGATATATTGAAGGAGTTTTAGTCCAGAGGATCGCCCTTGCGGTCCAACCATCGGGTCTGGATGATGGAATAGTCGGTATCTCCTACCACTTTTATAGTACAACCGTACTTTCTCGACCATTTAAAACGAATACTCAACAATCCTTTTGTAAGATATGCTGCAAGGATGGGACTTGTACGGAGTATAAAATCTTTAATCTTTTTCTCCTTTACATAAAAAGCGAGCTCTCTATCTAGAGTTTCATCTATAAGGAGTGTGGGGCCGATCTTACCCGTACCGGTACAGGTAGGACATACCTCCGAAGTATTGATTTCCTTTGTAGGACGGACCCTTTGACGGGTAATCTGCATCAGGCCGAATCTGGTCAGAGGAAGGATGGTATGTTTTGCCCTGTCCGAGGCCATAACCTCACACATGTGTTTATAGAGCAGATTTTTGTGCTCATTGGTGTCCATATCGATAAAATCGATGACCACGATGCCTCCCATATCCCTCAGGCGAATCTGGCGTGCGATCTCATCAGCAGCATTGATGTTGACGTCAAAGGAATTGTTCTCCTGTTCCTTGTTTTTGGTGCGGATGCCGCTATTAACGTCAATTACATGCAGCGCTTCGGTATGTTCTATGATAAGGTAGGCTCCCTGACGCAATGAGACTATCTTGCCGAATGCCGCTTTTATCTGCCTTGTAACCTCAAAGTAGTCAAAGATGGGCTCCGAACCCTTATAGAGTTTGACTATCTTTTCTTGCTCCGGAGCGATGAGTGATACGTACTCACAAACCTCTTCATAGATGGTCTCATCATTGACATAGATATTGGAGAAGGAGTCGTTTAGCAAGTCACGCAATATGGTGGTAGTCCTGCTATTCTCCGTAAACAGTAATTGAGTAGACTTTGATTTGGCAATTTTCTGCCATGAGTCCTCCCATTTCTTTATTAGTGACCTGAGTTCCGCATCCAGTACGGCTGCTTTCTTGCCCTCTGCGGCAGTCCTGATGATTACTCCGTAATTCCTGGGAAGAATACTATAAACGAGGCGCTCAAGACGGCGTTTTTCCTCTTTGGATGTAATTTTCTGCGATACGCTGACCTTGTCGGCAAATGGGAGAAGTACCATATTGCGTCCTGCGATGGATATTTCCGCAGTGAGTCTCGAACCCTTAGTGGAAATGGGCTCCTTGACTATCTGAACTACTATGGGCTGCCCGGGAGAGAGAAACCTCTCAATTTTACCCTCTTTTTCAAGAATCTCATCAATCCGTACTCCAGAGTAGAATGATTTGAAATTCTTATTGGTATTGATCTGGCGTGTAAAAAAGTCGAATGCCTTGAAATTGAATCCGAGGTCGAGATAGTGGAGGAATGCATCTTTCTCATCCCCTATATCCACAAAGGCCGCATTGAGTGCAGGTAGGAGCTTCTTGACTTTGCCGAGATATACATCACCGACATTGTAACTTTTACCCCCATGCGCCTCCTTGTTGAGTTCCATCAGACGATGATTCTCCATCAACGCAATGGTAATCTCAGTCTGCTTGACATCAATTATCAGATCTCTCTCCATCGAAAAACAGTTCCTTTATAAAAGACAATAATCTGAAGCGGGCCGCAGATTGCTCGCGAAACCACTTCAGATTATACACTGTAAGGCCAAAATCAGCAGCAAATTATTTCTTCTTGTGTCTGTTCTTGCGCAAACGTTTTTTACGTTTGTGCGTGGCCATTTTATGTCTCTTTCTTTTCTTACCGCTTGGCATATTTTTATTATTTTATTAAATTATTGTGCGTTTTTAACCTTGTCGACAAAAACTTTCGCGGGCTTGAATGAAGGGATTTTGTGGGCCGGGATAACAATGGTTGTGTTTTTTGAAATGTTGCGGGCAGTCTTTTCTGCACGTTCCTTAACGATGAAACTGCCGAAACCGCGGAGATACACATTGTCTCCTTTTTCAAGTGAATTTTTAACGCTATCCATGAAGCACTCTATCACTTTCTGTACTGCGATCTTTTCCAAACCGGTAGCCTTTGCAACCTCGTTTACAATGTCTGCTTTTGTCATAACAATTTAGTATTTAATGGTTCATATTTCTTATTGGGGATGCAAAATTAAAGTTAATTTTTTAATATTCAAAAAGTAATGCATTTTTTTTCCCTTTTTAAGTTTGGCATAATGATTGACCATAATAAGGGTAACACCTGAAAAGGTGTGAAAACGGTTTATTTATGTTTTATTACTGACATTTTGACACATGAAAGATATATTTGACAACATTTTCTCAGCAAACTCACCAGATGTAAACATTATACCTGTGATGAACATCGACAACATACAGAATCTCAAAGAGAGTGAAATGCCTCCCGTGTTACCGATTCTGACACTCAGGAATGCCATTCTATTTCCCGAAACTGTAATACCGGTCACCATAGGCAGGGAAAAATCCATCCGTCTAATTAACGAATCATACAAATCCAATCGCTTGATTGGGGTGGTGACTCAGATTGATGCAAAAGTGGAGGATCCCCAACCGTCAGATCTCTTCGAAGTGGGCACTCTGGGCAAAATTATCAAAATTATCGAGATGCCCGATAAAACTATAACCGCTATAGTGCAGGGTTTACGCAGATTTAAGATTGATCAGATAAACATTACTGCACCCTATCTAATGGCGCAAGTGACCTATCTCGAAGATTTAGTTCCCGACAAGGACGATAAAGATATGGATGCCATAACCGACAGTATCAAGGATGCTGCACTCCATATCATAAGGCTCTCCCCCAACCTCCCTTCGGAGGCGGGATTTGCCATTAAAAATCTGGAGGGCTATGAGTTCCTGATCAATTTTATAGCCTCGAGCATAGAGATTGACAACATTGTCGACAAAGTGGAATTGCTTCGACTCTCATCACTTAAGGACAGGGCGCTAAAATTGCTCGAATTGCTAAACCGCCAGATTGAGATTCTCAAAATCAAGGACGACATACAAAGGAAAGTAAAAAGCGAGATTGACCAGCAGCAGAGGGAGTACTATCTGAGCAACCAGCTCAAGACTATTCAGGAAGAGCTGGGAATCGGCTCCGAGCAGCATGACTTTTCCCAGTTGAGGGAGAAGGCCGCAAATAAAAAATGGCCCCAATATGCTGCCGATGCCTTTGAGAAAGAGCTTAAGAAACTCGAAAACACCAACCCTAGTTCACCCGACTTCAACATACAGTTTTCTTATGTGGAATTCCTTACAGACCTTCCTTGGGATGAGGTTACAGAGGACAATCTGGATATGAAAAATGCCCAGAAAATCCTTGACGAGGACCATTACGGCCTTGAAAAGGTCAAGGAAAGAATTATAGAATACCTTGCCGTTCTCAAGCTCAAGGGTGATATGAAATCCCCTATAATATGCCTTCATGGCCCTCCGGGAGTGGGTAAAACCTCTCTTGGTAAATCTGTGGCGCGTACACTCGGCAGAAAATATGGAAGAATCTCCCTAGGGGGACTCCATGATGAGTCCGAGATCAGAGGACATAGGAGAACCTATATCGGAGCTATGCCCGGCCGTATAATACAGACCATTAAGAGGGCCGGTAGTTCCAATCCGGTAATTGTGCTGGATGAAATAGATAAGGTAGGAGATAATTTCAGGGGCGACCCCGCGTCGGCATTGCTCGAAGTGCTCGATCCGGAACAGAATACTGCATTTCACGACAACTATCTCGACATAGATTACGATCTGTCGAGAGTGCTTTTTATAACTACCGCAAATAACGTAGGAGCCATACATCCCGCACTCCGTGACAGGATGGAGCTCATCAATGTCTCCGGCTATCTTGCCCAAGAGAAAGTTTCCATCGCAGAAGGCTACCTCATCCCCAAGCAAATTGAGGCCCACGGCCTGAAAAAGGAGGATATGCAGCTTTCAAGAGAGGCTATAGATACAATCATAGATTATTACACCCGAGAGTCCGGAGTAAGAGGCCTTGACAAACAGATAGCCAAGGTGGCACGTATCACGGCCAAGAAGATAGCCCTCGAAGAGGAACTTAAGCCTCAGCTCGGCAGCGACGATATTAAGGAGTATCTCGGATTGCCCACCAACCAACCCAACATTCAGGAGGGTAATGAAGCCCCCGGAGTAGTCACAGGCCTTGCCTGGACTGAGATGGGTGGTGACATTCTATTTGTAGAGTGCAGCTTGAGTGAAGGGAAGGGAGTACTCTCAACCACCGGTAATCTCGGAGATGTGATGAAGGAATCTGCAACGATCGCACTACAATACCTTAAAGCTCACCCTGAGCTTTCCGGAGTGGATGGAAAGAGTTTCTACAAAAAAGATTTCCATATCCACGTACCGGAAGGTGCCATTCCGAAAGATGGACCATCGGCAGGTATCACCATGGTCACGGCAATTGCTTCAGCGCTGCAGGGCAAGAGTATCCGTAGCGGCATAGCCATGACAGGTGAGATCACTCTCAGGGGTAAGGTACTCCCGGTTGGCGGCATCAAGGAGAAGATCCTTGCTGCCAAAAGGGCCGGAGTAAAGACAATCGTACTCTCGCATGAGAATGAAAAGGATATTAAGGAGATCAAGGAGATCTACATAGAAGGCCTTGAGTTCAAATATGTGAAAACCATTGACGAAGTAATTAACTACGTCTTTTCAAAATAACAGTTTATGGATGTGAAGATTGAAAGCAGTTGGAAAGAGGCTCTGAGCGAGGAATTTAAAAAACCCTATTTCGCTTCTCTCGTGGAGACTCTTCGGGACGAAAAGCGTCAGGGAAGAATTATCTACCCTCCCGGGCCGCAAATTTTCCATGCTTTTGATCTCACCCCAATAGATAAGGTAAAGGTGGTAATCCTGGGGCAGGACCCCTATCATGGGCCCGGACAGGCTCACGGCCTCTCTTTTTCAGTGCCTAAGGGAGTCCAGCCGCCCCCTTCCCTACTGAATATTTACAAGGAAATAGAAAATGACCTGGGCATCACTCTGAATAAAGATGGTTCGTTGGAGGGATGGGCACGTCAAGGGGTCTTTCTGCTCAATGCTGTACTCACAGTAAGGGCTTCTGAAGCCACTTCCCACAGCAGGATAGGCTGGATGGAATTTACGGATGCCGTCATCAGCATCCTTTCGCAAAAGCGCGAGGGTATAGTTTTCTTGCTCTGGGGCAATTTTGCAAGGAGCAAAAAGGAACTGATTGATACTTCGAAACATTTTGTATTCGAAGCGGCACACCCTTCGCCTCTGGCAAGGGGTGCTTTTTTCGGATGCAAGCATTTCTCTATGACCAACAAGGCTCTTGTCAGCCGAGGACTCTCTCCCATTGACTGGAGTTTATAATAAGTTTTTGAAATATTGTTTTTTAGCTATAACTTCGCGGTGTAATATCTGATATGAAAAATATGAGACTTGCGCTTTTTCCGGGTTCTTTTGATCCATTTACAATGGGACACCTGGATGTATTGAAATCTGCACTGAAACTTTTTGACAAAGTCATCGTGGCAGTGGGATACAACAGTTCCAAAGGCGGACTCTTTTCCCCTGAAGCCAGAGTCGAGATGATAAAGAAAGCCATCGGAGATATGGAACGAGTGGAAGTAGACTCCTATACCGGCCTTACTGTTGATTATTGTAGAGCAAGAGGTGCAGTATGCATTATTAGAGGCTTGAGAACCACCACCGACTTTGAACTGGAAAGTGTTATAGCCCAGGCCAACCGCAAAATGGCACCGGAGATCTCCAGCATCTTTATTCCCGCGGGACACGAATATTCATTTATCTCCTCGACAGTAGTAAGAGATGTACTCATGAATGGCGGTGACGCCAAATGTTTTTTGCCCCCCGGCATTGACATCGACGATTACATTAATAAATAGCCTCCAAATACAGGCATGAAACTAAGGGTAATATCTTTGGTTTTCGTCCTGGTCATCGGAATCTTTTCCACATCGGGCCAGAACACGGCCAAACTCCACAAAGGCATCGAAGAATACTTCGACAGCCTGATCTATTATCCCATCGATACGATAACATCGCGTATTGACCGTTTGATAACCGCCCTTCCTGACAAAAAAGAGCAGGCTAAAGTTGCCGGAGCCGCATTCGACTATTTTTACGGCTCTCCCATAATGGGGATGGAAGCGGTTTCCCTCCATATTGCCGACAACTGGTTTCTCAATGGGAAGCTCGAATGGGCTAATCCCGAAAGTTGGCATCTGCTCTATACTTTCGCCGAATTCAACAGATCATCCATGATCGGATGCGATGCCCCCGAACTCATTCTCGAGAGCATTGAAGGCTACATGATAAATATTCTCAAAGGTGACGCTCAGTGGAAAATACTCTATTTCTATGACGACCAATGCAGTACCTGCAAAGAAGAGACTCCCGGACTGGCCCGGTTTGCAAGGGAGTATTCGGGACAGCGAATCACCATCTTCGCAATCTATACGCAAGGCGACCGCAAAGAGTGGCAAGAGTACGTCAAGCGCGTTTTCGGAGATATTTCCAATCCGGATGTAACCATACTTCACCTGTGGGATCCCGAAGCCAACAGTGCATATCACATGAAATATGGTGTGCTTACCACACCTTCAATGTTTCTTATAGATAGATTCAATATAATTGCAGGGCGTAAACTCAACTGCGAGGCTCTATATCGCCTTCTGGATGTAAAGTTCAACGAAAGCAATGAATTCAGGAAACTCTTTGTCAATATATTCTCTTCGATGGGGCCGGTTGACGAAGATGTCATAAAACAAGTTGCGGAGACATTTTATCGTAGGACGGCCTTGGATTCGGCACTTTACCGCGAAACATTTCACGAACTCTATTCTTTTTTAAAAAACACCCCCGGAGCCGATTATCAGCAGGGTGCGCTTGATATTGGCCGTAGCTATATGCTTGAGAAAGAGGAATACTGGTCCAAAGAATACCTGGAGTATATCTCCTACGACATAAAACTCTCCTCCACCAATCTCCCGGGAGAGAAGGCATCAGACCTTTTGCTCAACGACAGCAAGGGGCGAGAGCAAAGATTGCTTGAGGGCTGCTCACGATACACTATCCTATGGTTTTATCTGATTTCCTGTGAAGAGTGCAGTAAAGAGGCGGTTGCTCTGGCTGAAAAGGAAAAATATCTCCGAAAAAAGGGAGTAAAGGTAAAAGCTATTTACGTTGGAGAAGATGAGGAAGCCTGGCGAGATTTTCAGAAGAGAAACCCGAAAAAATGGGTATATTTGTTGGATAAAACCGGAAAATCCGGACTAGATACACTTTATGATGTTCGCACGGTGCCACAGATTTACCTGCTCGATAGAAAAAAACGAGTCATAGGCAGAGAATTGGGTACGGAACATCTTTTCGATTTATTGGACACATTATGATATCAGGCAAGTACAAAGAGTTCTATGACAAACTCGAGGGTATCATTCCCGTGCAGAGGATGCACCACGATCCCCTCAACACCCTGGCATTCGGCACGGATGCCTCATTCTACAGACTCATTCCAAAACTGGTAATAAAGGCACATAGCGAAGAAGAAATAGTCGCTATACTCACCACAGCTTACAATATGAGACTTCCTGTGACATTCAGGGCCGCAGGCACCTCTCTCTCAGGACAGGCTATCAGCGACTCGATTCTCGTCTTGGCAACTCACGGATGGAAAGAGCATAAGATACTGGACCACGGACTTAAAATATGCCTCCAACCCGGTATCAGAGGAGCTGCCGCCAACCGCTACCTTGCTCCTTACGGACGTAAAATAGGTCCTGATCCCGCCTCCATAGATGCTGCAATGATAGGCGGAATAGCAGCTAACAATGCCAGTGGAATGTGCTGTGGCGTTGCAGACAACTCTTATAAGACCGTAGCCGATATCCGTATCATACTTCCCGACGGTACTCTCCTCGATACGGCCGATGAAGCATCCGTAAGAAGTTTTAAAGAGAGTCATAAGGAGCTGCTTAGCTCTCTGGAAAGGATCTCCTCGGATATAAGGTCCAATACCGAGCTCAAAGAGCGCATTATCAGGAAATACAAGATAAAGAATACCAACGGATACTCGCTAAACGCATTTACGGATTACAGCGAAGGAATCGATATCCTCAAGCATCTTATAATTGGATCGGAAGGCACTTTGGCCTTTATCTCCTCCATAACCTACAATACTGTCATCGAACATCCGCACAAGGCCCTTGCCATGGTGGTATTCACCTCCATCAAGGACGCCTGTACTGCCGCACATATTCTCAAGGAAAAGAAGGCAACGGCGGTTGAACTCATAGACAGAACCGGTGTGCGTTCTGCAGACCAAACACCCGGAATCCCGGAATACCTCAAGACGATAGGAGAAGAGAGTTGCGTGCTGTTGATTGAGGCCAGAGGAGCATCTGCTGAGGAACTCAAGGCCAATGTGGAGTCGCTGAGAGCTTCCATAAGTCATCTTCCAACAGAGCTTCCCTACACATTTACCACCGATGCCAAAGAACAGGCAATGCTTTGGAAAATCCGCAAAGAGCTCTTCCCGACAGTGGCAGGATTGAGAAAATCGGGTACCACTCCCATTATAGAGGATATTTGTTTCCCTATAGAAAAACTAGCCGAGGCTACGGTCAAACTTAGAGAGATTTTTGAGCGTAATGGCTATGCCGACGCCGTAATATTTGGCCATGCCATGGATGGCAATCTCCACTTCGTATTCAATCAAAATTTTTCAAAGGATGAAGAGGTAGAAAAATATCGCATCTTTATGAACGATATTACCGACATGGTAGTATCACAATATGACGGATCACTCAAGGCCGAACATGGTACAGGACGCAATATGGCTCCCTTTATGGAAAAGGAATGGGGACAAGAAGCTTATAGTCTGATGAAAGAGGTCAAGGAGATCTTTGACCCCAAAGGCATTCTAAATCCCGGAGTCATCATAGATTCCGATCCTAAGGCCCATATCAGCAATCTCAAGCCCATTCCAACGACACGAGAGGTGGTAGACAAATGCATGGAGTGTGGTTTCTGCGAAGGCCACTGTGTCTCAGAAGGATTGACACTCTCGCCACGCCAGAGGGTTGCCGTCTTCCGTGAAATGGAACATCTCAAGAGAACGGGAGAAGAACCCCACCGTGCAGCTGAAATGCAGAAACTCTTCCGTTATTCAGGAGAACAGACCTGCGCTACAGACTCTCTTTGCCACCTTAATTGTCCTGTAAAAGCCGACACCGGTAAACTCATAAAGGAGATAAGACACGAAACCCATTCACCCAAAGGAGAAAAAAGAGCGGTTATGCTTGCAGGAAATATGGATAAGCTTACCTCACTTTTGCGTGGCGGACTGAAGTTGCTCCATGGTATACGACTTATATTTGGCAAAAAGCTCTTTGGAGCTCTTGCAAGGGGAGTCAGAGCCATCACCTTCAAATTGATTCCGTTGTGGAATGAACATATGCCTACAGGTGCAAGTAAGATTAAAAGGAGAACTTTCCCCGAAAAGGAGCTCAAAGTGGTCTATTTCCCCTCATGTATTACCAGAAGCATGGGTACATCGCAGAGTTATAGTAAGGAGAAAGAGATTACCCGCATGACTGAAGCTCTGCTCACCGCTGCAGGATACCAGATTATATATCCCGAAAACATGAACAACCTTTGCTGCGGAATGCTCTTCTCAAGTAAGGGTTATGTAGAAGCAGGTAAAAAGGCCTCAGACGAGCTTAAGGCTGCTCTTATTAAAGCCTCCGAAAATGGGAAATATCCCGTTTTGTGTGACATGAGTCCCTGCCTCTATACTATGCGCACAAATATGGAGGGTGAGCTTAAACTATATGAGCCGGCAGAATTTATAGACAAATATCTGCTTGACCGTCTCAAACTGAAACCAGTCGATGAAAAGGTAGCGATTTTTGCAGTATGCTCAGCAAAGCAGATGGAAGTGGAGTCCAATCTGGAGAATGTGGCCCGAAGATGTGCCCGTGAGGTGGTGATTGTGGACTCCAATTGCTGTGGTTTTGCAGGTGACAGAGGATTTTTCTTCCCTGAACTCAATCAGCACGGATTGCGAGACCTGGAAAAACAGAGTGAAGGTTGCAGTCACGGCTACGCTACCAGCCGCACTTGTGAAATAGGTCTTTCGCGTCATAGTGGCATAGAATTCAAATCAATTATTTATCTTGCGGCACAAGCTGCAGGTATAGATACAAGTAAATAAAATATAAGAATATGTTCGGCAGTCTCTCTGATTATGTAAAGTTTCTGGAATCTGAAGGGGAACTTATCCGCATCAAGGAATTTGTGGATCCCGTTTTGGAGATTGCTGAAGTGACAGACCGCGTCAGCAAAATGCCGGGTGGCGGTAAGGCTCTACTCTTTGACAATACAGGCACCAGATATCCTGTTCTGACCAATATGATGGGTTCGGAGAAGCGGATGCTCTACACTCTCGGAGCTGCTTCATTTGAAGAGATAGAGCAAAGATTTGAATATATAATCCACCGGGTACTAAAAGAGAAGAGTACTCTGATGGATAAACTCAAGATGCTTCCCCTACTAAAAGAGGCCTCCCGATGGCTTCCCGTCAACCACAGAGGATCAGCCCCCTGCCAGGAGGTGGTCAAGTACAATGCAAGGCTTAGCGACCTTCCCATATTGAAATGCTGGCCGCAAGATGGAGGCAGGTTTATCACACTTCCACTCGTGCACACCGTCAGCCCGGTTACCGGACAGCGCAATGTAGGTATGTACAGAATGCAGGTATTTAATGACAACACCACCGGAATGCACTGGCACAAACACAAAACCGGGGCAAAACATTTTCTGGAGTCCGGTCACAGGCTCCCTGTGGCTGTTTGTCTTGGAGGAGATCCAATCTATACCTATTGCGCTACTGCTCCCCTTCCTGATGGGATTGACGAATATCTGCTTGCCGGATTCCTACGGGATAAACCTGTAGAATTGGTGGAGTGTTTTACCCAGAAGCTCAAGGTACCTGCTGATTGCGATTTTGTGATTGAGGGATATGTGCAGAAAAGCGAACCACTGGTTATTGAGGGACCTTTCGGCGACCACACAGGGTTCTATTCGCTTGCGGATTATTATCCGCAATTCCACGTTACCTGCATTTCTCACCGCAAGGATGCTATCTATCCCGCCACAGTTGTAGGGGTACCTCCCCAGGAGGATAAATATATGGCCATGGCCACCGAAAAGATATTTTTGGCTCCCATCAAATTTGTGATTTCTCCCGAAATAGAAGATCTCTACCTGCCTGAGGAGGGTGTAGGGCACAATTTTGCTGTTGTAAAAATAAACAAGAGTTACGATGGTCAGGCCTTTAAGGTAGCCAATGCGTTGTGGGGAGCCGGACAGATGATGTTCAATAAATTCCTGATTGTAGTGGATGACGATATAGATATCCGGGACCACAATGCACTCAAGGAGTCTATAGGCAAGCATTATTTTCCCGAAACCGATACTCTGGTGAGCAAAGGGCCATTGGATATACTCGACCATAGCGGGCCAAGACTGGGATTTGGTGGAAAACTATGCATTGACGCGACTGCCAAGGAATATAGTCGTAAAGAACCCGTTGAAATAGGTCAGATAATAAAGGTAACCTTTGATAAAGAGGAGGAGCAAAGTAGTGAGTATCGTAAATTGTGGCTGCTCGGAGCCAACTGTGATGCGGAGCGCGACTCTTCCATCAAAAAGGGAGTCCTTCATCTGGATGCCACCTCCAAAAAGGGAATGAAAGGATTTGACCGCGAATGGCCTGATATCGTTACCTCCTCCGATGAGACAAAAACAGCTGTGGATGCCAAATGGGCATTGATTAGTTCGGAGTTTTGAGTTTTAAGTTGCGGGTTGTGGGGTGCTTGGTGCGGGGCATGTGTTTCGAGGTGTGTTGCAAGGTGCGGAATGTGGAATTCTTTAACAAAACATAGTCAATAGTCAACGACAATCTCCAATAGCCAACAGCCAAAAGTTAACAGCCAACAGCTAATGGCTAATAGCCAAGAGCCAACAGCCAACGGCTATCCTCCGCCACCCGCACAACTACACACTACATACTACACACTGCCACCAAATCATATTCGTCAGCGTTTAAAATATTTACCGAAACAAAGTTGCCGACGGGATTTTTTCCTTTAAAAAGTTTATCCACACTAGAAGCTCCGATGAGTATTTCGCCATCCACCTCCGGAGAGTCGCTCATACTGCGTCCCACATAGACTCCATCTGAGAAAGAATCCACAATCACCTTTTCTTTCGAGCCGATACGCGATCTGTTGTACTCTAAAGAGATTCCTGCCTGAAGCTCCATCAGACGCTCATAACGCTCCTGTTTGACCTTCCGACTGACACTATCCTTATAGTTTTGTGCACCGAAGGTTCCCTCCTCTTCAGAGTAGATGAATGCTCCGAGACGCTCAAAGCGACTCTCACTCACAAATTCGAGTAAATCCTCAAATTCACGCTTACCCTCGCCGGGGTGGCCCACCAGCATAGTCGTACGCAGAACCACTCCGGGCACCATTTTACGCATCTTTTCAATCAGGGCGCGGGTTTGGCGGCCATCAATGGAGCGCCTCATCATTTTCAGCACCTTGTCCGAAGAGTGCTGGAGCGGGATATCTATATACTTGCAGATTTTGGGATTTTCTGCCATAAGACGGAGCACGTCTTCTGGGAAACCCGCCGGATAAGAGTAATGGAGACGGATCCACTCGATACCATCAATAAGGGATAATTTCTCGAGGAGAGTGGCAAGAGTGCGCTTTCGGTAGAGATCAAGCCCATAGTATGTAGTGTCTTGCGCTATCACTATAAGCTCCTTAACCCCCATCTGTGCCAGATTGCGAGCCTCTATCAGCACTTCCTCTTCCGGTATCGAGATATGGGGGCCGCGAATCATCGGTATTGCACAATAAGAGCAGCTACGGTCACACCCTTCGGATATTTTTAGATATGCGTAATGAGAAGGTGTAGTCAAAATCCTTTGTTGCAACAATCCTGAGTTGTATTTTACTCCAAGAGCCGAGAGGAGAGTTTCAAAATCAAAAACTCCGAAAAATCCATCCACTTCGGGAATCATCTCCACCAGAGTCTCCATATAACGCTGCGAAAGGCAACCAAACACAAATACCTTATTGGCGAGACCATTGTTCTTAGCATCCACCACCTTAAATATGGTCTCTATGGACTCCACCTTTGCGTCATTTATAAAACCACAGGTATTAATTACAACGCAATCTACCGGCTCCGACACAAGATCAACGCTCTCCAACACCAAGGTATAACCCGATGCGGAGAGTTGTTTCATAAGATGCTCCGAGTCAACCCTGTTTTTGGAGCAACCGAGTGAAATGAATTGCAGCTTTTTCATTGATTGGGACTCTTCGGCAGGAGTTTACTCCGAAGTAGTCACTTCTGCTTCCTGTTCTTCATCCTCTTCCTCTTCTAAAAATTCGAGGGAGGCAAACTTCTGGAGCAGATTATACCATTCAAGTATCTTCTTCATGTGTGAAACATAGAAGCGGTCCTCGTCATATTCGGGAAGAACCTCTCTGAAGAAGGCTCTGATCTTTTTGGGATCCTCCTTGGAACTCATGGCAGGGCCATTATTGAGTTTTTTAGCCATGTCGGTAAATATCACTTTTAGAGAAACATCTTCTGATGTGGTATATACCGAAATATCTGCCAAAGAGGAGACTTTGGCCGACTCCCCGAAAGTTATCCTCTGTTTGGTCTCTAATGACTCTACTATCACGCCGTTTCTGGCCTGTGAAAGATACAGGAACAATCCGCGCTGTCCCGATACCGATAAAATCTTTTTTAGATCTGTCTTTTCCATATCATTTATAAAACTATTCGATTTTAATTAATTCCCCGCTCTTTCTTGATAGTTTCGTATGCCTCCTGGATCTTCTTGAACTTCTCCTCCGCACTCTTCTGGATATCCGGACCAAGTGTGGCCACCTTATCGGGGTGATGCTTCATCGCAAGACGTTTGTAAGCCCTCTTGATCTCCTCTTCGGTAGCATTCTTATCTATCTCGAGTACGGTATAGGCGGAATCTATGTTCTTTTCAAACATAGCGAGGATGGAGTTGGCATTCGCTGAAGAGATGCCCATTGCTGATGCTATACTCCTAAGGACATCGATTTCTGCCTGACAAACATTACCGTCACTTTGAGCCAGAGCCACCAGATAGTGAAAAAGCTGCATCCTCTGCGAGTAATTCATATACTGGCGGATTTGACCTCCTACTTCATATATATTGATCTCTTTATCCTTAAGTCCCTTGAGGATCTCCATTGCCTCAGGCACAGCCCTATCTCCAAAATTGGAACGGATAAACTCCCTCACGTAGTCGAGCTCGCTTTTAAGATATTTGCCGTCGGCCTTGATGACGGCAGTTGAGAGAACCAGCAGACTTACAATGAAACTGTTTCGCTGGCCAATGTTGCGATCCTTGACAGAGGAGGCAGTACGGGGATCATAACTCTTATCACTCTTATGTGTTCCCGTATATGGTCGTCCCTTATTGACATCCGACTCAATTAATTTTGAGCCCATATCAGCCATGGAACCAATCAAAAAGCCGATCAGTCCGCCAATGGGGCCAAAAATCACCCATCCTAGAAAGCCTCCTATCCACTTACCTCTTCCCATCTCTAATTTTTCTTATAATCTCCATTACTTTTTCTATAATAGAATCACGATCATTTGTTTCTATGGAGTAGTCAGCCATTTCGAGTCGGCGACTATCACTCCATTGATTGGAAATACGCTGCAATACCCTTTCTCTTGAGACATTGTCACGTGCCATAACACGTTCTACCCTACACTCGAGAGGAGCGTGAACTACCAGAACATAATCTATCAGCGGGAGCAGCAAAGGTTTTTCGAGTAAAATTGCCGACTCCATCAGTACGATATCGCTCTGTTGCTCCTCTTTCCATTTAAGAAAATCTGCCGCAACAGCGGGATGTACTACTGATTCCACTCTTGCAAGCATCTCGGGATCTGAAAAAATTTTTGCGGCAAAAGCGGCACGCTGAAGCACGCCATCCTTTACGACATCACCTCCGGCTATGGTATTAATGCTTTCCAATAGCGCTCTATCTCTATCATAGAGCAGTTTTGTCCTGGAATCAGAGTCATACGAGGGTATATCGAGGGCGTTAAAAACCTTGACTACGTAAGACTTTCCACTGCCTATCCCGCCTGTACACAATATGACACTGCTCTCCTTCATCTTTCCTGTGTAATTACAGCCTCAATCATTGGTGGATCGAGCGAGTAGGAATATATATCCGCATCACCCCTTTCCAGAGTTGGGATTACCTTGGAACTCCTCTGATTTATGAAGAGATTATAGTCCATATTGAGCGATATTTCGTCAAATATATTATCATTCTTCGCCGTAAAGGGTATTCTTGCGGTAAACTTCACTTTCGAAGGGATCAGGACTATAGAATATCCGGAGGGGAGGTTGTTGACCTTAACACTCATCTGACCCGACACTTCTACATATCTATCCACCCTTATGAAGTATCTGACCTCTTCACAATCTATACGGACGTCTCGTATGGTTTCAAGGCGAGTTACACCCTGAATAGACTTACCAACATTGGTCAGATTGACAGGAAGTGTGTTTATAGAGCGGATGTTTGCAATATCTTCCGTATTACCGTAAACCAATACCGAGTCGGGAGAAATGACAATATCTCCCACCTTGGTGTATTGCTTCTTATAAACGACGGAAATTAGGGGGTTAATCGGGACCTTACGATGTGACTGCCCGGAAAATGTAAATGTAAGAATACTTGTCTCGATAAAGTCCACTGCAATCTCACCTGAGAGAGCAGCCGAGAGTTTGTCCTTCAGATTGTTCGCTGTCAGGCAGAATCTGTCCGGCAACTCTTTATCGGGAGTAAATAATTCGGGAGGCACCTCCAGTGTTATAAGGGGTACCGACCCGCTACGGTTGTTGCGGAGAATATAGAAACCGGTGGCCCTCCCTCTTACAAGGAGAATCTCGTCGGCTACCGCTTCCGGCTGATGACCGGTAATATTGGTAACTGCCTTTACCTGAAAACGCAGGAAAGCAGAATATTCATTGGAAAGGTTATGGACAAGCCAGATGAAAAAAGCAAGCAGGAGAGAGAGTATCAGAGATACCCACACTCTCCCCTTCCGCTTTTTAAAATCTTTTTTGTCACTACCGGACATAATGGTATGTTATTGCTTGGTATCTGCCGGATCCTTTACAAGAGAGGCCTTGTCAACGAAGATTTTTACATCCTTATCAACCTCGATGAGGATTTTTGTTTCTTTAACTTCGTCTACCGTGCCGTAAATGCCTCCCACGGTAATAACTTTATCGCCCTTCTTAAGACTGTTGCGAAACTCGTCAAGTTCTTTCTGTTTTTTCTTCTGTGGACGGATCATGAAGAGCCACATAACCACGAAGATAAGGGCGAGCATAATTAACATTGTGTAACTGCCTCCTGCTTTGGGAGCCGCAGCATCTGCCTGCAAAATAAAAAATGTCAAAACGTTCATATAAAATTGTATTAAATAAATTATTTTTTCTGTTCACTGCCTTCCTGAAGGCCCCTTCCCTTCTTGACAATCTCTCCTTCATTGAGTTTTTTAAGGATAATGGAGTCAAGAATACCATTGACAAATATTCGGCTATTCGGAGTTCCGAAATATTTGGAAATCTCCACATATTCATTGATGGTCACCTTTACGGGAATAGTCTCGAATACCACTGCTTCCGTGATGCCCATGATGATAATGGTCTTGTCTGTGGAAACAAGACGATCCACATCCCAGTTAACTATATTCTCGCCAATGAGTGCGGAGTATTCCTGATAACGCAAGAAAGACTCCTCAAGCAACTGTAATGCGTATTGGATATCCTCTTCTTTTTGCACCGGAGATATATTCCTTCGGGTAGAGCGCATAACGCCTATATTTCGGATAATCTCGTCCAGTACAAACGTGATGTCATCCAACCAATAAATGGAACGCTCCTCTAATATCCCTGCCAACTCCTCGTTATCTTCGAATTCATTTGAAAAAATATCGATAAAAAGGTTGCAGTCGCGCTCGAAAGAGCACTCCGTCGAAGCCATATACTCCTTGTAGTAATCGCTGGCAGATATTGACCTGAAAATTCTTTTGACCGTATAGTCATAATCGCTCCAGACAAGCCCCCTTTTTTTGGAGAATTTATCCATCTCTTCATCACGGGAGAGCAACTCCACAAAGGAGTTATTCACAAACCTATAATTGGGGTTAGCCTCCTCGGGTGTAGCCTTGTACTTCCTCTTGCCTGCTTCAATCCTCTCCCTGGCCACATTTACCAGCGGCTTGCATATACTTAGAAGAAACCAGTAGAGTTCCCGGGTCTTTTCACAGGAGTAGCGCAATTCTTTCTTCATATTGTCAATGGAGGGAGACTCCTGGGCCATATTGGAAAAAAGAACTTTAAACGCTTTTACACGGAGCAATCTTCTGGTCAGCATTCTTAAATTTCTTAAATATTTTGCAAATATAACCTTTACTATCAAAATAAAAATTTATCTTTGTGAAAGAATTTTAAAAAAATTGATATGTACTACGAAGATTTTGACAACGCAGGACAGAAGGAGCGCCCCGGCGACGATGTTTATTCCAAGCCGGTAAGGGCAGGAAAAAGGACATATTTCTTTGATGTCAAGACCACCAAAGGTAACGACTATTATCTCACTATCACTGAAAGCAAAAGAAGGGTAGAAAAGGATGGAAGGTTTGTTTATGACAAACACAAGATTTTCCTCTATAAGGAAGACTTTGAAAAGTTCTCAGAAGGTCTTCAGGAAGTTGTTGATTTTATCAAGACCAAATGCCCCGTCATTGAGACGCAGAATGAGGTACGCGGCGATGAGTCAGATGAGGAACAACAGTCCGGCCCTGCCTCTTTCACTGATGTGAATTTCGATGAATTGTAGCATATTTCGAAATATCGCATACGAGCCGGTCTTTGTACCGGCTTGTTTTTTAAATTATAGATGACTATTTTTGAAATTAAATAATGGCAAATGAATAAACTTGCAAAATACATTATTATTGCAGTAACCGTAGCATTGGTGGGATTTCTCGTATGGTACTTTAGAGAGATAGTCTGGTATCTTCTGATTTCTGCGGTTATATTTCTAATTGGCAAGCCTATTACCACAGTGCTGACCTCCTTTTCCATCAAAAGTTTCCGCATTCCAAACTGGTTGGCTTCAGCAATTACTCTGCTTGCCATATTCTCTGCGATAGGACTCGTTCTTTTCTTCCTGACTCCTATCGTAATAAGGATTATTAGTAATGTCGGTCAGCTGGACTTTGAAAGGGTACTTACCAACATCTCCGAACCTTTTATAAAGTTCAATTACAGATTGACCACACTCTTCCCTTCTCTTGGGGAAGATTTCCGAGTGGAGGCCTATATCCTTGACCAGATCAAGGAGAGTACCAGCATAACTTTCTTTACACGTGCATTCTCCTCGATCGCCTCGTTTACGGTAGATCTGGCTATAGGCATCTTTTCAGTGGTCTTCATCTCCTTCTTCTTCCTACAGGAGCGTAACCTCATGGGTAATATGCTTAATGCGATTGTTCCCGATAAGTATGAGGACAACATGAAGCGAGCCCTTTCGTCAGCAGAAAACCTCTTGAGACGCTACTTCACCGGTATTTTTATTGAATCCATTCTGATTACCATACTAAATACCCTCGGCCTCTACTTTATCGTAGGGTTTGACTTCGACCTGGCGGTAATGGTGGCATTCGCATCCGGTGTGCTCAATGTCATCCCTTATGTCGGCCCGCTGACTGGCGAATTGTTGGGGGTTTTGGCCGGAATTGTCACCCACTACAGTACGCCTGACGCAGGCCCTGTATTGCCCTTTGTGTTGCTGATTTTTGGAGTAATGCTCACTACCCAGCTGATTGACAACTATCTTTTCCAGCCCTTTATCTACTCGAGCAGTGTCAAAGCCCACCCGCTGGAGATTTTTATAGTCATCCTTGTAGCAGGTTACGTAGGTGGAGTTATAGGTATGCTGGTTGCAATCCCGGCATATACCGTAATAAGAGTCTTTGCCGGAGAATTTTTATCTCATTTTAAAATAGTCCAACGCCTTACCAGCAGTCTGAAACATGGCGGGGATAATCTCTCCGAAGGGGCAAGTTGATAGCGCCTGGCGGCGATGGAGGTTCGAGTCCTCCAATTAATATAGAAAAAGGAAGCGCTAGAAGCACTTCCTTTTTGTAGTAGCGGAGGGAGGACTCTGGTGCTGACGCACCCGGAGGGCTATAATCACCCCGTCAGACGAGTCTGACACCCCTCAAGGGGATAGCGCCTGGCGGCGATGGAGGTTCGAGTCCTCCTAATAATATAGAAAAGCGCTGATTTTGTCAGCGCTTTATTCTTTGTAGCGGAGGGAGGACTCGAACCTCCGACCTCCGGGTTATGAGCCCGACGAGCTACCAACTGCTCTACTCCGCGGTGTAATGGGCTACAAAGATAAGCATTTTTTTCAAACATTCAAAACTTGATTTAATTTATCTAAGATTTCCGGAATCTTGACAAGTTGCTGTTCTCCGGTTGCCAGGTTTTTCAATGTAACCGAATTTTCGGCAATTTCATTAGCTCCGACAATTGCCAGGTAAGGGATTCCCTTCTTATCAGCATACTCAAACTGTTTGCGGAGCTTGGTGTTGTCGGGATAGATCTCACAAGCTATTCCGGCGCGACGAAGTAATGCTGCCACAGGCACGGAAAAAGCCACCTCATCCTCTCCCATATTGGAGAAGAGAACCGTAGAGGCCGAAGCCATTTCTTGAGGAAAAAGATCCAGCCCCTTGAGCACATCGTAGATGCGGTCAGCTCCAAAGGAGATACCAACTCCCGACATGTTGGGCAGCCCGAAAATACTGGTAAGGTCATCATAGCGGCCGCCACCACAAACGCTGCCAATAGCAAAATCCAGAGCCTTGACCTCAAAAATAGCTCCCGTATAGTAGTTGAGTCCGCGAGCAAGCGATAGATCCAACTCCACTCCGGTAGTGACGCCTGCTCCCTCGATTAAGCCGAATAAGGTACGAATCTCTTCTACTCCCTGCATGCCGATATGCGAGGAGGCAAGTATCTGAGCAATACTTTCGATCTTTTCTCTATTGGAACCCTCGAGCAGCAGTACCGGCTTTATGACATCAATAGCCTCACGATCAAGTCCGCGCTCGAGAAGTTCAGCCTCTACCTCTTCCAGACCGATTTTGTCGATCTTATCGATAGCAACAGTAATATCAATCAATTTATCGGGGTGTCCGCAAATCTCCGCAAGACCTGATAGGATCTTTCTGTTGTTGATCTTAATGCAAACATTAACTTTCAGGCGATTGAAAACCATCTCCACTATTTGTACCAACTCCAGTTCATTGAGTAGCGAATCACTACCAATAACATCTACATCGCACTGGTAAAACTCACGGTAACGTCCCTTCTGCGGTCGGTCGGCTCTCCATACCGGCTGGATCTGATACCTCTTGAAAGGGAATGTAAGCTCATTTTGATGCTGAACAACATACCTTGCAAAAGGCACTGTCAGGTCATAACGCAGCCCTTTTTCACATACTTTCAGCGCAATGGCGTTACTGCTCGAATCCTCAGTAAAATCAATTCCGGAAAATGCATCGCCGGAGTTGAGAACTTTAAATAGCAGTTTATCTCCCTCTTCACCATATTTGCCTAGAAGCGTCGAGAGATTTTCCATTGCAGGAGTCTCTATGCACTGGTATCCGTACTGTTTGAAAACCTCCTTGATGGTATCGAAAATATAATCTCTGCCTACCATTTCGGAGGGGCCGAAGTCACGTGTTCCTTTTGGAATTGATGGTTTTTTTGCCATATCGGGGGTTATTTTTTCAAATATTCATCTATTGCAGCAGCTGCCTTGCGACCAGCCCCCATAGCGAGGATTACTGTCGCAGCGCCGGTAACGGCATCGCCTCCGGCAAATACGCCCGGACGTCCGGTCGCACCGTGTTCATCAGCCACTATACAACCGTAGCGATCGGTCTCAATGCCGGTAGTGGTATTGGCAATCAGAGGATTGGGGGATGTACCGAGTGCCATGATTACTACATCGGCTTCTATATCAAATTCCGAACCTGCAACAGGTACGGGGCGTCTTCTACCGCTGTCATCTGGCTCTCCAAGCTCCATTTTTATGCATCTGAGACCGGTAACCCAACCCTTTTCATTTCCCAGGATTTCAACCGGATTGGTGAGCATTCTAAAATCTATCCCCTCCTCTTTTGCATGATGCACCTCCTCTACACGTGCAGGAAGTTCCTTTTCCGTACGACGATAGACAATAGTAGTCTCTGCTCCAAGTCTGAGTGCCGTACGTGCAGCATCCATAGCTACATTACCTCCACCGACAACAGCCACTCTGGTTCCCGTATAGATGGGTGTATCGGACTCACCGGAATAGGCACCCATGAGATTGCTGCGCGTCAGGAATTCATTTGCAGAGAAGACTCCGTTAAGATTTTCACCAGGAATACCCATAAATTTGGGAAGCCCCGCTCCGGAGCCGATAAAGACGGCTTTGAAGTTTTCTTTTTCAAAAAGTTCATCAATGGTGATTGTACGACCTACCACCACATTGGTTTCTATTTTTACTCCAAGTGCACGAACATTATCAATCTCCACCTCTACAACCTCCTCTTTAGGAAGCCTAAACTCAGGAATCCCATACTGGAGGACTCCGCCTGCCTTGTGAAGAACCTCAAAAATGGTCACTTCATAGCCTAGTTTTGCAAGGTCGCTTGCACAGGCAAGACCTGCCGGACCGCTACCTACAATCGCAACCTTAATACCATTTGAGGGGGCTTTTTCAGTAAACCTCACACCATTTTCACGACTCCAGTCGGCCACAAAGCGCTCGAGCTTTCCTATGGCTACGGGTTCGCCCTTAATTCCAAGTATACAGGCCCCTTCACACTGTACCTCCTGAGGGCAGACACGTCCGCAAACTGCGGGGAGACTATTATCCTCCGCAATGATGCGGGCTGCTTCAGTATAGTTGCCGAGTGTGACCTGCTGGATAAACTGCGGAATCTTTATAGATACCGGGCAGTTGGCTACACACCTGGGATTTTTACAGTTTATACAGCGGGATGCTTCAGCTTGCGCCTCCTCCTCATTATATCCATAAGATACTTCATCAAAGTTGGTAGCCCTTACTTTAGGATCTTGTTCCCTAACGGGTATTCTTGTCATTTTCGATTTCATATTCTCTTCTATTATCTGTGCAACCCAATGTTACATTTATGATCGGCCTCCACCTCCAGCTCCTTATACATTGACTGACGACGCATAGCCTCATCAAAGTCAACTTGATAGGCATCAAATTCGGGACCGTCAACGCAGGCGAAACGAGTCTGACCTCCAACAGTCACACGGCAGGCACCGCACATTCCCGTACCATCCACCATAATGGTGTTTAAACTTACGGTCAAAGGAATATTGTACTTCTTCATTGTCAGGGTAGCAAATTTCATCATAATCATAGGACCTATGGCCACAGCATGGTCATAACTCTTGCCCTCAGCCATGAGCTTATCAATAATATTTGTAACAAGTCCCTTTTCACCTTTTGAACCATCATCGGTACAAATGTAGAGATTGTCGGATACCTCTCCCATCTCTTTTTCAAAAATCAGCAATTCGCTATTTCTGGCACCCATTATTACATCCACATGGGCTCCTTTGGCATGTAAATATTTTGCCTGTGGATATACGGGAGCCGCACCCAAACCACCCGCCACAAAGAGGAACTTCTTGCCCGCAATCTCCTCATCCGACCAATGGATAAACTCAGAGGGTTTCCCCAGAGGGCCAACAAAGTCAGTAAAAGAATCACCCTCTTCAAGGTGGCAAATCATACGACTTGAAGCACCTACAGCTTGAGTAACTATAGTTACCGTACCTCTCTCTTTATCATAATCACAAATGGTAAGAGGAATTCTTTCGCCCTGCTCATGGGTCCTGACTATTAGAAATTGTCCCGGCTGAGCTGAAGCAGCCATTCTGGGAGCCTCGACATCCATCAGACATATTACTGGAGTCAAAGAGTTCTTTTTAACGATTTTATACATATATTTATATTAGTTTTTAAATGATTCGAATCTATATCCTTTCTTTTTCATTGTCCTGATAATCTCATCCAAACGCTCATAAAGAGGATCCGGACGCTCTTCACTTATACCCGGATGAATGAGTATGATAGCTCCTCCGAGACCTTTCTCCTTTTCAAAAGCATAAAGTCCCTCGATCAACTGTTGAGAAGGTTTGTAATTCTTCATGCTTGGAACAGTGTAATCGGCAGGTGTGCCGGTACCGGGGGTATAATTGAATGTTTTAAGGCCGTAAGCATTTAGCAGAGCGACATTCTCCCTATTGTAATGCTCATAAGCGGGAATATACCACAATGCATCTTTAGGTTCTATGCCAAAGGCGGCAAATGCTTCAAAATTGCGGCGAATGTCCGTAATAATGCTGTCCGTGGTCATCAAAGTAGCTCTATCGGCACCCCAATCGGCCATCAACACATGGTTGTCGGAATGACCGCCAACATAGTGCCCCTCGGCAATGATTCGCTCTATGATGGCTTTATGTTCGGGCTCACGAAGGCAATTGCCGGTAAGGAAGAAGCCCGCTTTTATTTTATTCTTTTTGAGGGTATTCAGTATCGATTCAGCACCATTGAACTGCGTATCCGCAGTGAATACAAGGTAGATATCCTTACTCTGAGGGTTGACTCTTACCACCGCCCCATAATTGTCCTTAAGCATTTCCGGCGCACTTTTCAGAGCGTTACCGCGCCCTTCAAGCGATGCAAAGTAATATGAGAGACCGGCGGTTCCATCCATCGTGGGCTCATTGGA
>DBQO01000010.1 GCA_002305275.1 Bacteroidales bacterium UBA1392 | reverse complement strand
TCCAACTTTTGGGGGTCACATCACTTAAGTCGCTTTTTTGAGTTTGTTGAAACAGTGACGGCAAATGGGTTCGTAAATATCTTTTTCTCCGAGTTCGACAAGTTTATCGCTGGAAGAGAGACGATGTGAGTGGTTTGCAATGTCGCCACATCTTACACAGATTGCGTGTACTTTGGTGACATATTCGGCTACAGCCATCAGAGCAGGCATAGGGCCAAACGGATTGCCGAGATAATCCATGTCAAGTCCCGCTATTATCACTCTAATGCCCTGTGCAGCCAGTTGTTGTGCGACATCTACTATCCCATGGTCGAAAAACTGAGCCTCGTCAATGCCTACCACATCCACATTGCCTGTTAGCAATAAAATGTTGTTGGATGAATCGACCGGCGTTGAAAGTATGGTATTAGAGTCATGGGAAACCACCTCTGCATCGGAATATCTGATATCTATTTTAGGTTTAAATATCTCAACATTCTGATTTGCAAATTTTGCTCTCTTAAGGCGACGAATCAATTCCTCAGTCTTACCTGAAAACATTGACCCACAGATGACTTCTATTGAGCCCGGTTTTTTTGCGCTTTCTATAAACATTTTTCTTAATTTTGCATGGAACTCCATACAAAGGTAAACAAAAATGTCAAGACTTTACATAGTCCCTACGCCAATTGGTAATCTTGAAGATATTACCTTGAGAGCCATTAGAATTCTCAAGGAGGTGGATCTGATTTTGGCAGAAGATACCAGAACAAGTTCGGTTTTGTTGCGGAAATATGGCATTTCCACCCGTATGGAGTCACATCACAAGTTTAACGAGCACAGGACTGTCGCTTCATTAACGGAGAAGATCCTTACAGGGGTAGAGGTGGCTTTGATCAGTGACGCCGGTACTCCCGGAATATCAGACCCCGGTTTCCTCTTGGTAAGAAGTTGTGTAGAGGCCGGTATAGAAGTTGAAACGCTTCCCGGAGCTACTGCATTTGTTCCGGCGCTGGTTAACTCGGGTTTCCCCTGTGACAGATTTGTATTTGAAGGATTCCTTCCGGTAAAAAAGGGGCGACAAACACGCCTTAAGGCACTGCAGGAGGAGAATAGAACTATGATATTCTACGAATCGCCGCATCGTTTATTGAAGACGTTAACGCAGTTTGCGGAGTATTTCGGTTCTGAGCGTCCGGCAAGTGTATCGAGAGAAATTTCTAAAATTCACGATACTACCCATAGAGGCACTCTCGCATCTCTTCTGGAATATTTTAATTCGCATGAACCTAAAGGTGAAATAGTGATTGTGGTCTCTGCGCACCATCCGACTAAAAATCAAGAACAGGATAGCTGACGTCCGGTTACAATTTAACAAAAATTTTAATGAGCAAGGTAGATATGGAGAGAAAGGAAAAAGTAAAAAAGAGCGCTGCATCGGGTCTGATAGCGCTAATATTTCTTATTATTGGATTTCAGACGGCGATTTTCTTTGAAAAGGTGATCAACAGACCGGCTCCTCAAACGGAATCGGAAGAGGTCACAGATGTGGCGCGCCACCATTCCGGGACAGATGATTCCCTACGGCAGCCATCATCGTACTCCTCACATGAGTTTTCTTACGGAACATCTCACCGAAGCGACAATGCAATCAAAAACAAAAGTGCTAAAGAGTATGGCGGAAAAACCCGTTTCGGAGGTTACTCTGCCCCTCCGACTAGTTACAGAAAGCCTGTCAGAACTCCACGAATAGTGGAATCATTTCCATTCGATCCCAACACGGTAACTGTGGAAGAGCTCGTACGACTCGGACTCTCCGAACGCCAGGCTGAGGTAATACTAAATTACAGAAATAAAGGTGGTTCATTTCGTAGGAAAGAGGACTTTGCCAGAATGTATGTAGTGTCGGATACCCTTTATCAGCGCCTCGAGCCTTTTATCGATATACCGAAGTTGGAACTCAATAAAGCCGATAGTGCTGCCTTAGTCACTCTTAAAGGCATAGGGCCCTACTATGCGCGTAGAATAATCGAATATAGGGAGCGTCTGGGCGGTTTTTTTGATCCTCAGCAACTTATGGAGATAGAGGGGATAGATAGTGAACGATATGATGGGTTCGCTTTCTCCGTAGAGGTTGATAGTAGCCATGTAAAGTATTTTGATTTTTGGTCATTGACCAAAGAGGAACTCACCTTACATCCTTATGTCGGTTCTTTTGCTGCAAAAGGCATACTACGTTATCGCAGTGTCACAGATACGTCTCAATGGAGTTTTAGTGATCTTGTCCGAAACAATATATTGACCTCCGACCGATGTGCCAAACTCTCCAGATATCATAAATAATATCTATTGGGGAACAGAGCGTTTTTTTGCTTACCTTTACGCAATATTTGTTAAAATACAGTAAAAAATGTTGGAATGCAGATCCGTCACCAAAAAATTCGGTGACTTCAAGGCTCTTGATAATGTCTCGATAGAGGCTAATCAGGGGCGTGTTTTTGGTCTGCTGGGCCCAAACGGCGCCGGTAAGACCACTCTCATACGTATTATCAACCGCATAACGATCCCTACCGAAGGCGAGGTAATCTATAACGGCAGATTGATGAACGACGAAATGGTTCGCGAAATCGGTTATCTGCCGGAAGAACGCGGTCTCTACAAAAAAATGAAGGTAGGGGAGCAGGCAATCTATCTTGCACGCCTAAAAGGTCTCTCAATGGCAGAGGCCAGGAAGGAGCTCAAAGAGTGGTTTGTAAAATTCGGTATTCGCACTTGGTGGGATAAGAAGGTAGAGGAACTCTCCAAGGGTATGGCTCAGAAGGTGCAATTCATCACCACAGTGCTCCACAAACCCTCATTGCTGATCCTGGACGAACCCTTTTCAGGTTTTGACCCGGTGAATGTGCAGCTCATCAGGAATGAGATTTTAAGGATGAAAGATGAAGGGGCTACCATAATTCTTTCCACTCACAACATGGAGTCGGTAGAGGAACTTTGCGACGATATTTCGCTTATAAACCATGCAAAAGTGGTTGTATCGGGTCCTACAGGACAAATACGAAAGGAATATGGTACCAATCAGGTTGAGGTTCTCTATCGCTCCTCCCAGCCTCTTTCTACCTGGTCCAAATATTTTTCCATCTCTTCGGATGAAGAATACAAAACCTTAAGGAGAGCCGTACTTGACGTAGGCGAAGGAGCGGGATCGCACCAAATCATTCCGGAGTTGCTGGGTAGCGTGGATATCGTCTCTTATAGGGAGCTTGTTCCACGCATGAACGACATTTTTATCAAACTTGTAAGCGAAAAATAGGAGGGAGCCATGAATTTCAATAAGATAGGTATAATACTGGGACGCGAATATTCGGTACGCGTCAAGAAAAAATCCTTTATTCTAACAACAATTCTTACTCCGGTGCTAATGGCCGCCCTCTTCATCGTGCCTACCGTGTTAATGGTGGTAGGCGGCAAGGATACGGAGAAGGTCATGGTGCAGGACGGTTCAGGCATAGTGGTTCCTTATCTCGAAAGCAGTTCCACGGTAGAATATGTAGTTGCGCCTGAAGGCAGCACTCTTGAGCAACTAAAGGCAGATTTCAATTATCTTGGTGTCTATGCTCTCGTAGGAATCTCGGAGCTTGACTCCGCGAATAACGTACAGGTGGTGGCATACTCCGCTGAACCTCTCAATGTGGATATCAAGAGCGATATTTCACGCAAAGTCAATAAAGCCGTGGAGTCGATGAAACTCTCACTTTACAATATCTCCGATCTTGACCGAATCCTTGCAGAGGTAAAGAGCGATGTACAGATTACAACACTGACTCTCACCGATGAGGGAGAAAAGGAGGAGTCGGCGGAAATTTATATGGCGCTCTCTTATATTATGAGCTTTCTGATCTATATGTTCATCTTTATGTTCGGCAACATGGTGATGCGTGGAGTGATTGAGGAGAAGAGCGGTCGTATAGTTGAGGTGATTGTCTCCTCCGTCAAGTCGGTGGAGTTGATGATCGGTAAGATTGTAGGAGTTGCCCTCGTTGCCTTAACCCAATTCCTGATATGGGTGGTGCTAACTCTGGTTCTAGTCGTTGTGGCAGGCTCCTTTATGGGTGGTGATATAGTGGGTACCATGGAGTCGGCAGATGTAGCCGGTATGGGGTCCATTTTGAAAGGCATTTCTGAGATCAGGTTCGGATATGTGCTTACCTGCTTCTTGATCTATTTCCTGCTGGGCTATCTGCTCTATGCGGGTATGTTTGCGGCTGTGGGTGCAGCTGTGGACAATGAGGCGGACACAGGTCAACTTTCGATGCCCATAACCATTCCCCTAATTATAGGTCTCTTCCTGATGATTCCCACTTTCCAGAATCCTACCGGTCAGCTGGCTTTTTGGTCATCTATCATACCCTTCACCTCTCCAATGGTGATGATGGCACGTGTTCCTTTTGGTGTAGTACCCTTCTGGGAGCTTGCTCTGTCAATTATTCTGCTTTTTGCAACCTTCCTTTTGATGGCTGTGATTTCGGCTAAGATTTACAAGGTAGGTATACTCACATACGGTAAAAAAGCCTCCTTCAAAGATCTTTGGAAGTGGATTAAGGTAAAAAATTAGAATTATGAATATTAAGAAGGTCATTTTCACCTTACTGTTTCTGTTTGGTATTACGTTAGCACATGCCCAGCTCAACTATAGCTGGACGACAGTCGCAATGGATGCAACCTGGGGAGATATCAAGGACTTCACTGCGACTAAAATCATCAGTAAATATGAGCCGTTAGTAGCTCCATTGATGGAAATTATTGGTTTTTCCGAAGATGAATACGATAAAGGGATCCCTGAAGGTCCGCTTTCCAATTTTGCAGTAGATGTAATTCGTGCAGTTGCGGAAAAGGAGACCGGTTCCAAGGTTGACGTAGCTATGACCAACTTTGGAGGTATCCGCACCTCTCTTCCGAAAGGGGCAGTGAGGGTTTATGACATTTTTTCGATTTTCCCCTTCGACAATTATCTGGTAACCTTCGATATTTTGGGAGCAGATCTGGATAAATTTCTTAGGAATATGGCTTCCAGGGGTCGTGTTGAGGCTTTGAGTAATGTCCAGGTGGTTTTTGACGGACGCAAACTGGAATCTCTCAAGGTTGGTGGAGAGCAGATTGATCCGGAAAAGGAGTACAAGTTTGCCACCATCAACTTCCTTATGGATGGAGGTGACCGCTTGAGTGTGGGAGATTTTGCTAAAAATATTACCAATCTGGAAAATGTTTTCATCAGGGATGCCATTGTGGACTATATCAGAGAGATGACCGCCCGTGGTGAAACCATTTCCTTAAAAAATGACGGTCGGGTGATTGTCAAGAATATGGAGGACTCCGGAAGATGAGACTTAATAACATCAAATTTGCTTTTTTGTATGTTGCATTGCTTGCAATGGTGGCATCCTGCTCGCCAAGGCACCTTGTAATACTTCATACAAATGATACTCACAGCCAAATCGAACCGGTAAGGGTGGGGCGTGATCGTGATAAAGGTGGCGTGGAGCGCCGTCTGCAATATATCAACTCTGTTAGAGAAGAGGCCGGCCGCCGTAATGTATTGTTGCTGGATGCAGGTGACTATAATCAGGGCACACCCTATTTTACAATGGCAAAAGGTGACCTGGAGATAGAGCTTATGAATGCACTTGGATACGATGTAGCCACTTTGGGAAATCACGAGTTTGATAATGGCCAGGAAGAACTTGCAAGACGACTATCATCGGCTGAATTTGTTACTGTAACCTGTAATTATGACTTTTCGGATTCGGTTTTGAAGGATTATGTCAAGCCCTATACCATCATACGTCGTGCAGGATTGAAAATAGGTATAGTAGGGGCAACATCGTACCTCGAAGGAGTTGTACTCAAAAGCCATCTGGAGGGTCTGGTTCGTCTGGATGCCATATCCGAGGTAAATAAATGGGCTGCCTGGCTAAAACATAAGAAAAAGTGTGATTTGGTGATACTGCTATCACATTTCGGTCATCAGGGTGGTTCAATGGAGCATCCCTCAGATATTTTGATGGCTCAAAATTCAAAAGATATAGACATTATAATTGGAGGCCACTCTCATACTTTTCTAAAAAATGCAGTAGAAGTAGAAAATCTTGAGGGCAGAAAGGTGGTTATAACACAATGTGGAGGGCAAGGTGTAATCGTGGGTAGAATGGATATTCCTACTCCCGTTCGACCTTAAGTTGTTGGATTGAATTTACCCCATCAGTTGTTTTAACGTAAAGTATTACTCTGAATTTTTCACCGCCTGCGGAAAGTGAACCGACCGCATATTTCATAGGGGCCTTGCCACTCTTGTGGATTATGGTAAATTTCTTAGGGGTATAGTTGGTAAAAAAGTTCTTGATGATCAGACGTGCCTGATTGCGGGTACAGTTGTTGATGGCACCCAGAATATTCAGTTCGAGATTGTCGGCAAACCAGGCGGAGAGTTTGTCATAGTCGCCAGATTGGATATATTTGCCGATTGGGGTGAATACATCCTGCTCGGTATTGCTTTGGACATTGGTCTGGGAACTATTAACCAACTGCATCATCTGAGCCGGTGCAGCAATGGAGAATATCCCGAACATGGCCAAGAGTAAAATCTTCTTCATTTGGCGTTATAGGTTTAAGAAATAATAAAACTGCTTATCAAATACAAACAAACAAAAATCAAGCCATCGAAGGGACGAATCCCCTTAAAAATGTTATTTTTGTATTATGAAAGTCAAATTTCTCCTTGTAGGTAAGAGTGTGGAGGGCTGGCTGCAGTCGGGCATCAAGCTCTATACCAGCCGTCTCAAGCACTATGTGCCATTTGAAATGACGGTTATTCCCGAGCTCAAACAGGTCTCGGCTCTTTCTGTTGAGCAAATCAAAGAGAGGGAAGGGGAACTCATTCTTGCCGGATTAAAGAGTTCGGATGACGTGATCTTGCTTGACGAGCGGGGCAATATGTACTCCTCAGAAGATTGGGCACGACATTTGGAGCAAAAAATGACATACGGATCCAAAGATATGGTCTTTGTGATCGGAGGTGCATACGGATTTTCGGAAAAAGTATATCAGCGTGCCGATGGAAAACTTTCCCTCTCAAAGATGACATTTTCCCATCAAATGGTACGCCTGATTTTTGTCGAACAATTGTACAGGGCATTTACAATAATTAAAGGTGAGCCATACCACCACAAGTGAAAGGAGTCAATAGCATATATAATCGGATTACCGGAGCTGCCAACAAATATTTGACGATATTCATGGCGGCTATCGCCATTGTTTTTGCCGTTATTTCTTTCGTTGGCAGTACAGGTACCTATAACCTTCGCCGTGAAGTACGAAAGGTGCAAAAACAGGTTAATCATCGCCAGCACATCATCGAGAAGTACGCACAACGTGCCATAAATACTCCGGATGACCAGTGGGTGGATCTTAGTGACCTGCCGGATGATATGGTGATATATAAATATGTCTCCGATACCCTTCAATCCTGGGGCAACCAGTTCCCCATAAGTAATGATGAAGTAGATGCCTATTCTTTTACTTACCGCCTCCATTATTTGAGTAATGACAACCTTTTCAGTTCGCCGCTGGCTTATTTGGGACTCGAGGAGCAGTATGTCAACCTAGGTTCGGCATGGTACATTGTCAATACCTATGTTTCTCCTTCATATCGAACCAAAGTCATAACCGGTATTTTGGTCAAGACCGAATATCTTGATGGCAAGGGTCTGAAAAACTACTCAAATAAGAAACTTCGCATTGGTGCCGGTTTTGATCCTGTAAGCGTCAATGTGGATGCCGCAGGTGTAGTATATGGTATTGAGGGGCTGCCACTCTTCTCACTGGTTTCAGAGAGCCCAAGTCTTGTCAGGAGTACAAATCTCACCCCGATGTGGATTTCGATGCTTTTTGCAGTGATTGCTCTCTTTCTATTCCATTTAAGAAAGCGTAGCTGGTTATCCCTTATGATAACTGCTTTTTTCCTTTTTGCAATCAGAGTTGTGGCTTTTGTCGTGGTAGCACGCAATGATATGTCGGGAGAGATATTTTCGCCCATCTATTATGCGGACAACCGTCTTTTTGATTCTCTGGGCAATTTTTTGATTAATAATGTCTTAATAGCCCTCCTGACCTATGCTGTCTTCATAACCCGTCTCCCTATAGTCAAGCGCATAAAGAGATCCGGCAGTACCATGAGGAGTGCAGGTGCCGCAGTTGCAGTTGTAACTACTCTCCTTTTGGTACTTTATATCCATTTGACATTCAGATCTCTGATTATTAACTCCAACATAGTCCTGGAGCCTTTCCGTATAGATGAGCTTTCCTGGTATTCCATTTTGGCCTATTTCTCTTCGGCAATGATATTTCTGGGGCTTCTGCTGATGTTGCAGCTTCTGGTACTCATTTTCCGTCGAAGGTGTACATTCTCACTCCTGAGCTGGTTCAATATGACACTATATGTGTTGGTAATATCGCTCTACTGCGTGACAATGATTGTGATATACGGTTTTGAAAAAGAGTACGAGACAAACCGTGTACGGACCAATAAACTTGCTATGGAAAGAGACCTGAGTCTCGAACTCCAATTGCGTAATGTAGAGGAGACCATAGCCCATGACCCTATAATAGCACTGCTGACAACTGTTGACAGACGGGAGGTGATCCGCAGCCGTTTGCTTGAACGCTATTTATATCGCAATACTGCTCAGAAATATAATATAGAGCTGACCGTTTGCTCTCCAAATGACCTGCTCGATTTAGGGCATGGCAGTGAGCTGGTGCTCTGCTATCCCTTCTATCAAGACCAAATAACAAGGTTTGGTACACCTTTGGCCCCTAATTCGAGATTCTTCTATATAAACAAGTACAATGGTTTGACCTCTTACCTGGGCCTATTCACATTTTTTGACCCTGTAAGTTCGAGAGTCACCCGACTATTTGTGGAAATTGAGTCCAAATACTCTTCAGAGTTAGTAGGACTCCCGACCATACTGAGTGGAGACGAGGGTTATAATGATCTCCGACTTCCTCGTCATTATTCTTTCGCAAGATATAGCAATGGCCGTATTATTACCTACAAGGGGGATTATGAGTACCCTGTAATCTTTGATAAGACTATCCCCGATGGTTATTCCATGCAAATCAAAAAGGGCTACGTACACTTTATCAATAAGTTTTCAGCTGATGAAATCACACTTGTGAGCCGCCCCAGTCAGAGGTTTTTCTCAAATGTGGTCTCATTCTCCTATATTGCAATTTTCTTCGGACTCTTCTTCTCCATAATGACTTTCTGGGGTAGGGGCAGTAAGCTTTTCTCCCTCCCGAAAAAATCCATCAAGAGAAAGATTACCATCATCATTACCTCTGCAATGATCTTTTCCATTCTCTTCCTTGGAGTAGCCAGCATCCACTATATAAGCAGACTCAACAAAACCGGTAATGAGCGTGAGATGGATGAGAAAATCACCACCGCCCGTAGCGTTCTTTCAGAGTATTGCAAATATGCAAATGTTTACAATCAAGTACAGTCGCTGGAGTTTTACAACGAGATGGATGAGCTCTCCAAAGTCATTAGGACAGACATCAACCTTTATGATACTCACGGTGGGCTTATCCGTACCACGCAACCCGATATCTACGAACAGTTCCTTATGGGAAAACGTATGAATGCCAATGCATTCCACGAGATAGCACACAACAATGCCCTAAAATATACTACCATGGAGGAGGTGGCAGGGATGAAGTACTTTTCGGTCTACGCTCCACTCTTCAATAACCAGGGTGCCATGGTAGCTATAATCAACCTTCCCTACTTCTCTCGTTCCGCTGATATGCTGAGTGCTTCATCTTCGATGATTGCTACAATCATTAACATCTACTTGATCCTGATCATCCTAGCATTTATAATAAGTGTACTGCTCTCCAATTCTCTCTCGCGGCCTCTGGTAGAGATTAAAGAGAGGATACAGGGACTTACCACCTCCTCCAATAGGAACAGATATATTTCATACCACAACAACAGAGATGAAATAGGTGTGCTTGTGAGCGCTTACAACAAGATGGTGGACGACCTCGACCATAGTAGGCAGCAACTGGCACAGGCTGAGCGCGAACAGGCCTGGAAGGAGATGGCACGTCAGATTGCCCATGAGATAAAGAATCCTTTAACCCCCATGAAACTTCGGATACAATATCTGATTAGAATGAAGGATGAGGGACGCTCAGGATGGGAAGAGCAGGTAGAACCCACTCTCAATTCCATTTTGGGGCAGATAGCCAATCTTAGTGAAGTGGCAGATGCATTTTCGTCTTTCTCCAGGTTCTACAATGAAGAGGTGGTGGATGTGAATCTCAATGCTGCAATTGCAGAACAGGTATTTTTCTTTGATACCAATGATGATATTTTAATCGAAATTCGCAATAATGTTCCCAATCCTGTGGTTTCGGCGAGGAGACAACAACTATCCCGTGTCTTTGTAAACATCCTCCAGAATGCTATTGAGTCAATTCAAAATGCACGGGGGAGAGGGAAGATCCTTGTGACCATAAATGCAGTTGAGCGTGAAGAAGGAGTCTTCTACAGAGTGGATTTTGAAGATGATGGCTTGGGAGTCTCCGAAGAAAATCTGGAGAGACTTTTCCATCCTAATTTTACCACAAAAAGCGGAGGTACCGGTCTTGGACTTGCTATATGTCGTAATATTATAGAGCAATCACAGGGTTCAATATCCTACTCAAAATCCTCTTTGGGTGGTGCCTGCTTTACAATCCTTCTTCCTGCTAAAAAGCCTACTTCTTTCTGAGGAAAATCTGGATTGTGCAGCCGCTGAAATCGAAATGCTCTCTGAGTCTGTTTTCGAGGAATCTCTTATAAGGCTCCCTTACATATTGAGGTAAATTGCAGAAAAATGCAAAAGAAGGTGACTTCGTGGGAAGCTGAGTCACATATTTGATCTTTATATATTTGCCTTTCCAGGCAGGCGGAGGGTAGTTTTCAATCTCGGGAAGCATTACTTCGTTGAGTTCGGAAGTAGGGATCCTCCTGGAATAATTGGAATAGACCGTGGCAGCAGCATTAAGTACATCCAGGATCCTCTGTTTGTTTATTACGGAAGTGAATATGATTGGAACATCACTGAATGGGGCAATGCGTTTTTTGATCCCTTCCGTAAACTCTTTCATCGTATTATTACCCTTCTCGACAGTATCCCATTTGTTGACAACTATCACGCACCCTTTCTTGTTGCGGGCAATAAGGTTGAAAATAGCCATATCCTGTGCTTCTATTCCGGTTGAGGCATCAACCATCAGTATACATACATCGGAATTTTCAATGGCTCTGATGGAACGCATTACAGAATAGAACTCCAAGTCCTCTTTAACACGGGTTTTCTTACGAAGACCGGCTGTGTCTATGAGAATGAACTCGTGCCCGAATTTATTGTAATAGGTAGAAATTGAATCTCGCGTGGTGCCGGCAATAGGCGTCACTATATTGCGTTCTTCCCCTAAAAAGGCATTGACAAGTGAAGATTTGCCCACATTGGGCTTCCCTACTATAGCTATGCGTGGAACATTGGCGTAGGGATCATCCTTAATATTCGCATCTGCAGGAAGAAGTTCCACAATCCTATCCAGCAGGTCACCTGTACCACTGCCGTTGGCAGAAGAGATAGACCAGGGGTCGCCCAATCCAAGGGCGTGGAATTCGTAGGCGCCATACATCTTTTCACCCGTGTCGACTTTGTTTACTGCAAGAACTACAGGTTTATTGCTCCTGCGGAGCAGGTCTGCAATTTCAGCATCAAAGTCGGTAATTCCGGTACCTACCTCCACTACAAATAGCACAAGGTCACATTCTTCGATGGCAATCATCACCTGCTTGCGAATTTCCTCTTCAAATATGTCATCGGATTTGGAAGTAAATCCTCCTGTATCCACCACCGAAAACTCGATACCGCACCATTCACAAGTACCATAGTGGCGGTCGCGTGTTACACCGGAGGTCTCATCGACTATTGCCTGCCTCATACCTACCAGGCGGTTGAAAAGGGTCGATTTCCCTACATTCGGTCTTCCTACTATTGCTACCAGATTCATATTGAAATGTGTATTATATCGCCGGAGTAGCGTATGCTATTATATCTTCCTTGGTTATTGTCGGTCCGCAGAGGATCATCAGTCTTTCGGTGACATTGCGAAGTTCACGTATATTACCCCTCCATGGGAGCTTACTCAGCTCATCATAGGCCTCGGGAGTGACTTTTTTGGCAGCTATGCCCATATCTCTACTGATCTGTTTTATAAAATGTTCCACCAGGAGCGGAATATCTTCAATGCGTTCGGAAAGAGGAGGAACGTGGATCAGGATTACGCTCAGGCGGTGGTACAGGTCTTCTCTAAAATTGCCCTTTTCAATCTCCTCGGTTATGTTTTTGTTGGTTGCAGCCACTACTCTGACATTTACAGTAATATCCTTATCACTGCCTACTCTGGTTATTTTGTGTTCCTGAAGTACCCTTAGCACCTTGGCTTGTGCAGCAAGACTCATATCTCCAATTTCGTCAAGGAAGAGAGTGCCGCCATCCGCCTGTTCAAACTTACCCTTGTGTTGTCTTACCGCGGAGGTAAAAGCTCCCTTTTCGTGTCCGAAAAGCTCACTCTCTATCAGCTCACTCGGTATGGCTGCACAGTTGACTTCGATAAAGGGTGCAGAGGCGCGGGTGCTTTTTTCGTGAAGGCGTCTGGCCACAAGTTCCTTGCCTGTACCATTGGATCCGGTAATGAGGACTCTTGCCTCAGTAGGAGCCACTCTGTCTACAATATCCTTGATATGCTTGATGGCTGCCGACTCGCCTATAATTTCATATTTTGCATTTACTTTCTTTTTGAGAATAGTGGTCTCCTTTACCAGCTGAGTCTTGTCAGTAGCATTCTTGAGGGTGATCAGGATTCTGTTGAGGTCGAGTGGTTTTTCTATGAAGTCGAATGCTCCCTTTTTTATGCACTCCACGGCTGTATCTATTGTACCATGACCTGAAATCATGATGATAGCTGCCTCTACGCCCTCCTTTGAGAGGGTGTCCAGCACCTCAAGTCCATCCATTTTCGGCATTTTTATGTCGCAGAAAATGGCATCATAGTTATCGCTGAGTGCCGCATCCACACCCTCTTTCCCGTCAGAGGCCAGTGTCACGGTGTGATTGTCCATTTCGAGGATATCTTTCAGAGCATTGCGGATACTGCGTTCGTCATCAATAATCAGGATTTTCATGAGTGGTTATATTTGTTGCGAAGGACAAAGATAGAGTTTTTTTATCTATTTTTGTGTTTTAACACCAAATAGAGAGATATATGATCATTGCAATTGATGGCTATTCTTCAACAGGTAAAAGCACTTTTGCCAAACTTATTGCTGCACGTTTGGGGCTGATATACCTTGATTCGGGTGCGATTTACCGCACAGTTACCCTTTTTGCCCTGCAGAGCGGATATATTACAGGCAATGTCATTGATAATGAGGCTCTCAAACAAGATATTGATTCAGGAAAAATGAAGATTTCCTATTCCATGGATAATCCTGAGGGTAGAGCTGAAATCTGCCTTAATGGTGTAAATGTTGAGTCACGCATACGTTTACTCGATGTTTCGGACAATGTGAGTCCAATAGCGACCATACCTTTCGTCCGTAATTTCGTAGACTCACTACTTCGTGGCTATGGTCCTCAGGGAGTTGTTATGGATGGTAGGGACATCGGCACTGCTGTTTTTCCGGAGGCCGACCTGAAGATTTTCATGGTTGCCGATGCTAAAATCAGGGCTCAACGACGTGTTGACCAGCTGGTGGCTAAAGGTGAGAAGGCGGACTTCGATGAGATATACCGTAATGTACTGGAGAGGGATTATATTGATTCACACCGTGAAATGAATCCTCTGCGTCAGGCGGAAGATGCGGTGGTACTGGACAATAGTTATGTATCAGTCGAGCAGCAGATGATATGGATAGGCTGGGTGTTGAAGGCAAAGTTAGATATTGATTTTTGATGAATGTTACACTGGAAATAGATTCCTCTTCCGGCTTTTGTCCGGGGGTAGTCAATGCGGTCAGGAGAGCTGAAGACCATCTGGCTCTCCACGGTACTCTTCACTCTTTGGGTCCCATAGTCCACAACTCACTTGAAATTGACAGATTAAGGGACAAGGGATTGCGTATTGTGGATCTTGACTCTATAGATAACTTATCCGGGAGAGTACTTCTGATAAGAGCCCACGGTGAACCTCCTTCTACTTATGAGGCGGTGACTGCCAAAGGTATTACCCTTATTGATTGTACTTGTCCGGTGGTGCTACGACTCCAGGAGAAGGTGCGAAAGGCCTTTCTCAGAATGGAAAAAGTGGGCGGAACAGTAGTGATTTTTGGCAAGCATGGGCATGCGGAGGTCAATGGCCTTGTAGGACAGACCGAAGGTCGTGCCGTGGTCATAGGTAACAGTGACGAAATTTCAGATGTCGATTTTTCCAGGCCGATAGAACTCTTCTCTCAGACAACAAAGGATCCTGTGGAGTATGATGCTATTGTGAAGATTATGAGAGCCAGGGCAAAAGATCTTAAAGTACACAATACCATCTGTGCCCAGGTGAGCAACAGACACAAGTCACTGGTGAATTTTGCGCGCAGCCACTCTATGATACTCTTTATCAGTGGTAGGGAAAGTTCCAACGGTAAAGTCCTTTTTGACCTGTGCAAAAGCGTCAACCCTCGCTCGTGGTGGATTGAGGATGCCTCTCAGGTGGATCCTGCATGGATTCGGGACGGAGACACTATCGGCATCTGCGGTGCAACCTCCACTCCTGCATGGCAATTGGAGGAGGCAATGGAAAGCCTTTCTTACAGATTGAAATTAATTTAGTATATTTGTAGATTAAACGATTAATTTAAAAAAATATAGACTTTTTATGGCAACAACTGCAGATTTTAAAAACGGACTCTATTTATACTATAATGGCAAACCCTGCTCTATTGTATGGTTTCAGCATGTAAAACCGGGGAAAGGTCCTGCCTTTGTCAAAACCAAGCTCCGTAACCTTGAAAATGGACGCATCCTCGAGAATACCTTTACCGCAGGTGAAAGGATTGAGACCATCACGGTTGAGCACCGCACTTATCAATTCCTCTATGCTGATGAAGATGGTTTTCACTTCATGAATACCGAGACTTATGATCAGGTTCAACTGGAGAAAGATATGGTTGAGAATAGTGACCTTATGAAGGATGGACAGACGGTACAAATGGTATTTTTGGCAGATGAGGAGAGGTACCTGACTTGTGAACTTCCCACCTATGTTGAACTTGAGGTGACCTATACCGAACCTGCGGTCAAGGGTGATACCGCTTCCACCAATGCTATGAAGGCTGCCACTCTTGAGACCGGTGCGGAGATTATGGTTCCCCTTTTCATCAATCAGGGTGACCGAATCAGAGTAAACACTACCGACAGGTCTTACGGTGAAAGAGTGAGGTAGTACTTCTATTATGACTTAACCTTCTACATACATAATATACGTTATGCGTAATTTTTTTATAATCTTAATGTCCATATTCGTAGTTTACGGATGTGGACGTTTTTCATCTGCTGATCCTTCCATCAATATTACAGAAGATGAAAGAGAGGCGAGGATCGCCATTGATTTTTCCCGCGATAGCAATTACATTGTCAACTATCTGAAACTCTATTATCCGGAGCTGACGGCAGAACAGGTTGCTGCCTGGGAGGCTACAAATGCCCTTGAAAATAGGTATATTGATGGGCAAAAGCGCTATTTCCGCAATGCGGGGCGCAACCTTTTCCGTATCGACAAAGAGGCGAAAAAAGTATTTGAACAGGTTGAGGGCGTACAAGTGGATCAGCTTCACCTATTCCTCGACGGGTACAACAAAGAGGTAATTAAGGCAGCAAGGGAGCAGAAGAAAAGTCTTGTACTTCCTGTAACAATGACCATCAAGTACACTCTGACCGTCAAACCTGACGTAGTGCCGGACAGTACCCTACTGCGTGCCTGGATGCCCTATCCCCGCGGGGACCAGAATAGTGTCAAGGATATTCGCTTGATTTCCACCTCAGAGCCGGAGTACAAAATTTCCTCTGACAAATATGTCCATAAGAGTATCTATATGGAAAAAATTGCGGTTGCAGGACAGCCTACACTCTTTTCATACGAACTCTCCTTCAAGGGATACAATGAGTGGTATGATTTCAATCCGGAGGATATAGAGCCTTATGATACTAAAAGTCGTCTCTACAAGGAGTATACAGCTGAAAGGGCTACCCATGTTATTTTTAGCGATCGCATTAAGAAGATAACCGACTCTATAGTAGGCACCGAAACCAATCCTTACATTAAGGTAAAGAAGATCTACCGCTGGATTGCCGACAACTATCCCTGGGCGAGTGCGCGTGAGTATTCTACCGTTGAAAACATTCCCGAGTATGTGCTTGACAACAAACATGGTGATTGCGGGCAGGTTGGTTTGCTTCTTATCACTATGGCTCGCTATGCAGGGGTGCCTGCAAGATGGCAGAGCGGCTGGATGCTCCATCCAAATAGTGTCAATATGCACGATTGGCTCGAGGTTTATTACGAAGGTATCGGATGGGTGCCTACCGACCAGTCATTCGGACGCGGACGTTACAATGTCATTGACAATGATGACGAGTATCACTTCTATACAAAGGGTCTGGATGCTTTCCGCTGGATTGTCAATAGTGACTATTCCGGTGAGTTTTCTCCTGCCAAGAAATTTATCCGTAGTGAAACCGTAGATTTCCAGCGCGGCGAAGTGGAGTGGGAGGGAGGCAATCTCTATTTCGATAAATGGAGCGGCTGGATTTCCGATATTCAGTATAAATACGAGGAGAAGTAAGTATTACGCGTTATTGGTTCAACGCTTGATTGAGCTCACGCCTGATTTTGCTTACACCCGGGAAGCCGACTGTGTGGTAGGATTGGTTCCCTTCACGGTCGATAATTATATAAGTGGGAACACCTCTTACATTTAGGCTGTCGCAGAGATAATCCCATTGCTCGGCACTTAAACGGTGGTGCACCCCCTGCATGTCTGCTATCATATTTTCCCAAGCAATTTCGGGCGAATTTTCTCCGGCAATGTATAGAAATACTACATCTTTTTCGGCAAATTCCACTTTTATCGGTTGCATGATCAGATTTGCTACCATACACGGGCCACACCAGGTAGCCCATATATCTACCAATATTACTTTTCCTTCAAACGGTTTTATTAAGTTTTGGAACAGCTGATCATGTTTTCCCTCTTTAATCTCTTCATTGTCCTTATTTCCTTTACTCTCTTCCATCAAATCAACACCGTATATTGTATAATAATCGTCGCTATCGCTGCCTATGAAGTCGAATGTGGTCGTCTCAATCGGAAGCGGATCAAATATCAGTTTAAACCGGATTTCACCCGATTGTGGCATCCAAAAGAGTAGATCAAGTTCAATGACTTCGCTACTGCGTATCATGTATTTTTTGCCATCGGCCAAGAGATAGGTGTCAGAAACGATTTTAATCGAATTGGTTGGAGTAGAAAAAGCTTTCATATCCAATATGGTTGCCGTGTCGGATAGGGTCACCTTAGATATTTCCAACATACGTGTGTCGGTATAGGCTGCATTTGGTTGCTCAATTATTTTGATTTGTTGTGCCTGTGCCGTCAGTCCTATGACAACAAGCAAAATGGTGAGGAGTATTTTAGGTCTCATACTATTCTGATTAGTTAGTTAATAGTTTCTTACATGCTAATTTTATGCCCAAAAGGATTGACGTAACAGTAATTCAAAATTGGCAATTTAATTGAGAATGTGTGTGACAATTTGTTGACAAAAAGGAGGGGGTGGAGGGATTTGGTCGCAATGGTTCGACATCCGTCGAATATATTATAGATAAACAGTTGGCTATAGCATTGCGTTATTACGCAATAATCTCAATTATTGCTTGTTTAAGGGATGTTTATTTCTGAATTTAGTGTTATAACAGTAATAAAGTTATAATAATGATTTTGTGGATTTAATTATTATCATTATTTTTGCATCATTATCACTATGTATGATAATAATGCAAATTTTTATGATAATAACCGATTATGAATAATATAATTTCAATATTAGGTATTCACAAAGAGTTGATTCCTATAAAAAAAGATAAGCTGCGTGGCCTAAGTGCTGATATTATTTTAAGGTTTTCGTTTTATACGATAGATCTCAATAATCAGGTTTTGTGTGTAATCCAAGCTAATAACGCACTGGAATCTATAACTCCCGGTAAATATAAGAAGATTACTCGACAAATAGAAACGGTTATTAATATGCCTGTTGTTGTTCTTTTAGACTCGCTGGCCTATTACGAACGAGCACGCTTCATAAATCAAAAGGTTTATTTTATTATTTCGGATAAATATGCTTTCCTGCCTACTTTAATTGTGAACGTTCAAGCTAAAAAACAAGATAAGAAACCAAGGAGATTAACACCTGCAGCACAATATATATTGCTATATTATCTTTTAGACAGTAATAGCGAAAATGAATTTACGATTAAGATGTTGGAAGGAAGAGTTCCTTTCAATTATTTGACATTGGCACGTGCAGTCACAAATCTTGAAAAGTGTCAATTGTGTGATTCTGAAATTAAAAGTGATACAAGAATTAAATTGATTCGCTTTAAGGACTCGAAGCGTGAGTTATGGAGAAAAGCTCAAAGTTATTTGTCGTCACCCGTAAAGAAAGTGTTATATTGCGACGAGATACCTAGAGCTAATTTCGGTATAAGTGGGGTAAATGCCTTGTCACACTATTCTCACTTAAAACCTGAAAAATATGAAACAATGGCAGTTTGGGACAGGCAATTTAACCGGACGGATGGTGAGTATAATGAAATAGAGGGTTTGTATAGAGTCGAGGTGTGGAAATACCCGGTTACGATACCATATCAAATGAATGGTGGAATAGTTGATAAACTTTCGTTGTATCTCTCTATGAAGGATGATCCTGATCCGCGAATTGAGAAAGAATTGGAATTAATGATAGAGGAGATGAAATGGTAGAAGGATTAGAAAAATTTAAAGAACACTTTGCCGGATTTGAAGACAACTATGTAATCATTGGTGGAACGGCTTGTGATATCGCCTTGCAGGATACGGATATGCATCCACGTGTGACCCGCGATATTGATATGCTATTGGTCATTGAAAAGATGACACCCGAATTTGGTCAACTTTTTTGGGATTTTATTGTTGAAGGTGAGTATGAAACTCGCCAACGAAAGCGGGAAAGTAAAAATCCAACAGCCGAATTATACCGGTTTATAAATCCAAAGAATGGGTTTCCTGTAAGAATAGAGTTGTTATCCCAATTTCCTGGCGTGCTTGGAGAGCCAACAGGCTTTCACTTGACACCCGTTCCCGTCGGGGAAGAAATTCCAAGCCTTTCAGCAATAATGTTGGATGAAGAATACTATCGTTACGTCATCGGCGGCAGTATAATCGAAGGAGGTGTTCGCATTGCTGATCCGCTCTCTCTATTGTGTTTGAAAGTAAAGGCATTTATGAATCTGAAAGAAGAAAAGAAAACCAATCCGAATGTTCACAGTGCCGATATCAAAAAGCATCGGGATGATGTTTTCAAACTGTTGGCTATGCGGATTGATCCTTTAACATCGGTCGAATTACCGGCTACTATGAAAAATGATGTGAGCGTATTCATTAACATGATGGAAAAATCTTTACCGAATCAGTCTTTACGTGATAGTTTGAAACGTACCGATGATGATATTCGTGGTTACCTTGGCATTATGAAAGAAATATTTGGAATCGAATAAACTATAATAAGATGAGAATTCAATATGCATCGGACTTACATTTGGAATTTTCAGATAATTACAGTTATCTGAAACGAAATCCATTGAAAGCTGTAGGCGATATTCTTGTTCTGGCAGGCGATATTGGTTATCTTAACGATAGTAATTATATCAAGTATCCGTTTTGGGATTGGGCGTCAGAAAATTATAAGCGAGTGATTGTAGTCATCGGCAATCACGAATTATATCAATACTATGATTTAGTTAATATGCCACATGGCTTGGTTTGTTCTATCCGGGATAATGTGAAATGCTATTATAATGCTGTTGTTAGAATAGAAAACGTTGACTTTATAATTTCAACATTATGGGCAAAAATACCGTTGGAAGAAGCTTATCTTACCGAACATTATGTTAATGATTTTCATAGGATTTTATATAATGCAGAACTATTAACATGGGACAAATTTAACTGTGAACACGACAAATGTTTTCGGTTTATTCAGAATGAAGTGGCGAAAAGTACAGCTGAACATGTGATTGTAGTTACTCATCATGTGCCATCTTTTCAATTAGCTTCTCCTGATTTTGCGAAAAGTAAAATAAATGGTGCATTTACGGTTGAGTTGGAAGAATATATTGAGGGGAGTCCGATAGAATACTGGATTTATGGACATTCACATCGGAACATCGACAAATTTATCGGAAAAACTAAATGTGTGAGCAATCAGTTAGGATATGTATTTTACAACGAACATCGTAGTTTCGATCCTGAAAAAATAATAGAAATAGACAAAATATAAGGGGAGAAGATATGGTAGTAAGAATGATTAAACATGGACTTCCAGAACCTTTATTTATTCAGGAACAGGATTTTAGAACGATTATTTATCGTCATGCCCTGCGAGGTGCCGTTCAAGACACCCCAAAAGTTACCAAACAAGCTATAGAACAAGTTACCGAACAAGCTTATAGACTGATATTGACTTTGGAAAGTGAAATGACAAGAGACGAACTTATGGACAAATTAAATTTAAGACATAGACTAACTTTTGTTTATAATTATACAAATCCTGCATTGAGTGGGGAATGGATTGAAATGACGGAAACTGAACCCAATCATCCAAGACAAAAATATCGCTTGACTGCAAAAGGACTGAAGGCAAAACAGCAGTGGGAAAAGTAGTGTTTTAGGGGGGATTTCGTCGCTTCGCTCCGACATCCCTTTCCGCTCTCCGTTGGGGCCCTTGCAAGTCGAAAGGCCTGAAGCTGCGCAATAATGTCTCTCTCGGGATTTCGTCGCTTCGCTTCGACAATTCCGTTCGAGAATCCCTCTCTCTCCGGGATTTGCTCGCTTCGCTCCGACAATTCCGTTCGAGAATCCCTCTCTCTCCGGGATTTCGTCGTTTCGCTTCGACAATTCCGTTCGAGAATTCCTCTCTCCGGGATTTGGTCACTTCGTTCCCACATCCCTTTCCACTTGCCGTGGAGGCCCTTGCAAGTCGAAAGGCCTGAAGCTGCGCAATAACGCCTCTCTCTCCGGGATTTGCTCGCTGCGCTCGCACATCCCTCCCCGCCTGCGGCGGGGCGATGCTAGGTGCTAAATAAAAAACGGCGTTCAAGTAAACTTGACGCCGTTTTTTCCGCACCTAGCGGAGAGAGAGGGATTCGAACCCTCGATACGCTTTTGGCGTACACACGCTTTCCAGGCGTGCCTCTTCAGCCACTCGAGCATCTCTCCGTGGAAGTGCAAATGTAGTGTATTTCCTGCAATAAATGGAATTTTCTTGTGATTTTACAGAAATCATAAAGGTTGTGCAACGACACAAGCTACTCGAAAAGCTCATGTAGGCGTTGACTTATTTTGTAAAGGATTGATTATTTTCATAAATTTGGAGTATGGAATGTGACAAAGGTACAAAGTTGGCTCTTGCCATTAAGTCGGGAGATGAACGAGCTCTTGAGGTTTTCTTCCGTATGGAATACAATAACCTGGTCCATTTTATTAATTCGTATATTACAGACAGTTCTGCTGCTGAGGATATTGTTCAGGATACATTCATAACTCTATGGGACAAACGCTTTCTTATCGACGAGCAGCAAAATCTTCGTAGTTATACCTACAAAATTGCCCGTAACAAGATGCTTAATTACCTTCGCGACGATAAATATCGCAGAAATTGTGTAGAAGCTGACCTCGAACAACTCAATCTTATCGCACTTTCCGACGATTATGTGCTCGAAAGGATAGATGCACTCTCGTTGGAGGAACTAATAAATAAGACATACCTCCAGCTCCCAGAGGATGTGCGCTCTACTTTTAAGCTAAACCGCGAGTTTGGCATGACCTACTCACAGATAGCCGATAGGCAGCAGGTACCTGTTAAGGCGGTAGAGTACAAGATTCGCAAGGCGCTGCATTACTTCCGCAAAAAACTTCGCACAGATTTTTTAGGTAAAGAGTCCCAAATCGGTGTATAACTAATGAAAAAATCGAGTAAATGGTTTATTTTGAAAGCAAATATCATCAGGACAAGAAATTTGCCCGCCTAAAAGCTGATGAGACATTCGGCAATATGCCCTATAGTGCTGACAATGGAAGTGCAGTTAATCGTTTGATATTCCGCATACGAAGCCGTAGAGTTACAAATATGCTTTTAAAAGTTGCTGCAGTGCTCTTTATACCTATGACCGCATTCTCTGCTTGGTTGCTGCTAAAGGAGCCGAAGATGCCTCAGGTTGCCCCGGATCCGTCGGTTACGCAGATTATTGAGCGATATCAGAGTGAACAGTTCATAGAGTACATAGTTCATTCGGGAGTAAAGGGTAAAGTGTTGCTCCCTGACAGCTCCGAAGTTTGGCTCAACAGCAATAGCACTCTCAAGTGTCCGGCGGAGTTCTCTTCTGAGGTACGATATGTAGAACTTGATGGAGAGGGATACTTCAAGGTGCGCTCTGAAAGCGATTGGCCGATGTATATTAAAACTTCCAAGGGCGTTACCGCCAGGATTCTTGGGACGGAATTCAATTTATCTTCTTACTCCAATGACTCTGAGGTCAAACTGACACTTGTTAATGGTAAGGTGGAGGTCTATAATCAGAACAATAAAAAGATAGATGTCTTGCCAAATGAGCGTCTGGTCATCAGCGACCATGCCGTACCTGCACGAAAGAGTCATCTTATGAGCACTGAGGATGATGCAGCTTGGAAAGAAGGTTACTTGATTTTTGCCAATACTCCGATGCAGGAGGTGGTTAAAAAACTCGAGCGCTGGTATGGAGTACATATCACTCTTTCCGACAAAGAACTATTCGGGTACAGTTTTACGGCGCGTTTCCAATCAGAGTCTGTCACCCAAGTGCTTGATTTGTTGAAGATTTCTTCAAATATCCGCTACAGGATTAAGGAAAAGAATGTTACTCTGTATAAATAGTTACATTCTATAACATATTTACGACAAAAATTAGGGAGAGATCCCTTTTTTTGTGTAGTGATATTGTAAACTATCAATCTCATAAATCTATGAAGAAAAGAACTAACAATCTCTTGAAGATGGGAATCTTTTTCCAGTTCATGGTTGTGTCACTCTTCTTCTCCACAGAAGTCTCTGCGCAGCAGATTTCACTTGATTTCAAGGGAGAAAAGATGATAACAGTCCTTCAGGAAATCCAGAAACAGAGCTCTTACAACTTCATTTACAACAACACCCTTGTTGATGTAAACCAGGTTGTCAACATCTCTGTTTCAAATGCATCTATTAATCAAGTGCTGGATAGCCTATTTTCAGGCACATCTATCGCTTATCGCATTATTGACAAACAGATTACTATTTTTCCAAAGGAATTCAATGAAACCCAGCAGCAGAAGCCTGCGTCAGTCCCACGTGTAGTGTCTGGTACTGTTGTTGACGACAAAGGAGAGCCTCTGGTGGGAGTCAGCATCCAAAATGTGACCACCAAGGAGTTTACTATAACTGATTTCGAGGGCAACTACTCCATCAAGGCCAACCAGGGCAATGTGCTCACCTTTACTTATATAGGTATGGAGCCACAGAATCTTACAGTCGGATCCTCGGGTGTTATGAATGTAACGATGCATAGTGACGTGCAAACTATTGAAGAGCTCGTAGTTGTCGGCTACGGTAGTGCCAAAAAGATAAGTTCCGTAGTCGGTGCTTCGACTCTTGTAAAGTCTGATGCATTTACAAGTATCCCCGCAGCCAGCTCCGGTGATGCTCTCCAGGGAAAGGTAGCAGGACTGCAGGTCTTCACCAGTTCCGGTGAACCCAGTGCGACCGTTTCCATGCGTTTGCGCGGAGTCAATTCCATCAACGCATCCAACACTCCGCTCTTTATCCTCGACGGTTCACCTGTTGACGTGGCCATTTTCACAGCCCTAAATCCAAACGATATAGAGAATGTAATGGTAATGAAAGATGCATCCTCCACAGCAATCTATGGATCACGTGCTGCAAACGGTGTAATCTATATTACCACCAAGAAAGGTTCAGGTGAGAAACCCACGATCACAGCCAGCACATCTTACGGTATATCTTCACTGGCGCAATTTCCAATGGATCTCATGAGTTCTGAGGAATGGTTCCAATTTCGTGAAATAGCTGACCCGAGCCTTCTTGAAAACGAACAGTTCCAGAAGCTTAAGAATTTTCGTCTTAAGAATAATATCGGTACAGACTGGAGAAAATGGATTCTAAACGAAAAAGCTCCTACCTGGAAGGCAGACATTAGCGCTTCCGGCAGAAGTGAAAGAACTGATTTCTACATATCTCTGGGTGCATTCGCTCGCGAGGGTGTTGAGCCCTACTCCGATATGTCAAGATATTCCATACGCTCCAATACCAATACCAGAATATCCGATTGGTTCAAATTTGGGATTAATCTTAATCTTGCTTTTCAGACTCAGCGCAATGCAGGATACTCGACAGTCAGTACAGGTTATTACAACCCTATGAACATTATTGCATGGGGTCTTCCTTATGCAACACCTTATGAAATTCTTACAGACGCAAATGGTAATTTCACTGGATACGGTGAAGAGCTGGACTTCATTACTGATCTTGGTATGAAGAACTACTTCACCATGATGGAGCACAGTCCAACGCGTAAACAAACAGTAAGGGTCAATGCCAATATGTATCAAGAGATAACACCTATCAAGGGTCTCGTATTAAGAGCGGTACAGGCTGTTGAGGGTTATGACTATCGCTACACCGGTAAAACTATTCCTACAGAAAGAATTTCCGTCACCCCAGTTACTGAGGAAGCATTTGAGAGATTCTATCGTCTGACTTCAACCAATACCGCAGAGTACAAGTTTGCAATTGCTGAGAAAAATCATTTCGACATCCTTGTGGGTCATGAGTCTATAGTTTCTAAAGACGATTACCTTTCTACCTATACTCAGGGGCAGACTGATCCACGCCTCACTAACATAGATCATGGTACGGAGGCATTTATTCCCTCTTATTCCGAGTCCAAGATTGCGTATAATTCCTTCTTCTCACGTCTTTCATATGACTATGCGGACAAATATTTCCTCGATCTTACCTATCGTGTTGACGGCTCATCTCTCTTTGGCGCAGACAGGAGATATGCCAACTTCTGGTCCGTGGGTGCGATGTGGAAAATGTCCAATGAAGATTTTATAAAAGGGATTTCCTGGATAAACAATCTCCAGCTAAAAGCATCATACGGAACTATGGGTAACTCCGGCATCAGCAACTACCTCTCTTACGGTCTTACCAAGACTGGCAAAACGTATGATGGAGAGTCTTCATGGTACATCTCTTCACTGGGCAATCCCAATCTTACCTGGGAGACCTTGGAAGCCTTTAACTTAGGTGTCAATGGTACGGTATTCGACTTTTTGACCTTCAACTTGGAGTTCTACAACAAAAACACTAAGGACATGTTGATGTACATTCCTTATTCATTCATATCCGGTTTTTCCGGTGGATGGGGTAATGTGGGAACTATGAGAAACCGTGGTGTTGATATTGAACTTAGGTTTGATATCATACAGGATAGAGATCTCTATTTGGGTGCGAGCTTCAATATGAATTATAATAAGAATACCATTACTGAACTCTATGACGGACGTGATGAGTTTGTAGATGGAGACAGTGGCCTGAAATTCCAGACGGGACACGCTTATGGTGAATACTTTGTAGTGAGGTTTGCAGGTGTAGATCCTGCTAACGGCAAATCACTCTGGTATGACGCTGATGGCAATATTACCAGCACTTATTCAGAAAGTCATGCTGCATTTCTCGGTCGCAATCGTTTTGCTCCCTGGTCAGGTGGTGCCTCTCTCGATCTAAGTTGGAAAGGCTTCTCCTTAAACGCTACCTTTGCAGGAGTTTTCGGAAAATATATTGAGAACTATGACCGCTACTTTGTGGAAAATCCGACATTCGCAGACGAGTCAAACATGACAAAAAGGATGATGAACATCTGGATAACTCCGGGTCAGATTACTGATATTCCCAAGGCGTCAGAGCCGGTAAAGCACGATAGTCGTTTCATAGAAAATGCAAGTTTTGTACGACTCAAGAATCTTCAGATTGCCTATACTTTACCGAAGAAAATGATTGCAAAAACAAACATTTTCAGTGGAGCCAAGATTTACGTTTCCGGACGTAACCTCCTTACCTTCACTAAATACACAGGGTGGGACCCTGAAATTGACCAAATCACCGCGATGGGTAACTATCCTAACACAAGGCAGTACATCGTTGGTCTCGAATTAAATTTTTAACACTAATTCAAGTTGATTATGAAAAAATATATCTTCATTATATGTGCAGCGGTGCTTCTGGTCTGCTCTTGTGATTTGGACATTCTCCCATCCAACTCCATAACGACAGACTCCTCTCTCTCTTCAGTAGAGGATGCTCAGAAGTTCAGACGCGATCTATATATCACGGTCAGGGATTACATCGTATCAGGACCACCTATTTATTTGCCTGAGTTGATGAGCGACTCGTTTCATGCCTCGATTATTTTCGGTAATAGAAACGGTGAATATTACAAATGGGAGATGCGCTCCACTTTCGGTAGCGTGGAATCACTCTGGTCACATAGCTACTATTGTGTAATGCTCGCTAACTTCCTAGAACAAGGAATTCCTGCTATGGACCAGACCAAATTAAGTAACTCCGATAAGGCGCAGCTCGATATCATTCTCGGTGAGTGTGCATTCGTTAAGGCATATACAATGTTTGTGCTTGCAGAACTCTTTTGCAACAATTATTCTTCCAATGCCTCTTCTGACTTTGGTGTGATGCTTAGTGATGAGCCTTTTACCACTCCGAGCGACCAGGCATCATACCCGGGTAGGTCAACTCTCGCAGAGACCTACGACTATATCAGTCGCAACCTCAGCAAGGCTGAAATTCTTCTAGGCAATGTAAACGGAGTTGAGGGTTCAATTTATTTCACAAGAGATGCGGTTACAGCTCTCAAGGCACGTATAGCCCTTACAAAAGGCGACTACAGCACTGCCATCATGGCATCCACTTCTCTGATCACCCCAGGCAATTACTCACTGATTGATAATAAGTCAGACTTTACTAAGCTTTGGACAAATGATAGCGGGAGAGAGTGTATTGTGCAGATGTGGGCTGACTACCAGTCCTTACCGTATTCTAACTGCTATGATTATGTCGGCCTCCAGTCCAACGGCACTTACTCGCCGAACTATATGCCCGAAAAGTGGATTATCGATGAGTTTACTTCCGATGATATTCGCTTTCAGACTTGGTTTAAGAAGACCCCGGTTGTATTCGGTACGTTGAACAGCAACCTATATATTTTTATAAAATTTCCGGGTAACCCCGAACTTATGCCTGGCGAGACTATCTCAACTTATCTCAATAAGGTGAAACCTTTTAGGATTGCGGAACAGTACCTCATTGCAGCAGAGGCTTATGCTGCTTCCGGTGATGCTGTAAATGCCAACAAATACCTGAATGCACTCCGTGCAAAACGCCTCGAATCATACTCCGAACGCAACTACTCTGGTGAAGAGCTAATGAAACAAATCAAGAAAGAGCGTGCAAAAGAACTATTCGGCGAAGGGTTCAGACTCAAGGACCTCAAACGTTGGAATAAGGGTTTCGCACGTTCTGCAGCACAGGATGACCAAATCATCAACAATGCTGGCAGCACCCTTACCGAGTTTCTCAGTAAGAGTGCAGACGATCCCTTCTTCCTCTGGCCGATTCCTCAATCTGAGATTGATTCCAATCCCCAGATTCGCGGACAGCAAAACCCCGGATATTGATTTGACCTTTTCCAGAATAAAAAATAGTTAGATATATGAAACATTTTATCAAAACCATAGCATTGCTTGCGGTACTATTGTTCGGATTGACTGCATGTCAGTCTGAGAGCTATATTTGGTATCCTGACAATGAGTGCCTGACTTTCAGCGCTAACACAGGTAACTATTTGCTCCACGAAGAACCGGTGATTGGTTTCAAGTTAGTGCGCGGTGTTATTGACGTTCCGCTCACTGTTAACCTTTCCTTCACTGGTGACCCTATTTTTTCTCTCAGCACTCCCGCTACCATTTCATTTGCACCGGGAGAATATGAGGCAGATGTAGCGGTCACATACGATATCTCTATAGTGGAGGCCGGTGAAATTTACACTTTTGTTGTTTCGTTTGACAAAAGTATGGTCTCTCCGAGTGGATGGTACCAATTTGTCGGCCAAGCAGTAATGCCCGGAGGCGACGATTCGGAATATGAAGACTACGCTACCGTGGAATTCTATCAGTCACGCCTCAACGATTTCGTTACACTCTATGACGAACTTAATTCAACTCTTATGGTCTCTAAGTATAACAAGAGCAAATATCGCATCCGAAATGCGATGAATTCAGATATTAATCTGGACTTCACTCTTACAAAAGAGGGCGAATTGACTCTTGTAGCTCCTGAACCCACCCTTTGTCCTCATGACGGCGGCAGTTACATCAGGATTCCCAGCACAATTGAGTATGAAGGTGAGCCTGTGACATTTTGGATTGATCCTGACCCAGGCTATCTCTACGTTGACAATCTCGCCTCAGGTGACTATCCCATGGGCATGACCGAAGATGGAGGGACATCCATTTACTGGTATGTATGGATGGAAACCGCTTCCAAGGGTATCCTAAAGTTTGTAGATGGTGATGATGGCTGGTGGAAACAGTATTATGATGTAGTCAATTTTAACCCCATTACCAACAAGGATATCGATTACACCAAATATGCACAAGTGGAATTCTACCAGTCTAGGCTGAACGCCTACGTAAATTCGGAAAAAGTACTTCACTCAAATCTGTGGATTAACAACTACGACAATACCAAGTATCGTATCAAACATGTGATGGGTTCGGATATTGATCTTGATTTTACCCTAACTGCTGATGGAGTACTGACACTTGTGGCACCGGAACCTACCCTTTGTCCTTTTGACAACAACCAGTATATCCGTATTCCTTCAGCTATCGAATATGAGGGAGAAAAAGTTGTTTTCTGGATTGACACTACTCCCAGATATCTATATGCCGATAATGTAGCCAGTGGCAACCCTATGGGCATGACTGATGAAGGTGGTACCTCCATCTACTGGTATGTATGGATGGAAACCGCATCCAAGGGTATCCTAAAGTTTGTAGAAGGTGATGATGGCTGGTGGAAACAATACTATGATGTAGTTAAGCTATATTAGATCACTCTAACTTCAGTAATACTATCTTAGAAATCATTTATCTCAACGAAGGCCACGGTGTTTTCCCGCGGCCCTCGTTGAGATGATTTTATAAATTGTTTATATAAGAGCTTGAGAAACGTTGATGATGTAGTCACCCATTCTTTCGAGTTCGGAGATGAGGTCGAGATAATAGACACTTGTCAGAAAGTCGGACTTGCCCTCCATCTTGTACATTTCCTCATCACGTAGGTCGTTGCGCAATTGGTTGATTTGCACCTCTGCATTTTGAGCAGAAATAAGATCCACCGGTTTACCGTCGGCAGCACAGGTCAGATTCGCAATCATAACATCATAAGCGATGTTAACCTTGTCAAACATATTGGCAATGTTCTTCAGCTCTGCCTCGTTGAATGTTTTGTTGTGGAGGTTTCGGCGAACGATGATGTTGCCGATGGTCTCACCACTGTCGCCAAGGCTCTCGAGTTCGCCGATAATCCCGTAGAGTGTACGGATTTTGTCTGACGTGGTACTACTGATCTCTGCAGTGGGAATCTTGTGGAGATAGTTAGCGATTTCGAGTTCCATCCTATCCGAGATTTCTTCGTATTTCACCAGTTTTTTTCGGTAGGTGTCAAATTCATCACCGTTTTTGCTATTTACGGCCTTCAATGCATAGTCAAGACCTTTCTGGGAAATTCGCCCAAAGTGTATAACCTCTCTTAGAGCTTGTTTGATAGAGAGTTCGGCAGTGGATACGGGGCCACCTTCTATGTATTTGAGACGGAAGACTTCGTGTTCCTCACTGCCCTTTGGCATCTTGATGATTGCGCTGACCAGTTTTACAATCTGGGGACAGAACCATACCAGAATGAAAGTGGTTATTACGTTGAATACGGTGTGGAGCATCGACAGACCGTAGAGAAGAGCGGTCTGATTGGCATCGGATGTTACTTCAAGACCTATTTCAGTAGGGTTGGGGAGTCCTAGTGAACTTATTATGTTACCTATAAATCCCACAAAAGGGCGAAAAAATATCAGTGCCCATACAACTCCGAAGACATTGAATACTGTGTGGGCTAGCGCAGCTCTCTTTGCGGATGTGTTGCCGACTGTAGCTGCGATATTGGCTGTGATGGTTGTGCCTATATTCTCGCCTAGAATCATTGCTGCTGCAAATTCGAAGGGCATCCAGCCCATAGTGAGCATGACCATCGTCAGGGCAATTGTAGCACTGGAAGATTGAAGGATTAGTGTAAGGATTGTGCCAATAAGGAGAAAAAGCAGCACCGAGCCGAATCCGTAACTGGTCCATCCCTGGATGAATGAGAGCACTTCGGGTGTTGACTCCAGGTCCGGCACTGAGGATTTCATAAATGAAAGTCCCAGGAAGAGCAGCGCAAATCCTATTACAAACTCTCCGATATTTTTTCTCTTTTCGGACTTCATCATGCTGAGAATAAATCCCAAAGCCATCAGAGGAACAGCAATAATGGAGATGTCCGCTTTAAATCCCAGCAGCGAGATGATCCACGCTGTCATAGTGGTACCGATATTGGCACCCATTATCACTCCTACGGCCTGTATGAGCGTCAGCAGCCCTGCATTGACAAAGCCTACGACCATTACTGTTGTAGCGCTGGAAGACTGTATAAGTGCTGTTATGCCTAGACCGGTTATCACTCCTCTGAAGCGATTTGATGTAATTGAAGAGAGGAGCTTGCGAAGTCTATCCCCTGATGCCTTTTGGAGGCCGGAACTCATCATGTTCATACCGAACAGGAACATTCCGAGGGCTCCTAAAAGTGTGAGAATCTGTAATAGCATAATCTTTTCTTTTCGGCTGCAAAAGTGCTAATAATATTTTTTACCGCCGTTTAACTTATGTTACAATTGTATTACAATTTGCCTATATTAGTGTAAAATAGAAGATTTAGAAGCATAAAATGCAAAGAAGGCCGGTAAATTGCTATCCCGCGACCTTCTCTGATGTCGTTTTATATAAAAAAATTATCTCAGCGCCTGAGATACATTGATGATGTAGTCGCCCATTCTTTCCAGTTCAGAGATAAGGTCAAGGTAATAGACACTTGTCAGAAAGTCACCCTTGCCTTCCATCTTATACATCTCTTCATCACGGAGGTCGTTACGCATCTGGTTGATATGTACCTCTGCATTTTGAGCAGAAATGAGGTCCACCGGTTTGCCGTCGGCAGCAAGGGAGAGATTGGCAATCATAACATCGTATGCGTTGTTGACCTTGTCAAACATATTGGAGATGTTCTTAAGTTCTTCCTCTTTGAATGTCTTGTTGTGAAGGTTACGACGTACGATAATGTTGCCTATTCGCTCACCGCTGTCGCCCAAGCTCTCAAGCTCGCTGCTAATCCTGTAGATTGTGCGAATTTGTTCTGAAGTGCCGGTACTGATATCGGTTGAAGGAATTTTATGGAGGTAGGTGGCGATTTCGCGCTCCATCCTGTCAGATATTTCTTCGTATTTCACCAGTTTTTTGCGGTAGGTGTCAAACTCGTCTCCGGTTTTGCTGTTCACGGCCTTTAATGCATAGTCGAGACCTTTCTGGGAGATGCGTCCAAAGTGTACTACCTCCTTAAGTGCCTGTTTGATAGAGAGCTCTGCAGTGGAGACCGGACCGCCCTCTATGTATTTGAGGCGAAAAACTTCTTGTTCATCAGTGCTCTTAGGCATCTTGAGGATGGTGCTCACAAGTTTTGCAATCTGTGGACAGAACCATACCAATATGAGAGTGGTTATTATATTGAATAAGGTGTGGAGCATTGACAGACCATAAAGAAGTGCGGTCTGATTAGCTTCGGTGGCTACTTCCATCCCGATTTTAGCTGGGTTGGGGAGTCCCATTGAGCCTATGATGCTGCCAACAAATCCCACGAAGGGGCGGAAAAGTATCAGTGCCCATATAACCCCGAAGACATTGAATACTGTGTGAGCCAGTGCGGCTCGCTTTGCAGATGTGTTGCCGACCGCTGCTGCTATGTTAGCTGTGATAGTAGTACCTATATTCTCTCCTAGAACCATTGCTGCCGCATGTTCGAAGGGCATCCAGCCTAAAGTGAGCATAATCATCGTCAAAGCTACTGTAGCGCTGGAGGATTGTAGTATGAGGGTGAGGACTGTGCCAAGAAGCACGAAAAGCAGCACTGAACCGAATCCGTAATCGCCCCATCCCCGTATGAATGAGAGTATCTCTGGTGTTGACTCCAGGTCAGGCACGGAGGATTTCATGAATGAGAGTCCGAGGAAGAGCAGCGCGAATCCTATTATGAACTCACCGATGTGTTTCCTTTTGTTGGACTTCATCATGCTGAGAATGAAGCCCAAAGCCATCAGAGGAACTGCGAGGATGGAGATGTCCGCCTTGAATCCCAGTAAAGAAATTATCCACGCTGTCATCGTGGTACCGATATTGGCACCCATTATCACTCCTATAGCCTGTAAAAGCGTCAGCAGTCCGGCATTGACAAACCCTACGACCATCACTGTGGTAGCACTGGAAGACTGTATTATGGATGTGATGACAAGACCGGTCATCACTCCTTTGAAGCGATTTGATGTGATTGAGGATAGGAGCTTTCGGAGTCTGTCTCCAGCTGCCTTTTGAAGACCGGAACTCATCATGTTCATACCGAACAAAAACATTCCAAGTGCTCCTAAAAGGGTGAGGATCTGTAATAGCATTTCTTTACTTTTGATAATGGTACAATAGGTTGCAAAAGTGCTAATAATATTTTACACTAACGTTTAAGTTGTATTACAATTGTGTGACATTTATTGTAAATTCAAAAAATAGCCTTGTAATGGCGCAGATATTTGTAAATTTGCACAAAATACCCTTTTAATGGCACGTATACTGGTAATCGAAGATGAGGTTGATATTTGCGAGATTTTACAGTTCAATCTGGAGCAGGATGGACATCAAGTGGATATCGCTAATTCAGCGGAAGCAGCAATGAAAATGGATATTTCCTCGTACGATCTACTGCTGCTCGATGTGATGTTGGGAGGCATATCAGGCTTTCGTTTGGCGTCGATCTTACGCGAAAATCCCTCCACCGCTAATATACCTATTATCTTCACTACTGCGCTGGGTGAGAGTTCCGATGTGGTCAGAGGTTTGGAAGCGGGTGGTGACGACTATATCTGCAAACCGGTCAGAATAGCGGAACTCAAAGCGCGTATTCGTGCGGTACTCAGGCGTTGTGTACCGCAGCAGGGAAATGAGGCCTCTAGTGAGAATGATTTGGTGCATTCCGGGATTGCACTGACCATAGATGCAGAGCAAAAGGCGGCTTTTGCTGACGGACGCGACCTTAGGCTAACCAAACTTGAGTTTGAAGTGCTGCAGTTGCTTTTCAGCAACTCTCCTAAGGTATTCTCTAGAGAACAAATCATATCAACGGTGTGGCCTTCGGATGTGATAGTGACCGACCGAACGGTGGATGTGAACATAACTCGTTTGCGTCGCAAGTTGGGTCCTCTTGGGAGTTGCATCAAGACCCGAATCGGGTACGGATATTCATTTGAAATAGAATGATATGCAAAACAGTCTCCTTATCATAAGTATAATTGCGCTAGTGCTGCTACTCTTGGCGGTAATACTGATGTTCTATAATGTGAAACTATATAGAAGTCTGTCGCGCAGTGAGAAGGATAAGAGCCGAATTAAACGGCAGCTGACACAGAATGTTGCGCACGAAATCAAGACTCCCATAGCGAGCATTCACGGTTATTTGGAGACTCTGGTAGCCAATCCTGACCTTCCCGATGAGAAACGTCGCCACTTTCTTGAGCGTTGTCTTTCGCAAAGTGATCGAATGACGCGTCTTATGGCCTATATGTCCACCGTCTCTCGTCTCGATGAAGGGAGAGTCACAATGGAGGATGGAGTGGACCTGGAGCGTATTATCAATGATGTTATAGAAGATTTCAAGGGCAAACTCGACTCCTCAGGTATTGTTGTAAAGCTGGATATTCCTGATTATCTTTTTGTCAGAGGTGATCAGGGACTTCTCTACTCAATTTTTCGCAATCTGGTGGAAAATGCAGTGATGTATGCCTCAGGAGCAGATACTTTGAGGATTACCTGTATCAGAAGAGAGGATTGCATTGAGTTTGAAGTTTCCGATAATGGCTCCGGAATTCCCGAAAAGCATCTGAACCGTATTTTCGAACGGTTTTATCGTGTTGACAAGGGTCGTACACGCGGAGAGGGGGCTTCCGGTGGTACCGGCCTTGGCCTTTCTATTGTCAAAAATGCTGTTCAGGCCCACGGAGGCACCATTTCTGCCTCTGCCGGCCCATCCGGAATCGGTCTCATTGTCAGATTTTCTTTACCGGCGTAGATAATTTAAGGAAGCCGGAAAATATTTTTTCGAGTAATAATTCTTACGGAAGTTTTGTCAGAGGTTCTATCAAAGGAGTGAAAAATCATCCCTGTCTCCAAGAGCCGGAAACTTTTTCCTGTAATTTTTGAGCATCCGAAGGTCGGTTTCACAGATGATGACCCCTTCTTTGTTGTTATTGCAGGAAGCGACAGGATGTCCATAAGGATCAATGAAGACCGTACCACCATCATATTCGCAGTTGGGGTCGGTGCCGATACGGTTTACTGCTGCCATATAGCACTGATTTTCGATAGCTCTTGCTCTGATGAGTGTGTCCCAATGATAACGGCGGGGAATTGACCAGCTGGCTACGCAAATTATCATATCATAGTCACCGCGATAGCGACTCCATACCGGGAAACGCAGGTCGTAGCAGATGATGGGAAGTATCCTCACTCCTCGCCACTCAATTATAACTCGTTCATTTCCGGGTTTGAAGGTCAAATGCTCGCCGCCGTATGTGAAAAGGTGGCGTTTGTCATAAGTAATTACATCTCCGTCAGGTTTTACAAAATAGAATCGATTGATATAGCCTTCTTTTGTTTTCAGTGCCACACTTCCGGCTATGGCGCAACCCATTTTAGCAGCACTCTTCTTCATCCATTCAAGAGAGTAACTGGGCTCATTTTCAGCAATACCTTCGGGCTTTGTGGCAAATCCTGTTGAGAACATTTCCGGTAGTACTACAAGGTCTACCTGTGGTATTTCATCAAGCAATCTGGATATGTTGTTACAATTTATCTCTGGCTTCGCCCATACGATATCATGTTGTACAAGTGCTGTTTTCATACTAATTTGTTAATAATGGGTGTCAAAATTAGAAAATTTATTCTGATTTTGCTATATTTGCTAAATAATTAAAACAACAATCAATATGAAAAATGCAATATTTTCTTTTCCGCTGCCGGCAAATGAACCGGTAAAAACATATCTCAAAGGTTCTCCTGAAAGGGAAGCGCTTGAGGCAGAACTCAAGAAACAGAGTTCTCAAGTGATAGAGATCCCCCTGATCATCGGAGGCAAAGAGGTACGAACCGGTAACACTGGCAAAGTGGTGATGCCACATAACCATCAGCATGTGCTCGCCACCTACCACAAGGCGGGGGAGAAGGAGGTACAGATGGCTATAGATGCAGCAATGGAGGCTCATAAAGAGTGGTCGGAGCTCGACTGGACTGTTCGCGCCACTATCCTGCTTAAGATTGCCGACTTGATTGCGGGCAAGTACCGTGCTGTCATCAATGCTGCCACAATGCTTGGACAGAGCAAAAATATCTACCAGTCTGAAATTGATGCAGCTTGTGAACTTATCGACTTCCTGCGCTACAATGCACATTTCGCCGGCAAACTCTACGGATTCCAGCCGAAGAGCGGTCCCGGACAGATCAACGGCGTTGAGTACAGAGCACTGGAGGGCTTTGTGTTTGCTGTAAGTCCCTTTAACTTTACCTCCATCGCAGCTAACCTGAATATGTCCCCTATATTGATGGGCAACGTGACCGTATGGAAGCCTGCTACTACCGCATTGCTCTCCAACTACTATCTGATGAAGGTCTTTAAGGAGGCAGGTGTGCCGGATGGCGTGATCAACTATCTTCCCGGTCCGGGTAAAGTGATTGGTAATGTTGTGTTTAACTCCAAATACCTGGCAGGTGTTCACTTTACCGGATCCAACGTTACCTTCAATAACCTTTGGAAGCAGGCAGCTGAGAATCTTGAGAAATACATCTCCTATCCTCGTTTGGTCGGAGAGACGGGCGGAAAGGACTTTATCTTTGTACATCCTTCAGCACCTGTACAGGAAGTAGCTACTGCAGCATTCTGCGGGGCATTTGAATTCCAGGGCCAGAAGTGCTCAGCAGCTTCGAGAATGTATGTGCCCGCTTCACTTTGGCCTGCAATTCTTGAGGGCATTAAGGCACAGGCAGCATCCATCAAGATGGGTGATGTTTGCGATCCTTCCAATTTTGTTAATGCTGTGATCGACGAGGCCTCTTTTGACAATATCTCCTCTTACATCGAATATGCCCGCAAGAGTAAAGATGCTAAAATTGTAATGGGTGGCGGATGCGACAAGAGCAAGGGTTATTTTGTGCAGCCTACCGTCATTGAGACTACGGATCCTCATTTCAAATCTATGGTTGAGGAGATTTTCGGTCCCGTGCTTACAGTATATGTATATAAAGATGCAGAAATTGATAAAGCAGTGGAACTTTGCGATACTTCTACCATCTACGGCCTTACCGGAGCAGTGTTTGGAAGAGACAGGATGGCAGTTCAGAAGATAGCCGACAGACTGCGCTATACGGCAGGTAACTTCTACATCAACGACAAGCCTACCGGAGCGGTTGTCGGAATGCAGCCCTTCGGCGGCTCCCGCGCCTCAGGTACCAACGACAAGGCGGGCGGCGAGTTCAACCTCATTCGCTGGACAATCCCCCGTACAATAAAAGAGACTCTGGTTTCTCCTACGGATTACAGATACTCTTATATGAAATAAAAACCACTGAAAGCGACGTGAACCCTGGAAGTTAGACAAAAACTTTCAGGGTTCATCTTAAAATACCCATTTCGTACAAGAACGACGTAAGGACAATTTGCATTATAAAAAATGATTATGAAACACGCAATTAAAATACTATTAATCACAATCTGTTTGTGTCTCAATCCGAATGCTAATGCACATAGTCCAAACAGCGATAGTCTTAGTGTTTATATTGACAATATCTTTATGGGTAAAAGATGCTGTATTGATTTTGACAAAATTCCATCTGTTTTATTAAAAAATTATTATTGTAATTATTTATTTGAATGCAGTCAGATTAAGACTTCTTTTAATGACCCTTTTTCTTCAATAAACCAAAAGGCGATAAAAAAGCTCTTTATCGAAAAAAGTGATGTACTAAGTACAAATGGTATTCTGCATGTCCGTACTGGAAAAGCGAAAGAGGGTTATCTTTATGTGAATAAATACATAATGGACAATGTAGCAAATTTAGATTGTAAGCCGGACAACATTAAAATAATCTATGTTTATAATGACAAGGAAGTAGAGACAAAGGATGAGGTAATGCAGCTTATCGGGCTGAGAAAATGGAGAATCAAAACCGTAAAGGTTGTACAATATGAGCAATTGGGAGTAATGACCGTCTATATTGTTGGAAAATAAGACATTAAAGATGAAAACGAGGAATATATATCTTTTTATTTTGGTTTGTTTATTCACCTTGATTAGTTGTCAAGTCAATAAAACAAAAAAAAATCATGGTCCTGACACCAAAAACAACCTGATTGAGTTTGAAGATATCTATTCAAATCAGCAACAAAGTGGAGAAGAATTGGGACCCTGGTGGATTTTCTATAAAATCAAGATAAATAACAGCACAGATTCCACAATCAGTTTATATCCTAAAAAAGAGCTTGTATCGGTAAAAGATATTGAGTCAATCAGAAATAGAAAAGAGTTTATCAGCACATCAGATTTAGGTATCGGGGATGCATTCCTTTTATTTAACAATGACACGATTCCTTTATATTGTCGTTACAGTCCAATAACATTGTCTCGGGATTCATGTCACCACTATCTTTTTTACACTAATCCGGTTGAAACAAAACAATTATATGATTCTTATGTTCAAGAATATGAAGAATTTCAATCTTTCTTGTCAGATATTGTGAAAAATTCCGTTTTCGTCGTGATTTTTAATGAAAAAGAGACTTGTTATTATTCTCCCGGCCTTGAATTGAATTTTTACGGAGATCCCGAAGAGCAGTCAGAATGGAATTTCCTACCAAACAACCGCTTTTGATGCTGCGCTTTCGTTCCAGCATCTGTCCACCACTGTCACGACATATTTGAATCTACGGTCTCGCTTTCCTTCCGGTTTGAAGCTCTGATCTTTTGTGATTTTAACAATGTATTGGCTGTCATCCAAATTGATTTCTTCATTTTCCGGAAATCTGTAAACTACATAAAAGTGGGGTTCCTGCATTACATCATCAGTGGGTTCTACTTCCCATACGATAGAACCTCTTTTTATCTTTATGGACTCTATGGGGTTAGGATCAATCGCATCAATATCGGTGTATGCCGGTATAAGAGCAAGATGGCGTTGATATACATTTTCCAAAGAGTCTGTAATGGAGAAAGGGAGAGAGGGTGCCTGTTCGGCTCTGTGGGGAGCTTCCCGGCGCTGCCCTTCAGTTTTGATCACCGGAGCGGGTGTCAATGTCCAGCCAGGCCACCATACGTTGCCGTCAACATTGGGTAGAGTGCGTACGAGTTCCATTTTTCTGGGCATCTGAGTCATTTGCGGATTGTCGAGGTCGGGCTCATTGAATGTTGAGATGCTCTGTCCTATATAGAGATGTCCTTTGAAATTGCTATCGTTCCACCAATTTATAAGCACATCGTAATCTGCGGCAGGATGACCGATTTTCCAATAAAGTTGGGGTACAATATAGTCGATGATGCCTTTTTCAGCCCAACCCGGAACATCCGCGAAAAGTTGCTCATAGTTGGAGAGGCCGTTTGTCTTGCTGCCGCTGCCATCGGGGGTGTCCTTTAGATTTCTGTGGATTCCGAAAGGAGAAATGCCAAACCTTATCCATGGTTTGATGGCTTTGATGGCACTGTTTATTTCCCGCATCAGGGTCTCCACGTTATTTCTTCTCCAGTCATTCTTTTGCCAATACTCAAATCCCTGGGTCTTGCCATATTTTACGAAAGAGTCATCATCGTGAAATTCCTCGTATGGTACCGGATAGGGGTAGAAATAGTCGTCAAAGTGAATTGCATCCACGTCATATCTATTGACGATATCCACTATGACCTTTACTGTATGGGAAACGGATTCAGGCTCGCCCGGATCAAAATAGAGTTGTTTCCCATATCTTTTGAAAATCTCAGGTTTCTTGAAATAGAGATGGTCGGGATGGAGTACCTCTGTATCGTTGGAAGTGACGCGATATGGATTGAGCCAGGCGTGAAACTCCATTCCGCGCGCATGAGTCTCTTTGATCAAAAATGCCATAGGGTCCCAGTAGGGGTCCGGGGCTTTACCCTGCTCTCCGGTCAGAAAACGGGTCCAGGGCTCTATATCCGACTCATAGAAAGCATCTGCCTGAGGTCTTACCTGAAAAAGAATGGCATTGCAGCCCAATTGCTGAAGTCTATCCAGTGAATTGATAAACCACTGTTGGATCTCTTCCGTTGTCATGGTTCGCATCTGCTGGTTGCCTACAATATGCAGCCAGGCGCCACGGAACTCACGTTTTGGCAATTCTTGTGAAAAACAAACGCCGGTGACAATCACCAGCATTACGAATGTGGAAAGGACTCTTTTCATTACGGAATTTGCTGTTAAATGATAAATTATTCGCAAATATAATGAAAAAGAGAGTTATTTGAGTGTAAAAATATAGGTAATAGTGCCCTCTTGGGAGATAGTGCTGCTGGTATTGAATTTGGCCTTAAGTGCGGCTTCCTTTGCCGCCTCCCAAAGGGTTCTGTTTGTAACTGTAGTACCAGCAACACCGGGTTGTGCAGAGGTCACATTGCCATTTTTATCCACCATTATTCTTACCACTACTCGACCGGAAGCCTGCACGGAATATTCGGGAAGAGGTAGCGAACCCATAACGGAGCGTCCCTGCAGGCGTGCCGAAGGAGTTCCGTCGGTAGAGCCGACTCTGGTGTTACCCTGCGCATGACCTGCAGTGAGATTGCCTGAAGGAGTCTCTGCGGTTTGGGGTGCAAGAGTATCTTTTTTATTATTGTCAGCAGCTGAGAATAGAGCCCTGCGGTTGATCTCCTTGCGGGGTGGTTCGGGTACCTCAACATCACCATCATCACCGACAGTAGCCTCAAGGGCCTCGTTACTCTTTTTCCCCTCAACCGGACCTTCGGATCGTTGCACGAGCCTTACCTCCTCTTCAGGATTTGGGTTTGGAGCTCTGGGCTCCACACCGGCTGCCACTTCGATGGGTTTGAGCTCCTCTTCGGAGATAAAATCCATTAGGATTGCCTGCTCTTCGGGGGGTGGATAGTTGTATTTGAGTCCGGAGCCGACACCAATAAAGAGAAGGGCGATATGAAATATCACCGTCAGTCCGATACCGAACATATTGGATTTACCATCTCTGACTCCAGAGTTCATTTTCAGTTTATTATTCCGGCGAGGTCGCCATTATCACTTTGAATTTATTTCGCTTCGCAATATTCATCAGTGCCACTACCTCTTTTATGGGAACTGTCTCGTCGGCATAGATGGAAAAGGTGGGGTCATCTTCCCCCTGAAGGAGAGTTACGACACTTCCCTCGATCTGATCAAAGCGGACAGGTATCTGGTTACCGTTGATATGGTAGGAAACCATGCCTTGCTCGGGGTAGTGCTTTATGGAGACACTCACCGTAGCTTTGGCAGATATCTGACCTGTACTCTTGGGCAAAAGAAGCTTGAGCGCGTTGGGATTGACCAGTGTGGAGGTTATTAAGAAAAATAAGAGCAACAGAAACACGATGTCCGTCATAGAGGACATTGAAAAAGAGGCTTCCGGCTTGGTTTTACGTTTTATGGCCATATCCTAATCAATAAAGGTTGGAGTCCTCTTGTTTGGACTGTAATGTATCAAGAAGATCGATGGTGACGTTTTCCATCTTGAATACTACATCGGATACCCTTGCAGTCAGGTAGTTATATCCGAAATAGGCCATAATGCCCACAATCAGACCACCTACGGTAGTAACCATAGCCGTATAAATACCATCCGAGAGAAGGGAGATGTCAATGTTATTACCTGCCTGTGACATATTGAAGAATGCCTGAATCATACCCATTACGGTACCGAGAAATCCGATCATAGGTGCGCCACCCGCTATAGTTGCCAGGAAGGGAAGGCTTTTTTCGAGTTTGGCAACTTCGAGGTTGCCAACATTCTCCACCGCTGCCTGTATGTCTGTAAGGGGTTTGTCAATCCTTTCGATCCCTTTCTCAACCAGTCTGGCAATAGGAGATGAGGTTTTTTTGCAAAGACCCAAAGCTGATTTGATTTTACCGTCCAGGATGTAGTCGTTTACATCTTTCATAAAGGTTTTGCTGATTTTTCCGGCTCTTCTGATGGCCCACCATCTTTCACCGAAAATATATAGGCCTATGATGGAGAGTAGTGCGAGTACTATCATAAGCCATCCACCTTTGATTGCCATATCAATCAATGACATGTTCTCTTGCATCGGGGCAATTGTGCCCTCGATCACTTCAGTGCTTGTCTGTAGAAATGTAAAAAGCATAAATGTATCTGTTTTTATTTTTTATTGTTTTCAAAAATCGGATAAGGATATCTGACCTCCGTCAGGAAAAGCGCATGGCCGGGAACTGACTGTCCTGCCCTGCAGCGCTCTTTTTCCTCTATCAGTTGTGCTACCCATTCGGGTTCTCTCTTTCCTCTGCCGACATCCAAAAGTGTGCCAACCATCGCTCTGACCATATTTCTCAAAAATCGATCCGCAGTAACGCAGAAGCAGAGGTGAGTCTTATCAATCGCTTCCCACTGAGCCGAAATGACACTACATACAGATGTCTTATTGTCACCGCCGAGCTTTTCAAAACTTGAGAAATCCTTTGTACCTAGCAGATGCTTAGCGGCAACGTTCATTCTTTCAACATCCAGGGGATGTCTATAATAATATGAAAAAATGGCAAAAGGGTCCTTTTCGGTGTGTACATAGTATCTGTATGTGCGGCTAATGGCATCAAAACGGGCATGTGCATCATCTTCAACCTGACAAATATTGTGAGCAATTATGTCAGAAGGCAGAATGGCATTTATTTTGCGTAATATCTCATTTGGCTTCTTGGAACATTCAGGAGAAACGTCGAAATGGGCTATGAATCCTTTGGCATTGACCCCGGTATCGGTTCTTCCGGCGCCGGTAACGGAAATTGTCTCTCCGGTTGCAAGAGTAAGTGCCCTCTCCATGACGGCCTGCACTGAGATGACATTCTTCTGGATCTGCCATCCGCTATAAGCACCGCCGTTGAAAGAGATTGAGACAAAGAACCGCATTGGAAAAAAAATATTAATTTTGTAAGTTACAAACTACAAAAGTACAAAAATATTCAATTTATAAATATATGGACAGTGTAAACATCAAAGAACTCAACGACCGCATAGAACGCGAAAGTGCCTTCGTCGATATTGTTACAATGGAGATGAATAAGGTCATTGTGGGGCAGAAACATCTGGTGGAGAATCTTCTTATCGGGCTTCTTGCCGATGGGCATATCCTCCTCGAAGGCGTGCCGGGTCTTGCCAAGACCTTGGCAATCAATACTCTCGCATCCATTGTGGATGCAAAATTCAGCAGAATACAGTTTACCCCGGACCTTTTGCCGGCAGACGTCATCGGTACGCTTATTTACAGTCAAAAGAGCGAACAGTTCCAGATTAAGAAAGGCCCCATCTTCGCAAACTTCGTGCTTGCGGATGAGATAAATCGTTCCCCTGCAAAGGTACAGTCGGCATTACTCGAGGCAATGCAGGAGCGTCAGGTGACCATAGGTGACGATAGTTTCCCTCTGCCCCAGCCCTTCCTCGTTATGGCGACCCAAAACCCTATCGAGCAGGAAGGCACCTACCCTCTGCCCGAGGCACAGGTAGACAGATTTATGCTTAAAGTAGTTGTGAGTTATCCCAAAAAGGAGGAGGAAAAGCTCATTATCCGCATGAACAATTCGGGGACTTTCCCCAAACCCTCCACAGTACTTAAACCCGAGGATATCGTGCGCGCCCGCGAGGTTGTCAGGGATGTCTATATGGATGAAAAAATTGAAAAATATATAGTTGACATAGTTTTTGCCACCCGTTATCCTGAAGAATACAATCTACCCAAACTCAAGGATATGATTGCATTCGGCGGTTCCCCCCGAGCCAGTATTTCGCTCTCATTGGCCGCCAAGGCCTATGCCTTTATCAAGCGCAGGGGCTATGTTATTCCGGAAGATGTCAGGGCTGTATGCTATGAGGTACTCAGACATAGAATTGGCCTGACCTATGAGGCTGAGGCAGAAAATGTCACTACAGAGGCCATTATTGCCGAAATTTTAAATGCAGTTGAAGTTCCATAATAGATAATTGGATGGAGACGGATTTGTTGAAAAAAGTTAGGAAAATTGAGATTAAGACCCGCGCTTTGTCTCATCAGATTTTTGCAGGTGAATATCATTCCGCCTTCAAGGGGCGTGGTATGGCTTTCAGCGAGGTACGCGAGTACCAATATGGCGACGATGTACGCAGTATGGACTGGAATGTAACCGCTCGCCTCAGGACTCCTTACATCAAGGTTTTCGAAGAGGAGAGGGAACTCACCGTTATGCTTCTGATAGATGTGAGCGGCTCAAGGGCCTTCGGTACGGTAGGCAAATCCAAGAAGGATCTGATGGCCGAGATAGCTGCTGTACTCTCTTTTTCTGCATCAATCAACAACGATAAGGTAGGGGCTCTCTTTTTCAGCAGCAAGGTGGAAAAGTTCATTCCTCCAAAGAAGGGGCGTAGCCACTTGTTGAGGATTATCAGGGAGATTCTCGAATTCAAACCGGAGGAGAAGGGTACCGACATAGGCGAGGCGCTGCGTTATCTTACTAACGCCATAAAAAAGCGTTGTACGGCATTTTTGCTCTCAGATATGCTGGATACTGATGCGAATGCATCTCCGCGTTATGAAGAGGCTCTTAAGATTGCGGCGGGACGTCATGATCTCTCGGTAATCAATATATATGATCCTCGTGAAAGGGAGATTCCCGATGTAGGCCTGATAAGAATACGTGATGCAGAGACCGGTCAGGGAATCTGGGTAGACTCCTCTTCCTCCAAAGTCCGCAGCAGTTTTGCACAATGGAATAGGGAGCTTTACGAAGATACAATCCATCTTTTGCGTAGGTATAAGGTGGACAATGTCAGCATCAGCACCAACCAGGATTATGTCAAGGAGCTGATTTCGTTTTTCAAAAACAGAGCTTGATGAAAAGAAAATATTTTTTGACCATATTGACACTCTTTTTCTGTGCAATTAACCTATTCGCTCAGAATGACGGTGAGCCGCAGTACAAATCGGTGCTCAGCAAGGATTCCATATTGATAGGAGACCAGATTGAGTGGCGTATTCCCGTCAGGATACTCGAAGGAGAAGATTATTACATAGAAAGACCGGACGATCCTGTTGCTCCCGGAGTTGAGACCATCAAGGGATTCCACATAGATACCCTTTCTTTCAGGCGAGGAAGAGTTGAAGTGGAGGGGAGAATGACACTTACGGTATTCGATAGCGGAAGTTACTTCCTGCCGCCGGTGATTGTACACATAGAGAGGGCTGACGGCTCTGTCGATACTCTTATATATGACGGACCGATACTCGATGTCAATACCATACAGATAGATACTGCCACATTCGTTCCTTTTGATATAAAGGGACAGATAAAATATCCGGTGACCTTCTCCGAGATACTTCTTTGGGGAGGTATTGTGCTGATAGTGGTTGCTCTCGTGTGGCTTATAGTACGTTTTGTGAAAAGATCCGGGGAGGGACGTTCCTTCTTCGGGCGTCCGATAGTCAAGGATCCCCCTCATATAGTAGCATTACGCTCACTTGAGAAGATACGCGGTCAGAAACTTTGGCAAAATAATCGCCATAAGCAATTCTATACAGCGGTGACTGATACTCTGCGCAAATATATCAGTGACAGATATCACATTGCCGCGATGGAGCAGACCTCAAACGAGATGTTTGCCGAGCTGAAAGACAAAGAGATTGACCCTAATCTTATGGAACGCCTTAGAGAACTCTTTACAACGGCTGATTTTGTGAAGTTTGCCAAGCATACCCCCTCCATTGGGGAGAATGAGGAGGCTATCCCTACGGCAGTAAGATTTGTCAATGCCACATTCTTACAGGAAATCGAAAAAGAAAAGGAGGAGTAGTTAATGTTTTTTGAATATCCATATCTGCTCTGGCTGGAGTTGATACTCATCCCTCTGATTGCCCTTTACATTTGGAGGGAAGTCAGAGGCTCTTCGCCCTCCATGATTGTCTCCAATTCCACCCCTTGGAAGGTAAAAGGCGGAACATTCAAAAAAGCAGTGCGCCATCTCCCCTTTATTTTGAGGATGATTGCAATTGCTGCCATTATTGTTGCCATTGCCCGCCCACGCACCTCGGAGACTTTCGAAACTGTGGATACGGAAGGTGTGGACATAGTGCTTACAATGGATATCTCCACTTCTATGCTTGCCCGAGATTTTAAACCGGACCGCATAGGAGCTGCCAAGGATATAGCGATAGAGTTCGTAGCTTCAAGACCGAGCGACCGCATCGGAATAGTGGTATTTGCAGGTGAGAGCTTTACCCAGTCGCCGCTCACTACCGACCGTGTGACATTGATCAATCTTATGAAGGAGATAGAGACCGGGCTGATCGAGGATGGTACTGCCATTGGCAATGGACTTGCTACGGCGGTGGCGCGACTCAAAGACTCCGATGCCAAGAGCAAGATAGTGATCCTGCTTACCGATGGTGTCAATAACCGTGGTGAAATAGCCCCCCTGATGGCAGCGGAGATAGCCAAAACTTACAATATACGTGTATATACCATAGGAGTTGGAGCGATGGGTACGGCACCTTATCCGGTAATGACCCCTTGGGGAGTTCGTCTGCAGGATATAGAGGTGGAAATTGACGAAAAGCTCCTTCAGGAGATAGCTGCCCAGACCGGTGGCAAGTATTTCAGGGCCACCGATAACACCAAGCTTCTTGAAATTTATGGTGAAATCAATGCTATGGAAAAGAGCAAAACGACCGTAGATAGTTTTCCCATCTATTCGGAATTATTTATGAAGTATGCCTCGATAGCATTGCTGGCTCTTTTAGCTGAACTAATACTTAGATTGTTTGTAATAAGGAGGATACCATAGAATGATACACCTTGCACAAGGAGAATATCTGCTCCTGTTACTAGTCATACCCTTCCTGTTTATTTTCTACGGAGTTTCACTCCGCATAAAGAAAAGGAGAATTGCTAAAATCGGTGACACGGCACTAGTATCCAAACTGATGCCGGATGTTTCGAGAGGCAGGGGGTGGCTTAAAATCACCCTACTGGCTATTGCCTGGTTCTTTTTTGTGTTGGGTCTAGTGAGGCCACAGCTTGGAGCACGCCTCAAAGAGAGGCAGAGCAAGGGGGTTGAAGTGATGGTGGCACTCGACGTCTCCAACTCGATGCTTGCCGAAGATTACTCTCCCAACCGTCTCGAGAGGTCAAAACTTGCAATAGAACGGCTGGTAGACCGTCTCCACGGTGATCGTATAGGATTGATTCTATTTGCGGGACAATCCTTCGTCCAGCTCCCGATAACTACCGACTATGTGTCGGCTAAGATATTTCTCAATAGCATTAACACAGGTTCGGTACCGATACAGGGCACGGCGCTGGCAGATGCTATTGCAACCTCCGCCCGTAGTTTTAGTACCCAGAGTGAGAATAGCCGTGCAATAATTATCATTTCTGACGGAGAAGATCATGAGGGAGAGGTAATGGATGTGGCTCGCTCAGTGGCAGAGAGCGGTATCAGGATTTATTGTATAGGTGTCGGATCACCGGAAGGCAAACCTATTCCTATGAAAGGAGAGCTGCTAAAGGACAATAATGGAGAGATAGTGGTCACCCGTCTGGATGAAAATACTCTCAGACAGATAGCCGGTATAGGCAATGGCCTCTATGTACGTGCGGGTAACAGCGAATTTGGACTTAACCCTATTATTGACCATATTAAGGAGATGGATGAGCAGGAGTTTCAGTCTGTGGTATTTGAAGATTTTGATGAGCAGTATATGTACTTTTTCGGTATAGCGCTCTTTTTCCTAATACTCGAACTGCTGATTCCTGGCAAGAAAGGCCGCAGACAATTGTTCAAAATGGAGGATAAATGATGAAAAGGATAATTTTGATACTATTTGCTTTCTCTTTGGTTGTGCCAACGGCCTTGGCGCAGAGTGATCGTTCTCAGGTACGCCGGGGCAACAGAGATTTCCGTAAGGAAAAGTTCCAGGAGGCTGAAATTAGCTACAAAAAGGCACTGGTTGCTGACTCGCTCTCAAATGCTGCCGGATACAATCTCGGCAATACTTTTTTCCGTATGGAAAATTTTACCGAAGCGGATAAATACTACTCTTCAGTGGCCGATTCCCTTGGCAAGGGGAAACGCGGTTCCGACATTTACCACAATATGGGTAATTCGCTGCTAAGTCAGAAAAAATATGCAGAGGCGATAGAGGCTTTCAAAAATTCGTTGCGTCGCAACCCCGGAGATATGGAGACCAAGTCCAATCTGGCTTATGCACAGAAGATGTTGCAGGAGCAGCAGCAGAATCAGGATCAGAACCAGGATCAGAATCAGGATCAGAATCAGGATCAAAACAAAGATCAGGACCAAAACCAGGATCAGGATCAAAACCAGGATCAAAACCAGGATCAAAATAAAGACCGGGATAAGAAAGATAACAAGGATCAGGATAAGGACAAGAATCAGGACCAGGATCAGAATCAAGATCAAGATCAGAACAAGGACAATAATGATAACAAGCAGGACCAAAGCCAGGGGCAGACTCCTCCTCCCAAAATAACACCGCAGGCAGCTCAGCAGATGCTTCAGGCAATTCAGGAGAAAGAAAAGGAGACACAGGAGAAGGTTAAGAAGGAGAAGGCCCTTTTGTTAAAATCAAAACAGAAAGAAAAAAACTGGTAATCACACCGGATGAAATATTATGAAACGAACACTGACATTCCTCTTTATATTGCTGGTTTCGGCCAAGGCAACTTTTGGTCAGGGGCTTACCGTTGAGGCTCCGGGCGTAGTGGCGATGGATGAGACCTTCAGACTGGTCTTCACATCGGATGGCAAGATGTCGGACTTCAATTGGCCGGGTAGCGAGGATTTTAATGTAGTCTGGGGACCACAAAAAGGCACTTCCAGCAGTGTAAGCATTATTAACGGCAAAAGAACTTCCACCCATAACGAGACCGTGACTTATCTGCTCCAGGCCAAAGGGGAGGGACGTTTTACAATCCCTGTTGCAACAGCTACCATAGATAAGCAGCAATATAGCACCCGTAGTGTTATCATAGAGGTGGTGGGAAGTCAGCAAGAGAGACAAAGCCAAAGTCAGAGTCAGCAGACTAATACCCAGCAGAGTCAGAGTGATTCAAGAGTGCAAAGTGCCTCATCCGATGACATTTTCCTCAGATTGACACTAAACAAGCGCAATGTAGTTAAGGGTGAGCCCATAATAGCCACACTTAAATTATATACCAAGGTGGACATAGCAAGCTTTGAAGATGTAAAGTTCCCTACCTTCAATGGCTTTTGGAGTAAGGAGGTCGATACGCCGCAGAATATAGAGTTCAACAGGGAAAATGTTGACGGTACTATCTACAATGCGGCATTGCTCCGTAGGTATATGCTCATACCCCAGCAGACCGGTAAGATTAAGATTGAGTCTGCTGAGATGGTCTGTGTGGTTAGGATACGTGCAGGCACCACCGGCCCTAGAAGCATTTTCGATGACTTTTTTGACAATTTTCAGACGGTTAGAAAACGTCTCTCCTCTCCTGAGACCACAATTACGGTGAATGCTTTACCGACTGCTCCGGCCTCTTTTGGCGGTGGAGTCGGGGATTTTAAAATCAGTACATCGTTAAGCAAAGATAGTCTTACTGCGCATGAGGCCGCTTCATTAACGGTAACTATCAGTGGAACCGGCAATATTTCCATGTTGGAAGCTCCAAAAGTAGAGTTTCCCTCCGATTTCGAGCTTTATGATGTAAAAACTACTGAAAAGGTATCCTATGATGGCACTTCTGGCAGTAAAACTTTCGAATATCCATTTATACCACGTAGTCACGGTGATTTTGAAATTGCTCCTATTGAGTACTCCTTCTATGATCTTTCAGGGAAACGATATAAAACTCTAAATACCGGTACACTCTCTGTTAAGGTGGGACGTGGAAGCGGTATTGACAACGGGGGAGTGGTAATGCCCGGCGTTAACCGGCAGAGCGTAAAGAACCTGGCTGAAGATATCCGATATATCTCGACAGGTGCTCCTTTATTGAGAGATAAAGGGCGTTTCTTTGCGGGATCGCTCCATTTTTATGGATTGATTGCCCTTATCGTGCTGCTATTTTTTGCCGTAGGTGCAATCCTCAAGAAGAGAGCTGCACGCCGTATGGATGTGATAGGAACACGTAACCGCAGAGCAAAGAAAATGGCCCGGGCACGCCTGCAACAAGCGGGATCCTATCTAAAGCAGGGTCTTAGCGGAGCATATTACGAGGAACTGCACAAGGCCATGCTCGGGTATGTTTCCGACAAACTGATTCTCCCTGTGGCCGACCTCTCCAAAGAGAGGATCTCCTCATCACTTGCAGAAAAGAGTCTTCCTGAACAACTGATAACTCAGTTCATATCTATTCTCGACAGGTGTGAATTTGCAAGATATGCTCCTGAAGTCAAGACTGAGGAGATGGAGAGTCTTTACGACGAGTCTGTAAGCGTTCTTTCAGAAATAGAATCAAAATTGAAAAGTGTACCAAAACGTCCACGGGGAAACGTGGCATCAATAGTAGCATTGCTCTTTTTAGTGACTCCTTTTGCCGTTTCTGCTCAGGAAAGTGTAGATGACCTTTGGGCGATGGCAGCAGATTATTATGCCGAAGGCGATTATGTCAATGCACTCAACTTTTATCTGATGATAGAAGGTGAGCAGAAGGTCTCTCCCGATCTTTATTACAATATAGCCAACAGCTACTTCAAGATTGGAGATAATTCCCACGCAATTCTCTATTACGAGAAAACACTCAAATTAGATCCATCACACGCTGATGCGGCACACAACCTGACCATAGCTCAGAGATTCACTCTGGACAAAATAGATATATTGCCTGAGCTGATACTTGTAACCTGGGTGCGAAAGGTAAAATATCTCTTCTCTGCAGATGTGTGGGCCTGGATTGCAGTTGCGCTTACTTTTGCTGTGGCAATGCTGATGCTCGGATTCCGTTTCAGCTCTTCGCTCCGCCGTCGTAAAACCTCGTTTGTGCTCGCTTGTGTCGTTTTTCTCTTTGCCATTATCTCATTTGCATTCTCCATTAGTGAGAAAAATGATGCAATCAGAGAGGAATCGGCAATAGTGATGTCACCTGTGGCTTCTGTGAAAAGCTCGCCAGGTGAGGCAGGAAACTCTATTTTCGTACTTCACGAAGGAACTAAAGTCAATCTGCTTGACGAGCTTGGAGAATGGACAAGAATTGAACTCTCGGACGGACGTCAGGGCTGGATTGCTGCCGGATCCATAATTAAAATCTAATCATCTGCATAATGAAACGAGTTACTTTTATACTATTGTTGGTTCTCTTTGTTGCGATTATGCCTCTCAGAGCACAGTATTATTTTACCACGCAGATCGGAGCTCAGGCAAGTTTCAGGGTTTATGACAATAAAGGCCAATTACAGGGTTCTTATGATGAGACTGTCAAAAGCATAAGCGGTGAGTCACTCGAGGATGCTACGGTGAGTTTTGAGCAAGTCTATTACGATAAGGATGGCAAACATCTCTTTAAAGACAAATCTTCTAATTTACTAGTTATTATTAAGGAAGGAGAAGTAACTGCCAAAATCGAGACAATTAAAAAAGGGATGACTATACAGGACCTTATGATAAAAGGCTGTGTCGTATATATTCCCTATGATATTCAGCCCGGAGACAAACTTCCCGACAGAAGTATGTCGATAAAGGTTGGCAATATAGGTGGCAGTGTCAGGCTTACTGAACGTAAAGTACTAGGAATGGAGGGTGTAACAGTACCCGCAGGCACATTCAAAGCTGCAAAAGTCCAGGAAAAACAGAAAACAAAAGTTGCAATTATCTCAGAAGAGGTTACAATAATCTCTTGGATGGTTAAGGACCTGGGTTGTGTAAGACAGGAGTCTTACGATAGCAAGGGTCGTCTGGTACAGACTATTGAGATGGTTAAAAAGTGACGGACAACATTGTAACCACTCCATCCATTGTCGAAATCAAGAGCTTATCCTGACCGATGGGTTCGATGGAGTTGATCAATGCAACGGAGATCTTGTGTTTCCAAACGAGGTTTCCGTTTTTGCTGTCAAAGCAGAAGATATTTCCCTTGTCCGTAGGAACGATAAGCATCTCCCTGCCATCTTTTAAAAGGATTGTGGCAGCCGGAGTAGGAGCTATGTCATAGCCCAGACCGCTTTGAATGTTCCACTCCAGTCGGGCATCGTCCGACAAAGTTGACCAGCATTGCATGGAGTTGAACATATTCTTAACGAAAATTTTTGACCCATCCTTTGAAAGAGCTATTGATTCACGACCTCCGTCAGCCATCCATACCTCTTTCCCGGTACCGGCATCTATTGCATGACACTTTCTGGCCGGTGTAACTATGAATATTTTGCCGTTACTTTTTACCGGCCATACAGCTGCAGGGGAGAGCATCCTACTGCCTTTATTGCGCCATACCCATTGTTCTTTGCCTGTAGCAGGATCAAGAGAATAAAGGGAATTGGCCCAGTCTCCGAAAACTATCTGCTCTTTATCAGCAAAGGGCTTGCACTCAACAAAACCTTTCACAGAATCATACTGCCATATAAGTTTGCCTTTCCGTAAACTTATGGCTCTGAAAGAATTGTCCGAAGCACCGATATAGACCACATTGTCCATGATAACCGGTGAACCGAGTACTGACTTTTTGCACTTGTATTTCCAAAAAAGTGTGCCTTTGCGAAGATTCAGACAGTAGATATAACCATCTGTGGAACCGATGACCACTCTCGAACCCGAGATTGCCGGAGTGGAAAAGACTTTGCCTCCGGTGGCAAATCTCCACCTCAGACTACCTGTGGCACTATCCAGAGCTTTTATAACTCCCTGTGTGTTGGCATAGAGTATATATTTGCCGACCTTTACGGCGCCGGATCCGATATCACTTTCATCCTGAATTTTCCAAATTGCCTCCACCTGGGGATATTTTCGGTTGACATCGAATGTCAACCATGGGAAGTTTGCAGGAAGTGCATATTCATTGTTTCTGCCTGAGGCTTTATCCGGAGTGAATTGAGGCTCAGAAAATATCTCCCTCGAGTACCAGGCTTTGCCGCTCTTTCCCCCTTTGCCATTGCTGTCAGACGCTTGACGCTCGTAGATGGAGATACGGTTGTTTTCGATGTTCACGATATTGTAACCGACATTGCCGTTACGGCCGGCAGCAGGGGCTCTTCCGAGTACTCCCAGCACTCCATCGTAATCAAGTATGGTGTTGCGATGCCAGTGGCCTCCCATCACAAGCTGGATATTTGTCTGCTTGAGGGTATTAAGTACCTGGAAATAATTGAGCATCGAGGTGTCCTGAGGGTAGTGGTTGACAAATATTACGGGTTGCTCAAGAGGAGTCACTTTTGCAATGGAATCCAACCAAACCAGACTCTCGTGGGGCATCAATGCCGGCGCCATTCTCATATTGGGACCGCTGTTGCTGCCCAGAAATTTAATACCTCCGGCTTCAAATTCAAAATTTTCATATCCGAATACCTTTGCTAAGGTATTACAGCCGCTTTCAGACCATTTAGAATCGTGGTTACCCGCTACAATATAATAGGGAATCTCCAGTTTGTCGATAATTTCTTTAGCAAGAAAAATCTCTTCGTCGTTTCCGAATTCCGTTATATCTCCTGCGAAAATGACAAACTGCAGTTCCTTCTTCAAGTTATTGATATCGTTGATGCATTGCAAAAGGTCATCGTTGGTACCTGAACCCTCAGCGATATGGGTATCCGCGATAAATGCAAACTTGACTCTCTCAGTCTGTGCTGAGAGCATCAGAGCGGAGAGGCAGAGCGCTGTAATGAATAGGATTCTTTTCATATCGTCACTCCTGATTGTTGTTCCATTGGTATCTCTTTTCCAGAGGTTTGACTCCGGTCATGTGAAGTAGCTTGCCGACAAATGAGTCTACGAGGTCATCGATAGTTACCGGATTGTGATAGAAAGAGGGCGAAGCCGGACAGATTACTGCTCCTGCCTCTGTAAGCAACTTCATGTTGTGGATGTGGATCAGGTTCAGGGGAGTTTCCCGCGGTACTATTATCAGCTCTTTCCGCTCTTTAAGTTGAACATCTGCAATCCTCGAGATAGCGTCGGAGGCAAGTCCGCCGGCTATTCTGGCGAGAGCTCCCATGGAGCAGGGGAGGAGTAGCAGCGTATCTGCGGCTGCCGACCCGGAGCAGAAAGGGGCATTAAAGTTATCATTAGGTATGAGAGTAGCACCACATTCCGATATCATTTCCTCAGGAGAATACCTCAGCTCCCGCAGCCAGATGTTTCGGGCTGTCCTGGTAAGTATCACACTGAGTGAAATCTCCTGCACATTGGCACAACCTCGTATATAGCGCTCCGCATAGATAACCCCGCTTGCACCAGTAATTCCAAGTACTATCTGTTTTTCGTTACCCATTTATAAGTTCGTTTTTGAGTCTCTCCATACCGGTTGTAGCCTTCTCTACAAACTGTGTAAGTCGGGGATGGTTTAGTCCTGAAGGTTTGGGGTCAATAAGATAGAGAGGGATGCCTGAGGGAGCGTAGTGTATCAATCCTGCGGCGGGATAAACTGCTAGAGATGTGCCTACAATTACCAGAATATCGGCCCTGGAGACAATTTTCGCAGCTTTTTCTATCATGGGAACAGCCTCGCCGAACCAAACGATGTGCGGTCGCAGCTGCACTCCACGGCTATCTTTGTCGTTGATACTCAAATCGGCGTAACCGATATCTATGGCATCGCCATCGTCTCCATCTACGGGACGGATTTTGGTCAATTCTCCGTGCAGATGGATTATATTGGTACTGCCGGCCCTCTCGTGTAGATTATCCACATTTTGTGTTACAACGGTCACGTCGAAGTCTTTTTCCAGCTCTGCGATAACCTCATGTGCGCGGTTGGGTTTTACTGTTTCTAATTGTCTCCGGCGTTCGTTATAGAACTCTATTACCAGTTTAGGATTGCTATACCATCCCTCTATGGAGGCGACATCTTCTACTCTGTAATTCTCCCACAATCCGTCGCTGTCGCGAAATGTCTTTATACCGCTTTCTGCGCTAATACCTGCGCCGGTCAGAAATACAATTTTTTTCATAACTAATCTCTATTGAAAATATGTGTTTTTGAGCCAGTAGGCGAATAGGGTGTCCAATATTATAGCGTTATCCTCCTTGTCAAATGTAAGTACCTCCTTCTTTTTGAGTGCATCTTTCAGGCGAAATACATTTGCGGAGGAGTTGAGATGATATCCTTCGAGGATCTCTTGACTGCTAAATCGCTGCACTCCGTCTACCACCGCTTTTAAGAAGTTGATCTGGTTAGGTGTCAGGTCCATCATTATCTGCATAAACCGAGGTGTGTGGAGGGATATGAGACTATCAGTGGCCTTTTTGATGATGTTATTATTAACATATCCTATAGGCATGGACATGCAGATGGAACATAAGTGCTTAATATACCATATATTTCCATCAGCCAGATGGTATATGGTGCCTGCCTGTTCATCCTGAATCACTCTGCCCAATGTTTGAAATGATCGCACAATATAGTCCACGCACTCTTTTTTCTTGAGCTTTTCAAGAGAAATGACGTCACACATGAAATAGAAATATTTCTTTTCTTCAAATATGTACTTCATCTGGTTGACAAATGAGCCGCTGAAAATATAGCGAACATTGGTTTGTTTTGACCATATTTTGTCCAAATCCTCCAGATCGATTTGGTCATTGCTGCACTGTAGAAGGTTCTGAAACTCCTTGAAATAGATTATAATCAACTTTCCTGCATCTGTAGCTATTATTTCTGGAAGATTGAGGATTTTGCGTTCATCCAGAGAGTCTACGTGGATTTCAAAGGGTAATATGGAGTTATAGTGGATTTCATTGTAACACTCGAGCATCTTCTCCTTGAAAAGTGAGATAAAATCCTCCATAGTACGTATGTTGAAGAGGTTTATTTCACAGAGAATGAAACTAAGGCCACGTGATTCGAGTGCGTCAAGTGAGTATCTTATGAATGACTCCTTGCCGCTTTTGGGTGCGCCATAGATGGCAACGCTCCGTTTCCTATCGTATATACTCTTAAAAAAGAGTTCAGCCTCAGCTCTTCGTCCTATTATGTCGTGATTTTCTGCAATGCGATCGTAGTTAAAAGGCAGGTTCATTTGTAGCACAAAGGTTATTATCACAATTTTGTTACAAAAGTAACCAATAGGCTACTATTTGGCAAAAAAAAATGTAGTAATTGTCAAAATTTTTGTAGTAATAATCAAAATTGTTATATTTGCAGTCCAAAAATGTTGATAGACAACCGTTAAGCTGTTGAATAAGAGATACTTAAGTTGTATCCGCTTGCGGTTATAAATTTTTAAAATTTATTTTATGTACGCAATTGTAGATATTGCAGGACAGCAATTCAAAGTTGAAGCGGGCAAAAAGATCTTCGTTCATCGCCTTGCGGCTGAAGTAGGTGCTTCTCTTGACTTTGATAAAGTATTATTGACTGACAATGATGGCGTAGTCAAAGTTGGTGCCCCTTATGTGGAAGGTGCGGTTGTTAAAGCCACCGTTCTCGACCATCTTAAAGGTGATAAGGTTATCATTTTTAAAAAGAAACGCCGCAAAGGTTATCAGAAGAAAAATGGCCATCGCCAATATTTGACACAAATTCAAATTGAAACAATCGCTTAATTAAAAACGTATTAGATTATGGCTCACAAGAAAGGTGTCGGTAGTTCTAAAAACGGCCGCGAATCACACAGCAAACGCTTGGGCGTTAAATTGTTCGGAGGACAGAGTGCCAGAGCTGGCAATATCTTGGTTCGCCAAAGAGGAACAGTTCACAATCCCGGTGAAAATGTTGGAATGGGTAAAGACCATACTCTTTTCGCTTTGATTGACGGTACTGTTGTTTTCAAGAAAAAGGCTAATAATAAGTCTTACGTATCAGTGCTCCCCCAGGCATGACGGGACCATTATTGAAAAATAGAGCCGCTTCGTGTTGAAGTGGCTCTTTTTGTTTAACTTTGCACACCAAAT
>DBQO01000042.1 GCA_002305275.1 Bacteroidales bacterium UBA1392 | reverse complement strand
GGTAGGATTTATAGAGGAAAGGTAGTTATTTTATAGAGATTAAAAAACCGCTGATGCCATAAATGCAACAGCGGTCATATCCATTTCGAACGGTGCGGGAGAGGGACTATCCCACTACCCAAACCATCACGTGATTTTCAAAAACCATATATTCCAGATCAAACTCCATTTCAACGCCATCCTTGTGCGTAAAAGTAGCCTCCAGCTCTCCTTCGTCATCCGGACTGAACCTTTCCAGCTCTATCTGCTCGGCGAAATCGACTCCATGGAGAGACATTCTCTTGTAGATAGCCTCCTTTGCACACCAATAGATGGCCAGATGGAGGTTTTTATTTCTTTCGGAGAGATCCTCAACCTCATCCTCGGAGAGGGCTTTCTTCTCTACGGCAGAGAAATCACGGTCAAGAGACTCGATGTCGATGCCCAATGTTTCATCCGGATGGATGATAATGGCCACAAAACGGTTTGTATGCGCAATGCTTATCTCAGTTGCCATATTCTGAAGGTAAGGGCGGCCGTTGTCATGGTGACCAAGATATACCTTATCCTCGAATATCTCATTGAGAAGAGCCCTCACTGCAAGCTTCTCCCTCCTGCGGGCTTCGCTCTTAATAAAACTCAGGTCTTCGAGCTCATCTTTTGGTATCGGGGCTGATAGAGCCATCAATTGCTCTTCACTCTCGGTAACCTCCCAGACGAAGATTTGTGCATCATTGTCAAGTTCTTTTTTAAGAAAAAGTGCCATAGTTATGATAAAGGATAAGGCATCCGCCACCTGTTAGAGCGGGGATAAGTGAATTAAAGTGATTTGGATTGCACTGTGCGTGGAAGAAGGCCCGGAAGAGCTTTCATCCGTATATGGAAATTGACAACTCGGAGGTTCCAAGACAGCGCTTTTAATTGGTTAATAAGTTGAGATACCAGGATTCGAACCTAGACAGACAGAACCAAAACCTGTAGTGCTACCATTACACCATATCTCAGTAAACTGCAAAGGTAAGAATTATTTAATTTAATCAAAACTATTCCACCTTACTATCTCTAATCTCTCATTTTAACCCTTGCCTTTCTCATGGATTTGCGGCTCTTTTCGGCTGCAAAGCCCATCACATGGCTCTCAACGGAGGCTTCAAGCGTGCTGCTGAGCTTGGATTGATCCTGAGCTGCTACCGCCTCAATAAAGTCACGCACCAGCGCAAAATCGCCTCCACCGTGGCCGGAACCCTTATATTCCTCCAATTCTTCCACCTCTCTCGACCAAACTTTGGTCTTCTTTGTCCTAAAGTCCCAGGCCACGAACTTGCTCATATCTCCCTCAACGAAACCCTTGGTGCCCATAACGCGAGTTCGGCGACCACCCCAAGGCGTAAATGCATCCATTGTAAATGAAGCTGTCCTGCCATCCTCAAATAACAAAGTTGTTACATAGTGGTCAGGTTGATCATTGTCACACTGGTAAACACATCTGCCATATTCCGTGGTGCGAAGTTTCTCCAAGATTTCCGCATCATCTTTTCTATCCTTGAGGTCAAATACTCCGAGGTGCACTTTTCGTCTCACATAGATATCGATTGCCGAATAGGGGCACGTCTCTTCATGTGGACAGTCATCGGTACACCTGAATGGCGCACCCTCCGGCTTGTTTTCCGCTTTGAAGAGGTGTAGCGATCCTTCGGCCGCAATGACCTTGCAGGGCTTGTCCATCAGCCAACGCAAAATGTCGAGGTCGTGACAAGATTTGGCAAGAATAATAGGTGTCGTCTCCTTTTCGATTCTCCACTTTCCGCGAACATACGAATGTGCCATGTGGGCGGATTCTATCGGCTCCATGTGCTGAATGCTTACAACGTCTCCTATGGCTCCGGACTTGAGATATTCCCTTAGAGCAATAAAATAGGGCGCATATCTCAACACATGACATACTGCCACGATCCTATTATATTTTTCCGTCTGTCGCAATATGTCCCTGCACTCTTTCTCGGTTGGAGATATGGGTTTTTCCAAAAGCACGTCATAGCCAAGCTCCAAAGCCTTCATACATGGCTCATAGTGTAGGTCATCCGGAGTGGCAATCACCACGACATCTGCAAGCTTTGGTTGCTCCAACAGCTCTTTAAAGCCTACGAATGCATTTTCCTTGGGAATACCATGTTTGTTGATCATGGCATCCCTGCGGCCCTCTATCGGCTCCGCTACGCCCACGATCTTGAAGTTTTCCGGATATCTTTCCGCATAAGCCGCATAGATTCTCCCCCTGTTACCAGCTCCAACTATTATTCCAGTAATCTGCTTGCCTCCGGTATCGGGCCTCAAACTACGTAATGGAAAATGAATCAGGTCATCCGGCGAAAGCATTGCAAGCTCTTTCGCAGACTTGGCGGCCATCTCTCTCGCCATCGCAAAGGGGTCTGTAATAGCTAAACCTGCCGTTACCAGACCTATACTCTTAAGGAAATCTCTTCTAATCATAATCTAAAGTTTAGTGTTATCTGTTTTTGAAATTCCGTTAGCCGCAATTTACACAATTTAGTCCTATCTTCAACAATAAATTTGCTCACAGTTCAAAACATCGCAAAGATTTGTCCATTAATCATTGCAAGGATTGGGCTTATGACACCCGCCTTTAGGCTCGTGAGCATACCAATACCCTTTGCCATGGTCTTTGGATACGACATATTTTTTAAGGCCGGAATCCCACCTGTATTCGTATCGAATATCATACCTTACATCGTAAATTCTATCAAAAATAGCAGGCCTGACCTGAAGAATGTTATTATTTTGGCAATGAAGTATTCTTAATGAGGCCAATCCTTCTACATTTAACGTGTTAATCTTGTTGTCCTGACAATATATATTCACCAAAGACCTACATCCATTTATGTTTAAAGAGGTAATTTGGTTATAATTGCAGTTAAAGAATTTTAATGCCGTACACTTACTTAAATCTAACGAGGTTAACTTGTTTCGACCGCATCCTAAGTTTTCTAATTCGATACATTTGCTTAAATCCAATGATGTAAGTTGATTGTTATGGCATTGTAATTCTTGTAACGTTTTGCATCCGCTTACATCTAAGGAAATGAGTCCACAGTCATCGCAATCTAGATGAGTTATATCTCCGTAAATGTCGATGGTTTGTGCACCCAATCTGTAATAACTACTGGCAAGCGTCTCTCCCAAATCTTTTTTGCCGTTATTATTTAAGTCTATCCACACTTTTGAATTATCGGATGAACGTATTACTATATATACGGATTCCCCCACAGCCTTAGTGGTAACTAAGCGTATAGGTTTTCCTCCACCGATGCTATCTCCTCCGCCGATCTTATTGGCTACACCATCGGCCTCATAATAGATTTGTCCCATTCCAAAGTACTCCTCATCTGTGATGAACATACCGTTGTGCAAATCGTGAAGCTCTCCATCTTTGATTGTGCCGGAATAGATCACTACGGCATTTGCGCTGGTATTGTCGTAGAAGAAGACTTTAGTCGAAGCGTAAAGAGTAAAGTTGTCGCCCATGCCACTGATTACCATCGAATAGGTGTTTGAATAACTCTCGGTTTCCAATTTCAATTTTGCGGTGAAGCTGTCATTGTCCTGATCGCTTATAGTCAACACCTCATCCTTGTACTTTGTCCCCGGAGGATCATCATCTTCAATATTCGACTTTTTCATCGTCTGGTCGTCTGCCAGATATGTTCCCTCGACATCGGGAGGGTTGGTGCCGTAATGAATCGGCATGCCCATTCCCTTGATGGTTTTCATCATTTCAGGGGAAATCACACTCTTTAACTGACGATTTAAAATAGCCTCTTTGGAGTCAACTACATCCCCGGGACAGGCGATAAGCAGCAGGAGTGATGCTGCCATCAAAAGGTAACTGAATTTTTTCATAGCTGATGTATCTAATTTTCTAATAGTAACAAACTTATATAAAAAACTTCATTTTTTACGCCGGTTCTAATAAAAATCAAGACCACTTACCTATCTTTATGTAGAGATTTGCCTTTCACAAGGCTGTCTCAATAATTTTATTGTTTAACAGAGGTCTACGCCTCATAAAGTATTTATGCATGAGACAAGTATGTGGTCTTGACGTACACAAAGATAGTGTTTTTGTGTGCATTATCAATGAAAATGGAGTTTTATTTCAGGACAAAGTTGGTGTCCTTACTCCTGAACTTGAAAAGTTAGTTGGAATACTTAGTGACTATAACGTCAAAGAGGTTTGTATGGAAAGTACAAGCATCTACTGGATGCCTGTATGGCGCATATTGGAGCCCTATTTTTCTTTGAAACTGGTTAACCCTTATTTTATCAAACAACTTCCCGGC
>DBQO01000039.1 GCA_002305275.1 Bacteroidales bacterium UBA1392 | reverse complement strand
TACGCGAGGAACCTTACCCGGGCTCGAACGGCAGACGGACTGATCGGAGATGATCAGGCTCTTCGGAGCGTCTGTCGAGGTGCTGCATGGTTGTCGTCAGCTCGTGCCGTGAGGTGTCGGCTTAAGTGCCATAACGAGCGCAACCCTTGTCGATAGTTGCCATCGGGTCGTGCCGGGGACTCTATCGAGACTGCCTCCGTAAGGTGTGAGGAAGGGGGGGATGACGTCAAATCAGCACGGCCCTTACGTCCGGGGCGACACACGTGTTACAATGGTGGCTACAGAGGGCTGCTCCCTGGCGACAGGTTGCCAATCTCCAAAAGCCATCTCAGTTCGGATCGGAGTCTGCAACTCGACTCCGTGAAGTTGGATTNNGGCGCGGTGAATACGTTCCCGGGCCTTGTACACACCGCCCGTCAAGCCATGGAAGTTGGGGGTGCCTGAAGTCCGTCACCGCGAGGAACGGCCTAGGGCAAACCTGATAACTGGGGCTAAGTCGTAACAAGGTAGCCGTACCGGAAGGTGTGGCTGGAACACCTCCTTTTTGGAGTTTGACTTGATACAACAAGGCGTTTCGCTTTTTGTTTTCCATTTATTATATAGTCTCTTAGCTCAGTTGGTTAGAGCGCTACACTGATAATGTAGAGGTCACTGGTTCAATTCCAGTAGAGACTACCATACGGGGGTATAGCTCAGTTGGCTAGAGCGCCTGCTTTGCAAGCAGGAAGTCGTCGGTTCGACTCCGACTATCTCCACCAAAGGAAAAGGCAACCAACTTGGTTGCCTTTTCTCTTTGGTGGAGATCAGTCGCTTCGCTCCCTTTTCTACCCCTCCTTTTAATGGTTCCCTTGGGGAACCAAAGCAGCGCAGAAGCGCTGCGTAGTCGCTTCGCTCCGATAGCGACCTTCGGGCCGCTTTTTTTGTGGAGATAGTCGGAGTCAGTCGCTTCGCTCCGAATTGTCCAACCAACTTCGGTTGCCTTTTCTCTTTGGTGGAGTCGTTCACCCGCCACACTCCATACTACACACTCGGAACTCAGAACTAACTTTCTCCCCGTAACACGCATCCAAAACCTCTAACCTTGCACTACGCAACTCGCAACTATTATTTTGAAACTTATGGAAGTATTTGGTCTGTTATTGCGTATATATAATAGATAGAACTTGCTATATTAAAACACTACTAAACTATATGAGGTGTTGAGTTTTACAATTATTTATCCTACATTTGTACAGTTATGGAACAGGTAAAAATTATTTTAATACTTTTTATTGCTGCCCTGGGTTTGTCAGCATGTGAAAAAAGTGATGTCCCGCAGGTGAATGATCCTATTGAGATTGAGTCTCCATCTCCGGAACGTATGATAACAAAAGTGACATTGACTGCAGAACAAAAGGCTTATGTCGGAGCAGGCAATGCTTTTGCGATTAATAGTTTGAAACTCCTATACGCTCAAGAAAAAGAGAGCGTCATTTTCTCTCCACTCAGCTTACAATATGCCCTTGCGATTACTGCAAACGGGGCCAGTGGTGAAACAGCTTCGGAGATTATCGGTACGTTAGGATATGGGAAAGACCAGAAGGCCCTTAATGAGTATTGCAATCTTTTGCTCAATCAATTGCCGGCGCTTGATGATTCCGTCGAGGTCAAGTTGACCGATGCAGTTATTGTAAATAAGGACTTTCGTGTACAGGAGGATTTCCGAAATATAGCTGAAAAGGTCTATTACGCCCCTGTCGAGTATATAGATGCAACCAACCCAAAGGTTGTTGTGGACAGGATCAATGAATGGGCATATCGCAGTACAAACGGATTTATATTTCCATTCCTCCAGGAAAGTGATATTATCCCCAATTTTGCTGCCGCAATTCTAAATGCACTCTATTTCAAAGCAAAATGGAGTGAGGAGTCAGGGAAACCAATGTTTGAAAAAGAATCTACAAAGAAATCACAACCTTTCTATCTGGATGGCGGTGGAGAAAGGAAAGTAGATTATATGGTTACTTCAAGGAGTTTACGCTATGGAAAGATTGGAAACAATGCTATCGTGGAACTTCCGTATGCACACGGAAAGTTTGCCATGTATATCATTTTGCCTGATTTAAAGGGAGGGAATGGTATTGAGCGCCTCTTCTCATCCTTCACTTCGGAGAACTTTTCCGGGGCCTTATCATCAATGTCAAATGATGCCGTTGTAAATCTACGACTTCCCAAATTTGAGTCCGAGAATAAATATGAGCTCACCAAGATGTTGAACACACTTGGTATTCATCGTGCTTTTGATCCCAATAGGGCTGAATTCGATAAATTGCTTTCCCATTCCGCCATCAAAGATTTCCATATCGGATCAGTTATCCAAAAGGCACGTATAAATGTAGCAGAATGGGGTACAGAGGCGGCAGCCGTCACAGCAGTGCAAATTGGATTTACCTCTATTCCCAATCAACCTAATAAAGAGATTGATTTCTTTGCCGACCATCCTTTCGTCTATGGCATAGTAGAAAAAACCTCCGGCGTAATACTTTTTGCAGGAGTTTACGATGGGAAATAAGAAGAGTTGATTATACTAACCGGCACCTCATAGATTGACTCTGATGCCGAGACTCGCTGATATTTCAAAAGGCTTTTCACTACGGTATGAAGGCAGTCCTGTATCCGAAAACAAATAACTGCAATAGGGTTCGCAATATATGGAGAAGTTGCGTGTAATATTGTATTGAATTCCTGTAGTCAGTAATGCAGATAATAAGAAATTGGATTCCTTTAGAACTTCGTCTCCGGATTTGGCATATATGCATTTATCCACTTTGAAACCTCCGCCGGCATACCATTCAAATGATTTTTTTGAATAAATCGTGTAGTTTAATCTAAAAGGCAATCCCAAATAATGGAGTTGTTGCCTTTCAATTCTCACTTTGTCGGGAGATATGATTTCTTTTTTCTCTGAAAGATATAATGAGTAATCCAACCCGGTGATAAGTACAAGTCGTTGAGTGAAATTGATGGCCAAGGAAACTCCGACGGTTATAGGGGGCAGATGCCTGTATTTTACCTCTTCTGTCTCTCCGAGGACAATATTATCCACAGGTTTATCCACTAGGATACTATCTCTTGGTTTTTCGTGTGAAATATCACCTCTTGGTTTTTCTTCTGCATAGGACGTTCTAAGCTGAAAAGCCCCAAAGGGCATATCGAACTGACTATAACCTACTAAGCCCTGGCTTCCCGATATACCTATCGATGATATGGAAAGACTCTTCTTGGGAATATAGGCTGTAGCATCATTATCAGCATCAAAATAGTCGTAGGATGGAATTGGTTGATGTATGGAATCCTTTTTTGTCGCATGTTCAAACTTGGGCGCGTCGACATTCTCTTGAATTAAGGTCTCCGCATCAATCTGCGGTTGGGAATCCGGTATATGAAAGGTGTCAGGCTTTGTAGGCTCCTGATGTCTATGTGAAGGCATAAATACTTTCCTAAAAGCAGGGACCTCTGTCCTGATGGTTGGAGTAGTTTCGGCAATTAAGAGATAGTTGTCGTCTATCCGTTTTATTCCATTATCTATCCTGTTTATTCCGGATAACAACAACACAATTATAACGGAGGCAGCGGCAACTACGGGTATTATGATCCGCACCATCTTAACACCTCTATGTCGTGCATAGCGCGTTTGGAATTTTCCCCAGTTACCAACTTGAAGGTTATCTTCAATGTTTTGTATCTGATCGGAGATGTATTTGTCGAAGTCGGTTTTCATAAGCCTTTCTCCTTAATATATGCATTAACCCTATCTGCCAATATAACTCTCGCTTTATAGAGGATCGATGATGACGTATTTTCCTTTATTCCCAATAACTCAGCTATCTCTTTGTGGGTATAGTTTTCCAGACAATATAAATTAAACACAGTCCTTTTACTATCCGGCAAATCCGCAATCATTTTCAATATGACATCTTGAGGGACATGAATCAGACTATTATACTCAGGTTCCACAATATCTAATCTCTGTTCGTCTATTGATACGAAAGTGAATTTCTTATTCCGCCTTAAATGATCAATCAAGAGATTAACCGTAATATGCGATATCCAGGTTTTAAGCGATGCCTTGTTGGAATCATATTTACGAATGTTGTCAAAGATCCGAATAAAGCAGTCCTGCATTAAATCCTCTGCTAAAGTAGAATCTCCGGTATATCGCATACAGAGCATATACACCCTGGCCGCATAATCCTTATACAGCTGCTCCCTTGCCCTATTGTCACCTTTAGTACATTTGGCTGCAAGTAGGGCATCATGGTTAGCGAGATTCTTATCTTTCACTCTATGCCGTTCTATACATATATACGAAGATAGTTACAAATACTTCCAAACAGTCAAAAAATATTATATTTTTTTTCAGTTGGCAGTATTTAATGAGTTGCTTCGTATATATAATAAACGACAAGAGTTTTTATTTAATAACTATCGAGAATATTGAAAAATAGAATAACAATTATGAACAAGATCAAAATCACATTATTTATTGTAATTGCCGTATTAGGTTTCACAGCATGTGAAAAAAGTGATGTTCCACGGGTGAAAAATCCCATAGAAATTGTTTCTCCCACTCCGGATGCAACTATAACAAAAGTTACATTGAGTGAGGAGCAAAAAACTTATGTTAATGCCGGAAATGCTTTTGCAATTAAGAGCCTGAAAACTCTCTACAATCAGGGACAAAAGAGTATTATTTATTCTCCACTAAGCTTGCAATATGCCCTAGCCATTACTGCGAATGGTGCCAGCGGTGAGACGGCTTCGGAGATTATCGGAACCCTGGGGTATGGAGAAGATCAAAAGGCCCTGAATGATTATTGTAATCTATTGCTCAATCAATTACCTGCGCTTGATGACTCTGTGGCATTGAAGCTGACTGACGCAGTAATCGTAAATGAAGAATTCCGTGTTCAGGACGGATTTCGCAATATAGCTGAAAAGGTGTACTATGCTCCCGTTGAGTATGTGAATGCTTCAAATCCGAAGGTAGTAGTTGACAGGATCAATGAATGGGCATATCGCAACACCAACGGATTTATCTTTCCTTTTCTTGATGAAGGCGATGTAGATCAGGATTTTGCAGCTGCAATTCTAAATGCGCTTTATTTCAAAGCAAAATGGAGTGAGGAGGCAGGGAAACCCATGTTCGACAAAGATGTTACACAGAAATCGGCAACTTTCTATCTGGACGGAGGAGGCCAAAGGAGGGTCGATTATATGATCTCTTCAAGGCATTTTAATTATGGAAGAATGGGGGAGAATGCAATCGTAGAGCTTCCGTATGCGAATGGAAAGTTTGCCATGTATATTATTTTGCCTGATGTAAAGGGTGGCAACGGTCTCGAGCAGCTGTTCTCAACTCTTACTTCTGAGAAGTGGTCTGAAGCTTTATCCTCAATGTCAACTGAGACTCTTGTTTACCTTCGACTCCCCAAATTTGAGTCAGAAAATAAATACGAACTCACAGATATGCTAAAAGCCTTGGGAATCCGTAGGGCATTTGTGCCTTTTCAGGCTCAGTTCGACAAATTTCTTTCCCATTCTAGCATAAATGATTTCTATATTGGGTCAGTTATTCAAAAGGCTCGTATCAATGTCACTGAATGGGGAACAGAGGCCGCTGCAGTTACTGCAGTTATGATAAGAATGGCCTCCGCTGGTGGCGAACAGCCAAAAGTGATTGAGTTCTTTGCAGACCATCCATTTGTTTACACCATAGTAGAAAAATCATCCGGTGTGATGCTCTTCGCGGGAGTATATGATGGAAAATAGGAATATTTGATTATACCTAAAAAATATTGAGACCGACTAAAATTTGTAGCCGGTCTCTTTTTATTTGTATAAATCTTATTGCTCTAAATCAAAGAAATAAATATTTCTCTTTGAAACATTAGGCTATTATGAAAAAAAGTGTATTTTTGAACAAAATATGAATATTTATATACTCATTTATTGACCTTTTAAAATACTGACCTATGAAAACCAAATTATTATTATCCCTATTTGTTACTCTTGCATTATGTGCCTCCTGTGATATTCTGCAATTAGGATCTCCAAAAGTTACTATTGGAGGACAAACGGATCTTCCTGCAAATAAGGTTGGCACCAAATCTTCAGGCTATATAAAAATTGATGGAGACCCCATTGGCATCCAGGCCAAATCAGAAGTGGTTGACAATGAGAATGGTGTGGTTGATTTACGTATTACCACAAAACTTCCGATAGAATATAAACATCTGTTCATACAGCCCTATGTAAATCCGGATGGAACTGTTGATTGTACCTTAAATGTAATAAATTCGACCGAAGGAGTGGCAGTCCTTAATTCAAAAGGTGAGCAATCGGTATTTGCTCGATATGGTGCCAAAGTGGGTGACAAATGGGAATACAAAACAGAGGAGGGGAAAAAATTAGTACGTAAGGTAATCGCTAAATCAGAGACAGATGATTTTGAATATGGTTTTTTTCAGATTAAAGTAACTACAGTCGAGCAAAACATGCCCTATCCCGGTTACAAAAAATTAATATACAAGTATAACCATAAGTTCGGGATGGTATATTTTGAAATCCATCTTGAGGATGGCTCGGTAGTATCTACAACAGTTATATAGATAGAATGGAGGATGTCGGCGATTTTAAACGCTTGCCCTTATTGCCGTGGCAAATAAAGTACGTTGGTGTTGTTTTGCTGTTGCTTGGGGCAGTAGGGGGCTATTTTTTCATTCATTTGGGTGAAAAGCCTCAATGGCTGGAGTGGAATGTTTTTACCCTCCATTCACAATACCTATCAACTAAGAATTTTGCTCTCATAACGAATAATCAGGGCGACGAATTGTCGGTGTTGCTATATTTCATAGGGGCTTGTCTGTTAATTTTTTCTGCTGAGAGGAAGGAAAAAAGTGGCTACAATGTTGCCCGTCTCCGTGCGTCCTATAAAACGCTTTTAATATCAATGGTGACTTTTGTCGCCGGATATCTGTTGTTGCATGGTATGGCAATTATTGTGTTTGCCGCAGTAATGCCTTTTATTGTACCACTTATTTATTTAGCTCTCTTCTATGGGTCACTTAGGAAGTACTGAATATTTGTAAATAGCCCCATTTGAAATGCATGAGATTACCTTATATGTAATTTCGCCACCCTCTCCGATAAATTGGCAAGGCCCTGCCGGCTTATTAAACTCTGCTATAAAATCTTTTTCCAAAATGATTTTTAGCTTTCAATATCGTTTCATAGGACATACCATTGTTACTTTGAAAAGCAGCAATATCGAAGGAACAAAGGCGTACAGTATATCGGGAGCAAAACCTTTAGAGGTCTTTAAAGGCGTCTTTAAGGAGAGGATTGGCCTAGGGATACTCGGAGGAACTTTTAAGGCTTACATTGAATCGCCGCAAAAAATCGAAAGTACTCTGAGGTTTAATTCAAGAAAAGGTAAGGTACTCTTTATAAAATATCTTATCAATGAAAGATCGGCTAAAAGAATAATTGATTTCTTTGACAAATTTGAACATAAGTTCGATAACTGTTATGCGCCGATGGATTTTTACGGGGGTGCTTTATGGCCATTGTACGAGAATGAAGGGGCTGCCTGTTCCGCTTTTTGTGTATCTACCCTGATTGCCGGCAATCTTATTAATGAGGAAGCTGAAGAATGGAAAGTTCATTTCAAAATCCCAATCAAACTAATTGGCGGCAGGTACAATAAAGGAAATAAGGTATCCGTACGTGATGTTCTGAGGACTAAGGAATGGTACCATGGGGAGGGGATTGAGGGAGTTGATTTCATTTCACTGGAAATTTATGATCCAACTAAGATGTTCAATTGGATTAAAAAGAGGGTTGAAATTAATGACAACTACTTCAAACCTGTTATGGAAAATGGCATTCCGGGGCTCCTGGTTGATTGTAGGGACTTAGATATTGAAGGAGAAACCGCACCCATCACAAAAAGACCCGCTTTATCATCGTTCATCACCGAATATTATACTCAAGCAGGGTTAATGCAATAAGCTTGATTGTGCTATATTCTTGGTTTTTGAATTATACTAAGTGCTTTTTCCCGGTTCTATTGGGAAAGGAGCGTAGTAAATTACTGCTTTCTAAGAAACCCTTCTACAGCATAAAGACCGATATTCTCCATCCATCCTTGGTCTTCATAATTCTTCATAGAGATTCTAAGGCCTTTCAGGGATGGGTTGTTGTCAATGTAAGTCTTTAGTGATTTTGAGTGAACATTTTCTTCTGCCTTCACTTCGATTGGGATTACACGATTAGGTGTTTGAACAGCGAAGTCTATTTCTACTGTGGTATCGTTGCTTGAATAATAGAATGTTGGAAGCTGCATTCGCGCGAGTTGTTCATTTACATAGCATTCAGCGAATGCTCCTTTGAATTCTTTGAAGCAGTTATCCCCAACCAGCATTTGTGAAGCGGGTGAATCCGTCATTGCACCGAGAAGGCCAACATCAAGTGGAAATATCTTAAACACATCAAACTCTTCATAAAATTTCAGAGGCATCTCTATTTTGGAAACACGATGGACTATGTATATTAGACCGGCATTTTTAAGCCACCTTAGGGCAATTTCGAACTCTTTTGCTCGTCCTCCTTTCCGTACTGCATTGTAAATGAATTTCTTGTTCTCCTTGGCAAGCTGGGAGGGCAGGGAATCCCACACCATTTCAATACGAGCCACTTCATTATTGGGCGCATGTTTGGAAAAATCCCTGCGGTATCCGGCTAAAATATCTTTCTGGATTTTGCGAACAGTATTAAGCCCTTTTTGCTCAATATATGCTGCTAAAGCCTCAGGCATTCCTCCAACATAATAATACTGGCGCAGAAGATCTATATATTTTTCATTAAGAGTATTAACAATTTCCCAGTCACAATTCAATAGCAAATCCACCAGCCGTTCATTGCCGGTGGCATTCAGAAACTCGTGAAAAGACATCGGGTACATTTGCAGAATCTCCACCATTCCTACCGGAAAGGATTGATCTTCATGAATGGAGATGCCTAACAAGGAACCTGCCGCAACCACATTATATTGAGGAGCATCCTCATGGAAATATTTTAGAGATCCAAGTGCAGCCGAACTTTCTTGAATCTCGTCTAAAATAATCAATGTCTTTTCAGCCTTTATATCAATACCCGTATGAGCAGAGAGAGTGCGTATAATCCGTTCAATATTATGGTCCGGTTCAAAGATAACCTTCGCTACATTATCCTTGTCAAGGTTTACATATGCGCAGTTTTTGTACTCCTTGGATCCAAACTCCTTTAGTATATATGTCTTACCGACTTGACGAGCACCATCCACGACAAGAGGCTTATGGTCTCTACGAGCCTTCCACTCAAGTAGTTTTGTGTATATTTCCCTTTTCATTTTACATTTATTCTGACGTTAAACTCCCATATTTGCACATAAATTATGACGAGTAAGCTCGTTTTTGCACAGAAGTTCTGACGAACTTTTTGCAAATATACAGAAATTCTGACGAATATTCAGGAAATTTACATTTATTCTGACGACTAAATGAGTTTTTTGTACAGAAATTCTGACGAGTCCGAAAGGTTTGATACGAAAGATGCACTGCTTGCAAAAAGTAGACA
>DBQO01000017.1:172-34364 GCA_002305275.1 Bacteroidales bacterium UBA1392 | reverse complement strand
TATTATCGAATCCGCACGGGAAGAAGGAATGGAGGAAGGGATACGTCAAGTTGCAAAGTCATTGTTGTCCCAAGGAGTGTCACTCGATACCATTTCCCAAGCCACCGGCTTATCACAAAAAGAAATCAGCAAACTCTCGTAATGGAGTATCTATACTAAGACCCCCTGCAACCGCACCTCGTAACCCGCAACCCGTACCCCGTAACCCTACTCCCATCTTAATGCTTCTATGGGATCCAAAAGAGAGGCGCGGCGGGCCGGCAGATAGCCGGAAAGGATACTGACCACTATACATATCAGCACAGAGAGACCCAGCCAACGCCAGGGGAGGGCAAAGGCACAACCCAACAATTTTGCCACCAGGTTACCGAAAAGCAACCCCATAAACAGACCTAATGCACATCCTATCTGTCCTATCAGCACTGCTTCGGCCAGAAACTGCATGGCAATTGTACGCGGTTTGGCACCGAGAGCTTTGCGTATGCCTATCTCGCAAGTACGCTCCTTGACCGAAACCAGCAGTATATTCATCAACCCCACCGAAGCCCCAAGTAAAGTAATCAATCCGATAACCAAAGCCGCTATGGAGAGTTTTCCCTTGAGGGCATCCAGCTCCCTCATTATAGAATCGCTACGACTGATTGCAAAATTTGCATCATCCTGCGGACGTAGTCCCCTGATGAGTTTCATAACCACTACAGCTCGCTCCCATGCCTGTTCAAAGGCGGACTCCTCTCCTACCGGCATTATATCCAGCGAATAGCCTGCATCGGAAGAGAGCAAACGCGTACGTGCCGGACCCAACGGGATTAATACTGTATTGTCAGTACCGATACCGAAAAGCGCCCCCTCTCTCTCCATCACACCGGTCACTAAATACTCCACCGCACCCACTCTCAGAGTATGACCAAGGGGATCGTTACCGCTGAAGAGCCGTCTGGCGATATTGTCTCCTATAATGCAAAGGTCGCTTGAGCCCTCGATCTCACGGCTGCTGAAATTGCGTCCGGAAGCCAATGAGGCAAGTCCGAGGCGTAGATGATGTTCATCCGTTGCTGTTACGGTGACTGTGGGGTCGCTGATTACACTTCCGGCGGAGACTTGCTGCATAATAATCGAAGAATTGATACTTACCACCGCTTTAGAGTCGTATCTCCTGACGAATTGCCGTACATCACTCCAGGAGATGGCGCGAGCAAAGTGCTCATGCTCCTCTTCGAGGGATGAAATGGTAAAACAGTGTGCTCCCATTCGGCCAAAACTCTTTTCTACGGTCTGCGAAAGCCCTTCAATGGCTGTTTGGATGGAGACCAGCGAAGTGATGCCTGTAGCAATAATAAGTATGGTAAGTGTGGAGCGCAATCTATTGTCCAGAAGAGAGTCGATTGCCATATTGAAAAATCCTTTCATCCTCAATCTTTTTCTTTTTCAATTATGTTTCAAAAATAGGAAAATAATTTAGATTAAGTTAACTTTGCCGCGCAAAATTGCATGTAAAATGGAAAACAGAAAAACAGAAAGAAGCCGTAAGGAGAGCAAAGGCGAGGCATACGGCAATAAGCCGGCACGAAAAAGCGGTGTCACCGAAAAAGCGACACGCAGAACTACACGTTCGGCAGATCGTCCCAAAAGAGATGATGATGAAAAGTTCTATCATAAAGATGGAGGCAAACCCACCGGAAAGGGTAGAGCTACAGTAAATAAAAAAGGTGCCGTAACTTCACGACATGACAGAGAGGAATGGCATGATAAACCTGACAGACGAGAGCGCAGCGAGAGGCATGACAGATATGACAAGCCTGAAAGTCGTGACAGATACGGTAAACATGACAAACCGGAAAGGAAAGAAAGGTCTAAAAGATCCGAAAAATTGGAGCTGAGTGAGATTGTACGCCTCAACAAATTCATAGCCAATTCGGGTATATGCTCCAGACGAGAGGCTGACGAGTACATCAAAACAGGACTTGTTACAGTCAACGGTGAAATTGTCACCGAACTGGGTACAAAAGTAAAGCAGGATGATGACGTCCGTTTCAACGGACAACGCCTCAAAGGAGAGAAGAAGGTATATCTCCTTATGAATAAGCCAAAAAACTATATAACCACAATGAGCGACCCGCATGCAAAAAAGTCTGTTATCGACCTCATTTCACCTGAAAAATGCAAAGAACGCGTAGTACCTGTAGGACGTCTCGACAAAGCTACCACCGGTGTATTGCTATTTACAAATGATGGAGATTTGGCGGCACGCCTGACACATCCTTCATACAATGTAAAGAAGATATACCATGTATTCCTCGACAAAAACCTCAAAAAAAACGATTTTGATGCGCTCCTCAAGGGGATCGCACTCGAGGATGGCGAAATACATGCAGATTCACTCTCCTATGTGGATGATGATATGTCGCAAGTGGGTATCGAGATACATTCAGGGCGAAATAGAATTGTTCGAAGAATGTTTGAACACCTGGGGTATGAGATTAAAAAACTTGACAGAGTCTATTTTGCCGGCCTTACCAAAAAGAATCTTCGCCGGGGGGCATGGAGATTTTTGACCGAGGAGGAAATAACATATCTGAAAATGGGCAACTTTAATTAAATAGCTTTTGGCTTTTGGCCGTTAGCCATTAGCAACCAAAGAGAAACAGCACAAAACAGACAATTATGCATAGATCCGGATTTGTCAATATAATAGGCAACCCCAATGTGGGTAAGTCCACACTTATGAATGCCCTCGTAGGTGAGAAACTTTCCATCGTGACTGCCAAGGCACAGACCACTCGCCACCGCATAATGGGAATTGTAAACGGAGATAATTGGCAGATAGTCTATTCCGACACTCCGGGCATTCTCAAACCACACTATAAGCTCCAGGAGAGCATGATGGACTTTGTGGATGTTGCCATCGGTGATGCCGACATTATCCTATATGTCACTGACGTTGTAGAAAAGAAAGAGAAGAATATTTCGTATATAGAAAAGCTAAACCAACTCGAATGTCCTGTAATTGTAGTTCTAAATAAAATAGACCTAAGCACTCAGGAGAAGGTGGTGGAGATGATGTCCCGGTGGAAAGAGCTTCTACCAAAGGCTGAGATTATACCCGTTTCCGCTACCGAAAAATTCAATCTTGAAAAATTATTCGATACAATTCTATCCCATCTTCCGGTAAGTCCGCCATGGTATGACAAAGAGACCTTCACAGATAAGAGCATGAGGTTTTTTGCATCTGAAATCATAAGAGAGAAGATTTTATTAAATTACTCGCAAGAAATCCCCTACTGCACGGAAGTGGTTATTGAGGAGTTCAAGGAGGGCAAAGAGAGATACGACATCAGTGCCGTAATCAATGTTATGCGAAATTCGCAGAAAGGCATCATCATAGGGAACAAGGGGGCTGCTCTCAAGAAGACAGGCACTCAAGCCCGTATCGACATGGAGGATTTTTTTGAGAAAAAAGTTTTCCTTCAGCTTTTCGTCAAGGTTGAACCCGACTGGAGGGAAGATAGAAGAAAATTGAGAAATTTTGGATATATTAACGACTGAAAAATAATTGAGATACCCTATATATGGCAAATAAAACAGACGACTTTGTAGAAGAGGATGATCTCCTGACCGAAGAGAACTATTCCGACGAGGAATCCGACCAGGACATTATTGTCGAAGAGGATGATGATGTTGAGGAAGACCACAGATTTGATAAGGTTATGGCGGGCGGAGAGAGCAAATATAAACTCTCCGGAATGTATCGTGAGTGGTTCCTGGATTATGCTTCGTATGTAATCCTCGACAGAGCCGTTCCCCATATTGATGACGGACTAAAGCCCGTGCAACGCCGCATTCTTCACGCCATGAAGAAGAGCGATGACGGCCGCTTCCATAAGGTTGCGGGCATCGTAGGCGACACCATGAAACTCCATCCTCACGGAGATGCCTCCATTAAGGATGCGCTGGTACAGCTTGGGCAAAAGAATTATTTGATCTCCACTCAGGGCAACTGGGGTAATATTTTTACGGGAGACCCTGCCGCCGCAATGAGGTATATCGAGGCAAGATTGAGCAAGTTTGCACTCGAGGTGGCATTTAACCCTAAAATCACAGAATACGTCCCCTCTTATGACGGTACAAATGAGGAGCCGATAGCCCTACCGATGAAATTTCCGCTGCTGCTGGCTCAAGGTACTGAGGGTATTGCCGTAGGACTCGCAGTCAAGATATTGCCACACAATTTCAATGAATTGATAGATGCCTGCATAAGTGCACTGAAGGATGAGGATTTTGAAATACTCCCCGATTTCCAGACCGGAGGTCTGGCTGATTGCTCAAAATATAACCGGGGCATGAGAGGCGGTAGGATCAAAGTCCGCGCAAAGATAGTCAAGGTGGACAGGAGGACTCTCTCCATCACCGAATTGCCATTCGGGCAGACCACCGATTCCCTGATAGACTCCATAATCAAAGCCAACGAAAGGGGTAAAATCAAGATCCGCAAGGTGGACGATATGTCCGCAGACAATGTGGATATCAATATTCAACTGCAGAATGACATTTCGCCCGACAAGACTATAGATGCCCTATATGCCTTCACCAACTGCGAAGTCTCCGTCTCCCCCAATGCCTGCGTAATCCACGACCGCAAACCCCACTTTATGGGCGTGGACGAGATACTTAGGTACAACGCAATGCACACCCGCGACCTCTTCCGGCAAGAATTGCAGATCCAGCTTGAAGAGCTCGAAAACGATTGGCACTTCTCTTCTCTGGAAAAGATATTTTTCGAAAAGAAGGTATTCAGAATTCTGGAGAACGATGCTGCCACCTGGGAGCAGCAACTCGCCGATGTCGAGGCCGGAATGAAAGTGTATCAGCACCTCCTTCGGAGGGAAATAACGGGCGCTGACATTGATAAGCTTGTTGAGAAACCCGTAAGGAAAATCTCCCGTTTCGACATCAAGGCTGCCGAGGAGAGGATTCTAGGGATCGAAAATAATATAGAGGAGGTCAAGAACCACCTGGAACACTTGACCGAGTACACTATAATGTACTTCAGACAACTCAAGAAGAAATACGGAAAGGATTATCCGCGCCGCACCGAACTCATCACCTTTGAGACAATCCAGGCTGAAAAAGTGGTTGTCTCCAACGCAAAACTCTACGCCAATAAAGCTGAAGGCTTTATCGGAATTGACCAGAAAAAGGTGGAGGATTCCGAGTATGTCTGTGACTGCTCTGACATTGCGGAGATCATAGTCTTCCTCAAAAACGGCACCTATCTGGTAACCAAAGTTAGCGATAAGGCATTTGTAGGCAAGGATATAATACATGCTGCGGTATTTAACCGCAAGGACGAGAGGACCATATACAATGCCATCTACCGTGATGGCAAGCGAGGCACCTATTATGCGAAGAGATTTTCCGTCACAAGCATTACCCGCGACAAGGAGTACGACCTGACTCAGGGCAAAGAGGGATCTAGTGTGGTGTGGTTTACCGCAAATCCAAATGGTGAAGCAGAGACTGTCAGAATCTATTATCGTCCGAGGCCCAAACTCAAAAAAATCTCCGAAGATTATGACTTCTCGCAGCTTGCCATCAAAGGTAGAAGTTCCAGAGGCAATATTGTAACCAAAAATAACACTATACACCGCATTAACATCAAATCCAAGGGCGTTTCTACCCTCGGAGGCAAAGAAATCTGGTTTGACACCGACGTACAGCGCCTCAACGATGCAGGTCGCGGTCTATTCCTCGGAGAATTTTTCCAGGATGAAAGTATTCTGGTAATCTGTAAGGACGGCACATTCTATACCACATCCTACGACCTTAGCAATAGGTACCAGGGAGATATATTGACAATAGGAAAGTTTGATGAAGAGAAAACCTACTCGGTACTATACTACGACCACGCTGCAGGATCTCCCTATATCAAACGATTCAGTTTCGAGCTAAACGCCAATATCCCCGCCTCCTTTATTGCAGAATCCAAAGGCTCCCATCTGCTGGAAATCAGCGAAGATCCCTGGCCGCAGATGGAAATCACCTTTAGGGGGAAGAATGCCAATCGTAAAGCGGAGCTGTTGGATGTCGAAGAATTTATAGGAAAGAAAAGTTACAAGGCAAAAGGAAGAAAAGTCTCCCCTTACGACGTACTTCAGGTCCGTTTTGTCGAACCATTGGATAAATCGGATGCCGAAGAAATAGAAGAGCAGGAAAATGGAGAGGACGACGAAAACTATAACGACAGAAACGACAATATAGAGAGGAACGACAAAGATATGCCGACCACACCGGAAAAGGTAATATCGGTACCTGAACCGGTTATTATGGATGAGGGTCCACGCGAACTCACTCTTTTTTAAGAGACTTAAAATAATGTCCAAAAAGAAGATTCTGATACTCGTTTTATGCCTTTGCGGTGCGATATTGTTTTTTGTGCTTGATCCGGAGAGCGCTATTTTTATAAAATGCCCCTTTTACTCCCTGACCGGCTATTCCTGTCCGGGGTGTGGAGCGCAGAGAGCCATCCACGATCTTCTCCATTTAGACATAGCCGGAGCATTTCGTCACAATGCATTGCTCGTATCATCCATACCGCTGATAGCTGTAGTGATGATTCTTGAACGCCGCAAAAGCTCATACACCAGGCTCTACACTCGTTTCAACTCGCCTCTATTCCTGTTTATCTTAATAGCACTGCTCTTCGCCTGGTGGATTCTACGCAATGTTTTCCAAATCTAGGATAGATATTTATGAATGTTGTGCAACGAAATCACCATTTTTTGCATCTATATTGTGATGACTTTAGAACAATTGTTATGAGACTTATATCCCGCCTTATCGTTGCATTATTCTTCTCACTTGCCACTTTAAGCATTACCTCCTGCGAATGGTTTAATGAAACCCATACGGTAGTAGAGATCATAGGGGGAGAAAACTGGATGGGATCCAAGACCGTTAATCTTATCAATGGCGAGACCACCGGATTAACCAAACTGGTGACATTTACCGAAGCAGGCACACAGTGCAGGGTTATGACGGGACTTTATAGTCTGAGTGTCATTGATACCGAGTTACTCAAAGTCAAAAAGGAGAATGATGATACCATTCTTCTGACAAATATGGATAGTGGCAAAACGCTATATACCTGTATCTGCAATCGTGACGAAAATGGCAAGGTGATAAGTATGACAATGACATGGACGATTCATACGGACTATGAAAGTGTCATTAGCGAGAACCCTCTGACAGTTATTCTCAAAAAAGCCAATTAGTACCACTCTTTGTACGTGACATAGCCTTTGGCATTTTCGTGTGCAGCGGCTTTTATGGCTTCAGAACCTTCCTTAATGCGCTTTGCAGGAATACCGGCATAAATGCCGGATTCCAGTACTTGATTGGTCAATACTACTGCTCCGGCGGCAATGATGGTGTTGTCAGGAATGACGGCATTATCCATAAGGATTGCTCCCATACCCACGAGGACATCATTACCTACCTTTGCCCCGTGGACGATGGCATTGTGTCCTACCGAGACATCATTACCTATTTCGACAATTGACTCTTTATAGGTTGTATGGAGTACCGCACCATCCTGGATGTTCACTCTATCTCCTATTATTATGGGATTGACATCTCCTCGTAGCACCGCTCCATACCAGATGCTACAGTCATCTCCGATGACTACATCCCCAACTATGACCGCATTCTCGGCGATAAAACATCTCTTGCCTATTTTTGGGGTTATGCCGTTTAATTCTCTTATGATTGCCATATTGTATTCTATTTTAAAAATTCAAAAGATAAGCCCCATACCCTACTATCAGTCCTATGATCATATTTACCAGTTTTGCCTTCAAGAAGCCTTTCTTTGTCTCGGCAAGGAGAGGCAACGAAGAGTGACCGTCCTGGGAAATTGAACTAGCGAGCAATACTGAAAAAGGCACCAGACCACTTGCATAAAGGGCTACAAAGACCAAATGAGGGCCGGATTCCGGAATTAGTCCGACCAGGACCGCAATCAGTATCATCAAGGGTATGTTATCGCTTGTCCAGGACTCTATGTTCAAATAATGAAGACCTAGCTGTACTAAAAGCAGCGCTCCGGTTGTCCATAGAAATATTGATAAAAAATGCTTGCGTATGACATGATCCCACAAGTGCTCCTTGATAAAATGGTCACCCGAAACCGCAATTACCACAAGCACGACTAAACCAAGTATTGCGAAAAGCAAATTGATCCAGTATTCATCGAGAAACGAGATACCGTGTGCATGGTGGTGGAAATGGTCTTCTACATGGTCGTGGAGTTGATCTTCTGCATGGTCTTGGAAATGATCGTACTCCGGAGAGACCGTTTCAGTGACAATTTGAGTCGCCTCATGGTGGTCGTGGCCGAGAACACCAAATCCCAAAGCCACAATGAAGGCAGTAAGGGCCACCATAAGCACTATTTTCCGCCAGGAAAAATACTTGATATTGGCTAAACTGAAATGAGGAGTCTCAAACGTGTGGTGGTGATCTTCATTATGCACCTCAAACTCATCTTTGCAGGCAGTCTTAAACCTTTTTTCGCCTCTCCTCAGGCGAGCAAACAGGTTGATCAGAAGTCCCGAGACGATAGCAATTACGAAAAGAACTCCAAAAAGTATCAGGGCATCTTTAGGTATAAGGGCCAGCATCACGAAGGCCTCATCTCCAGAAGATGCTATCATCATTGCAACCAAAGCTCCGAATCCTATCAGGCGGTGAGTATAGAGCGATACCGCTGCAAACCCACCTACACATCCTGGAATAAGGCCCAAAAGGGTTCCGAGAAAGACCTGTTTGTTGGGTGCTCCCTTTAGTCGCTCAAACCATTTTCCATGAGACGAAACATTGATGAACTCTATCATCAACATCATTACGGTAACCAGTCCGGTAATGAGTACTCCGTTTTTCAGCACATTTGCAAAGAGACTCCAATTCATAACTTCTCTCTCTATTTAGTACTCTTATATTTTTCAATTAGTTCTGTTGCAGCCGAAAATGACTCAATCTCCCCCTCCAGCACCGAACTTTCGTATTCGGGCAGAAGTTTCTCTATTAAGGGGTTTTCATAAAACATATTCTTGAGTGATTCATTAATGCTTTCATACATCCAAAATCTGGCCTGTTCCCTTCGCTTCTTAAAGTAATATCCGTTTGCCTTGACCAAAGCAAAATACTCCTCTATCTTCTGCAAAATAGCCGGAAGTCCCTCTTTTGTAACTGCAGAAGAGGTCAGTGCCGTTGGTATCCAGCCCGATTCCGTTGGAGGGAACAGGTGCAGTGCATTGGAATAGAGAGCACGCGCCATATTGGATTTGGATATGTTGGTTCCATCAGCCTTGGTAATGGCTATGAGGTCGGCCATTTCCATGATTCCGCGCTTGATTCCTTGAAGTTCATCTCCGGCTCCCGAGAGCATCAGCAGCAAAAAAAAGTCACTCATGGAGTGAACGGCAGTTTCGCTCTGCCCTACTCCTACCGTCTCTATGAATATGACATCGAAGCCGGCAGCCTCACAAAGTAAGATTGTTTCGCGGGTCTTTCGTGCCACACCTCCGAGCGAACCCGCACTGGGGCTGGGCCGAATAAAGGCGTTGGGATCATTACAGAGAGTTTCCATTCTGGTCTTGTCCCCAAGAATACTTCCCTTGCTGCGTTCGGAACTCGGATCTATCGCCAGCACTGCGAGCTTATATCCCTTAGAGGTTAGAAAAGAGCCAAAAGCCTCTATAAAGGTACTTTTTCCCGCTCCCGGCACTCCGGTAATACCTATTCTCATGGAGTGCTGCCGTGCAGATATTATCTGACAACGCTCAATTATTTTTCGTGCAATCTCGCGGTGTTCCGCCAATGAGCTCTCTATTAGTGTAATTGCCTGACTGAGGATAGTAGTATCTCCGGCTGTTATGCCTTCCATATATTTATCCACGGAAAGCAAGGAGGGTTTCTTTTTGTAAAATGACTTTACATAGGGATTGATGATGGGCGGCTGCTCCACTCCCTTGTTAATTACAAGTGCGGTATCTTCATTATTGTAATCTGCGAAAAAATCTCCTTGAGGTTTGTTCTTCATATTGTTTCCGGTTAAAAGAGCTGTTTAGTTCTATTTGACGGTACCTGTGATGAAAATATTTACCATCGGATCGGATGGAGAATTTGTTATCAAAGTAAGGATATTAATCATTTCTCCGGAATGTTCTCTTGTATCAAACTTGAGTTTCAGGGTAGCGCTTTCTCCTGCTTTAATGCGGAGCGGTGTTGGGCCAATCTGACTCAAACCGCTCTTTTCACTCTCCACCGTATGTATCAGCAGTTCACTTTTGCCTTTATTTTTGATTTTATAGGAAATGTCGAGTACAGTACCTTTGACTGCGGTACCAAAACTGTAATAAGGCTTCTCTACAATTGGTAATGGAGCATTTTTTATCTGCTTTGCGTTCATGTCGCGGAAATTGTCCACTATTACGGCACTCACAGTGAACTCTTCGGGCTGTTTTTTCCCATTAAGGACGAAGCGTCCCGTGAAGGTCTGTTTGCCCCAACTACGCTTCGGCATAAGAGTTGGATCCACGGTATAGGTGAGTTTGGCCATACTTTTTGGGGGAATTGGATTGGGATAAACCGTGAGCAGAAGTCCGCGGCTAACCTCTCTGGTTTCCACCTTCAGAGGAGATGAGGAGAGATTGGCAATATCTATTTCGTCCTGCTTGAGTACACCCTGCTCTATGTTTCGAAGGGAGACTGCACTTTTATTTATGCCCATCTGTCCGATTCTACCGGTGAAGAGCTCATCTACATTTTTACTTTTCTCATAGGCTATACCCCTGATTCTTAGGACAACCGGACGACCGACACCCGAAACATAGAGTGTAAGGGTCTTATCAAAGGGAAAAGGTCCCTGATCATTGTTGAACACCACATCCACTTTGCCTTTTCCGCCCGGTTTTACCGGAGAACGGGTCCATTGGGGTGTGGTACATCCGCAGGATGAAATGATATTATGCACCACGATCGGCGAATCACTGATATTTGTGAATGTAAATGTGCATTTTACCGGCCCATCCGAAATCATAACCTCTCCGAAATCGTGGATTTTTTTATCGAAACTAATAACCTTGCTCTCATCGAGCATTACCTGCGGCTCCTGGGCAACCATTTGATAGACACAGAATTGGCTCAGAATCAAACTTATTATGATCAGCAGTTTCTTCATTTTATTTAATTTTTGGCAAAGATAATAAATATAGTTTGCTATTTTTGTTTATTATTTGCATAAATCGAACCAAACAAACATAATCCAACACTACAATGAAGAGAATTATCTATCTGCTTCTCGCAACCCTATTTGTATTTGCATCTTGCAACAACTATTCTTACGAGTCAGTTCCCGGTGACCCACTGGGGGCACGAATCTACACACTTGACAACGGACTAAAAGTCTATATGGTTGTCAATAAAGATGAACCCCGCGTCAATGCCCACGTAGCCATACGCGTAGGCAGCAAGAATGACCCCGTAGAAACCACCGGTTTGGCACACTACTTCGAGCACCTGATGTTTAAGGGCACGGAGAAGTTCGGTACTCAGAATTACGAAGAGGAAAAGGTACTCCTCGACCGCATAGAAGAACTCTTCGAAATTTATCGTGTTACCACTGATGAAGAGGAGCGTACAGCTATCTATAAAGAGATCGATTCCATCTCCTATGAAGCTTCGAAGATTGCCATTCCCAATGAGTATGACAAACTGATGGCAAGCATCGGAGCCCGCGGCACAAACGCATATACCGGCAACGACGTTACATGCTATGTGGAGAATATCCCCTCCAACCAGATTGACAACTGGGCCAGAATCCAGGCCGACAGGTTTGCCAACAGCGTGATCCGCGGATTCCACACCGAGCTGGAGACCATATACGAGGAGTACAACATGTACGCTGCGATGGATAGCGAAAAGCAGTTTGAAAAACTCTTTGCCGAACTTTTCAAGAAACATACTTATGGTACTCCGGTTATCGGCTGGGCTAATCATCTCAAGAATCCTTCCATTACAAATGTGAAAAATTACAAATCAGAGTGGTATGTCCCCAATAATATGGCAGTCTGCCTTGCCGGTGATTTCGACCCCGATAAGGCTATAAAAATCATCGACAAACATTTCTCGGCTCTCAAACCTAACCCCAATCTTCCCAAGCTTGAATTCGAACCCGAAGATCCCATCACCGAACCTCGCAAGTTTGAGGTTCTCGGAGTTGAGTCTCCCAGTACAATAATTGCCTGGAGATTCCCCGGCGCTGCATCTCCCGAAGCCCTTATGCTCGAACTTATGCGTTCAGTCCTCTATAACGGATCGGCAGGTCTTTTTGACCTCAACGTCAACCAACAGCAAAAGACTCTCGGTATTGGTGCAGGCAACTACTCTCTTGCCGACTATTCTGTATTTATAATCCAGGGGGAGCCCAAAAAGGGACAGACTCTTGACGAAGTGGCTGCAATAGCTTTTGAAGAACTTGAAAAAATCAAATCCGGCAACTTTGATGATGACCTCCTGCCCTCCATCATCAACAACATGAAACGCCAGAAGATGCAGCAGAATCAGAACGCATCATACATTGTGCGCTCTCTGGTTAACTGCTTTATCGATGGGATCGCCTGGGCTGATTACATCAGCGAGGTTGACAGACTCTCCAAGATTACCAAAGAGGAAGTTGTGGCATTCGCCAATGAGCATTTTGCAGACAACTACGTCCGCGTGGATAAAATTGAGAAAAAAGACCCTGCGGACACCAAAATTGCAAAACCGGCAATTACCCCTATTTTTACCAATAGAGATACTTCCAGCGCATTCTTGCGTGAGATTCAGGCTTCACAGGTGGCTCCCATTGAACCCGTATTTGTAGACTTTGAAAAGGATATGGATATATTGACCGCAAAGAGCAATATACAAGTACTCTACAAGCAGAACACCATCAATGACCTATTTACCCTCACATATCTCTTCGATACGGGCAGCTATGCCGACAAAGTGCTTCCCATTGCAGCTGACTATATCGGTTATCTGGGTACAAGTACAATGAGTAAGGAAGAGTTTCAGAAGGCATTGTATAAGATCGCTTGTTCGGTTAGTGTAAGTTGCACAGGCGAACGCACCTATGTAACCATTTCCGGGCTCGGCGAGAATATGGAAGAGGCAGTTAAAATGATGGAAGAACTGGTGGCTGATGCACAACCTGACGAGGAAGTTCTCACTCTGCTCAAGGGCAATATGCTTCAGGAGCGTGCCAATGCGAAGCTCGGACAGAGGGACATCTTCTCACGTCTCCAGCAATACGGTATCTACGGACCTGAAAATCCCTCCACAAATGTTCTCTCGGATAAAGAGATAAAAAATCTGAAAAGCAGCGATCTCACTGACAAAATCCACAACATTTTCACGATGGAGCACAAAATCCTCTATTACGGACCCGCTGAAGGGGAAAAAATCGTGAATCTGATTGCCGAGACCCACAATGTGCCTGAATCCCTTACTCCTGTCGTATCGGGGAACCCCTATAAAATAGCTAAGACCGACGGCACCAAAGTCTTCCTTGCTCCTTTCGACGCCAACCAGCTCTATTATTTAGCAGTATCGAACATCGGACATAAGTACGATCCGGCCATAGTCCCCATAACAAACCTGTACAACTCCTATTTCGGCTCCGGAATGAACTCCATAGTATTCCAGGAGATGCGTGAAGCACGCGGTTTGGCTTATTCTGCAAATGCCAGAGTATATCTGCCTACGGATTTGGAACACGAAACATTTTTCGCCAGTTTCATAGCCACACAAAATGACAAGCTTATTGACGCTATGACAGCCTTCGATGAAATCATCAACAATATGCCGGTGTCACAAAATGCATTTGACATAGCCCAGGAATCACTAATCAGTAATCTCCGTACAGCCCGCACAGTTAGGGATAATGTTCTATGGCAATATATCAGTGCGCAAAAACTTGGTCTGGATTATGACATCAACCGCGAAGTATTTGCAAAGGCACAGACTCTAACTCTCGATGATGTGGTGAAGTACCAGCAGGAAAACATCAAAGACCGTTACTACACCATCTGCATTCTCGGCCGCTATGAAGATTTTGATATGAAGAGACTCTTGGAGTACGGTCCCATCCAAAAACTCGAGCTCAAAGAGATTTTCGGATATTGATATAAATAATTTGATTAATCCGATAAAAAGATGTTATCTTTGCGGACACAACTGATGATTGAAACTATCAAATAACTAAAAAAATTAAACATGGCTTACAAAATCACTGAAAACTGTGCAGCTTGCGGTTCTTGTATTGACGAATGTCCTGTAGGAGCTATCTCTGAAGGTGATATCTACAAGATTGACCCCAACTTGTGCATTGATTGCGGCGCTTGTGCAGATGCTTGCCCTATGGGAGCTATCGTGCAGGCATAATTAATTGCAACGACCATACAACAAAGGGCACCTGCGGGTGCCCTTTGTTGATTTTGAGTTGGTTGCAGGAGTTCTGCGCGGGTGTTTTGTAGTTGTTGGAGATATTGTGACTCTTTACTTCATTTCGAAGTGTTCGTAATATTTCTCCACGATAAATGAACTCCATTTGTCATGGAGTTTTTTCATCTGACGACGATTAATGGCTCCTTCGTTACGCCAAGTTTCAATAGCGCGATTATACTCTCTGAAAAGCTCCTTTTCAATCTGCTGAACGAGCTGCATATAGCCATTGCCGTGAAAATTCCACAAAAGCTCCCAATTGAAGTATATCTTCTTGCGGGACTTTTCGATTTCGTGAGCATAGGCTTTTTCCTTCATCATATAGCCCATATTCCCAAGCGTTGAACGTCCCTCTTCATTTTGAGATAGGATTGATGGTATGCCATCTTCACCCCCACATACCCAGACCGGCATAGCCACTGTCGTAGGAGGGTAACTTATAACAGTCCACATTGTGGTCATTTCTACCGGCTCGCCTTTTTTAACTCCCTGTACAACAACACTACTGGTGGTAGTGTATCTGGCAATGAAATCCTGCTCCACAAACCACCCTGTAGTTTTCGGTCGGTTGAAGTCTCCATTCTTAAGGTTAACGCCGATAAGGGGATTTTCAAAAGATCTGGAGAGTTCATTAAAAATGTACTCCGGAGTCATCGCATTATGCATTACACCCGCCTTTACGATCTCGTCAGCCTGCATATACCTCACATAACCGACACCTCTCTCAGTGTCGCCTGCAAATGAAAAGTTACTCCTAACCACATAACCTAAAGGTGCAGTGGCGGGGTCATTGACATCAAATCTTATATATCCATCATTGTTAACCTCATAGTAATAAGCATTGCTATGTGCATCTATCACACCAAAGTTTGCTGAGATGTGCCAGGGTTTTTCCAGTGAGTTGAGGAGAGCCTCGAACTCTACCGCATCAGCACACTCTCCAAGCGCTAGCTTCATAATATAGCCATTATTGCTTGCATTTTCCTCGTTGTCGATGGGTTCGATGTTATACGACCTCGTATTCATTATGGCAAATCCGGCCTCATTTACTCCCATCCAAACCGATCTGGGATTGGGATTATTGGTCTCTGCGACTGCTGAGAAAGCATACTTGTCTCCATGGAAATACCTAACGAGATTTTGGGCAGCACCGGTGTCACGATGTTTCCATAGAAGTGGTCTGCCGTCAGTGGTAACCCTACCGGAGATTATGGCGCTGGTGCAGGCAAAAACATCCGACGAGAGTGCCATAAGAAGAGAGCAAATAGTAATTAAAACTAGTTTTTTCATATTTTGACTTAATATTGTATGATTGATTATTCTACTTCATTCATAGGGATGAATATGTTCAAAATGGAAGGTACTCTGCAAGGCAGATAGGCCTAAATTTCATTAAGACTCTAAAGTTGCGAAAATAAAGTGAATTATTGCTATTTTATTAGTAAATTTGTGACTTAAATCTTATACATAATATGGGTATTTCAGATATAATTAGAAAGCTATTCGGGTCTAAATCAGAAAGAGATCTGAAGCAGTTAAAACCTATACTTAACAACATACATAACTCATTTAGCCGCATAGACGCTCTCTCAGACGATGAACTCAGGAATGAATCCGCTGCCATCAGGGCAAAAATATTGGACTATGTTGCAGCTGAAGAGGCGAAAGTGGTCTCCATCAGAGAGCAACTGGAAGATGTGGAAATCGCCGTTTCGGAGAAAGAGAAACTTGCTACTGAGCTTGACTTGCTTATCAAAGAGATAGATACCAAACTTGAGGATATACTCAACCAAGTACTCCCTGAAACTTTTGCCATAGTAAAATCTACAGCCAGACGATTTAAAGAAAATCCTATAATAAGAGTCAAAGCCACTCAGTTTGATCGCGATCTTAGCACCACCCACGATTTTGTCACCATCAAAGGTGATATTGCCGAATGGAAAAATTCCTGGATGGCAGGTGGTAATATGATTACTTGGGATATGGTACACTACGACGTACAGTTGTACGGCGGGGCTGTTCTTCATGCAGGTAAGATTGCCGAGATGGCTACGGGTGAGGGAAAAACCCTTGTGGCAACACTCCCCGTCTTCCTAAACGCTCTTGCGGGCAAAGGTGTTCATGTTGTGACAGTCAACGATTATCTCTCCAAACGTGACTCCGAATGGATGGGACCCCTCTATATGTTCCACGGGCTGAGCGTAGATTGTATTGACAAGCACCAACCAAATTCCGATGCAAGAAAACGTGCCTACAATGCCGATATCACCTTCGGTACCAATAACGAATTTGGTTTCGACTACCTCAGGGACAATATGGCTCTCAATCCCGATGACCTTGTTCAGCGCAAACACCATTTTGCCATAGTCGATGAGGTGGACTCGGTCCTGATAGATGATGCACGTACCCCGCTGATTATTTCAGGACCGGTACAACGTAGCGGTGACCAAACCTTCATTGACTACAAACCTTATGTTCAGCGTCTCTATAATGAACAACGCACATTTGTAAACCAGACCCTGAACGAGGCGAAGAGACTCATTGCGGCAGGCGAAATCAAGGATAAAGGGGAGATATTGCTACTCAGGGCGCATAAGGGACTCCCCAAATATGCACCTCTCATTAAATATCTCAGTGAGCCCGGTATCAAACAGATTTTGCAGGATGTGCAGAGTAAGATAATAAAGGCCGCCTTCACTGAAAAGGACATAGAACAGAGAATTGTCACCAACGATCTGTTTTTCGTCATAGACGAACATCAGCGTAGCGTTGAACTCACCGACAAGGGCAACGAAGTACTTGCCAAAGCCGTAGGTGATGCTGACTTCTTCCTGATGCCCAGGCTTGGCGACGAGCTCTCAAAGATTGACCAGATGGATATCCCCGCCGAGGAGAAGAGACAGAAAAAAGATGAGCTTTACTCCAATTACTCCCTCAAAGCCGAGAGGATGCACACGGTTGACCAGCTCTTGAAGGCATATTCAATGTTTGAGAAGGATGTGGATTATGTGGTAATTGACAATAAGGTAAAGATTGTAGATGAGAGTACTGGCCGTATAATGGAAGGACGTCGCTGGAGCGATGGCCTCCATCAGGCTGTGGAGGCCAAGGAAAATGTAAAAGTCGAGGCAGCCACACAGACTTTCGCCACCATTACCCTCCAGAATTACTTCAGGATGTACCATAAACTTTCGGGAATGACAGGTACGGCGGAGACTGAGGCCGGCGAGTTCTGGAGCATCTATAAGCTTGACGTAGTGGTCATACCTACTAACCGTCCCATTATCAGAGACGACCAGGATGACTTGATCTACAAGACTAAGAAAACAAAATATAATGCAGTCATAGAGCACATTGGTCAACTGGTTAAGGAAAAACGCCCTGTACTCGTAGGAACCACCTCTGTAGAAATATCAGAATATCTGAGCCGTCTGTTGAAGTTGCACGGTATTGATCACCAGGTGCTCAACGCCAAACAACATGCACGTGAGGCTGAGGTTGTACTCCACGCAGGTAAACCCGGTACCGTGACCATAGCCACCAATATGGCCGGACGTGGTACAGACATCAAGATATCGGATGAAGTCAAGGAAGCCGGAGGTCTTGCAATCATAGGTACCGAGCGTCACGATAGCCGCCGCGTTGACCGTCAGCTCAGAGGACGTGCAGGACGTCAGGGAGACCCGGGTAGCTCCATTTTCTATGTATCTCTCGAAGATGACCTGATGCGTATCTTCGGCTCAGACAGGATTTCCAAGGTAGTCGATTCGATGGGTATGCAGGAAGAAGAGGCACTTCAGGCCACCATGCTCTCAAATGCCATAGAGAGGGCTCAAAAGAAGGTTGAGGAAAATAACTTCGGTACGCGAAAGAGACTCGTGGACTATGATGACGTTATGAACTCACAGAGGGAGGTTGTCTATACCAAGAGACGCAGCGCTCTGACCGGTGAACGCATTGATGTGGATGTACTCAACATGATTACAGACTATTGCGAAATGTTTGTAGACTCCAACCGTCATCTTACCTATGAGCTCTTCTCTGAAGAGTTGATGAAGGTGCTTTCCATCGTTCCTGATTTTGACGAAGCCTCCTATGAGCGTTTCAATAAGGCTCAACTAACGGAACATCTCCAACAAAGCGTTCAAAATGTAATGCAGCGTAGGTTTGATACTCTTATTGCGCAAACATGGCCTGTAATCAACCACGTATATGACACAAAGAGGATGTTTTACCAGAATATACAGATTCCCGTATCCGATGGAAAGATGGTCTATGGCATCCTAGTGGATCTGAGGAAGGCTTATGAGAGCAAAGGCAAGGAGTTGATTCGTGCCGTCCAGAAGACAATTACTCTAAGGGTTATTGACGAGTACTGGAAAAACCATCTCAGGGATATGGATGACCTTAAGCAAGCAGTACAGCATGCCGCTTATGAGCAAAAAGACCCCATACTTGTCTACAAAGGGGAGAGTTTCGAACTCTTCATCAAGGTGCTTGAGGGCATCAGCAGGGATGTTCTTGCATTCCTCCTGCGTTCATTCCTCTTCCTTAGGAATGATCAGCAACCGCAAGAGGTTGCCACGGAGGGCCATACCAAGAAAACCGATCTGAGTGGAATGAGAGAGAGCCGCCCCGATCTGCTTACCAATAGTTCGGAGCCCCAATCAAATGCTCCGGCCAGAGCAGAGAAAAAAGTTGGCCGCAATGACCCATGCCCATGTGGAAGCGGTAAAAAATATAAGAATTGTCACGGAAAAAATCAATGAGAAAAATATAATCCAAATAACATGGAAAAATTTGACGTCATAGTAATAGGTTCGGGACCGGGAGGATATGTTGCAGCAATCCGTGCTTCCCAGTTAGGATTTAACACGGCAGTAGTTGAAATGAGTGAGCTTGGCGGAATCTGCCTTAACTGGGGCTGTATCCCCACAAAAGCCCTTTTGAAGAGTGCTCAGGCATATAATTATGCTAAGAATTGTGCCGAATTCGGCTTTTCTGCCTCTGAAGTCACTGCTGACATAGAAGCAATTGTTTCCAGAAGCAGGAATATTTCGGAGTCAATGAATAAGGGTATAGAGTATCTTTTCAAGAAAAACAAGATAACTCTCATTAAAGGTATTGGTAAACTTCTCCCCGGTAAACAGCTCCAGGTTACTTCAGATGATGGTAGTATTGCTATTTACAGGGCAGACCATATCATAATTGCTACCGGTGCAAGAGCTGCTTCCCTGCCATTTGCTCCCATCGACGGTAATAAGATTATTTCCTACCGACAGGCTCTTGTACCATCCAAGCTTCCCAAGAGTTTGGTGGTAATAGGGTCGGGCGCAATTGGTAGTGAGTTTGCATTCTTTTATAGAGTCCTTGGAGTGGAAGTTACCCTTATCGAATACCTTGACAGAGTTCTCCCCATAGAGGATGATGAGGTAAGCGCTCAGGTCAGCCGTTCTTTTCGAAAAATGGGGATGAAGGTGATGGTCTCCTCCCAGGTCAAGAGCGTTGACACTACCGGAGAGCTGTCTCGTATTACAGTCCTTACGAAGAAAGGAGAAGAGATTGTAGAGGCTGAATTGGTACTCTCTGCCGTTGGTGTGGTTCCAAATACCGATAATTTGGGGCTCGAAGCTGCGGGCGTAGAGACCATAAAGGGTAAAATCACCGTGGATCAATATTATAGGAGCTCAATTGAAGGAGTTTATGCTATCGGGGATGTAATTTCCACACCGGCACTGGCTCACGTTGCCTCAGCTGAAGCTGTCTGCTGCGTAGAGGCCATAGCGGGACTCAACCCCCAGCCTATCGACTATTCGATAATTCCTGCCTGCACCTATATTTCACCTGAGGTTGCCTCAGTAGGTATGACCGAAAGGGCTGCCAAAGAGAAGGGCATAGCATATAAAGTAGGTAAATTTCCCTTTACTGCTTCAGGTAAGGCTACCGCAGCCGGAGAAAGGGATGGATTCGCCAAAATGGTTGTGGACGAGCAAACCGACCGCGTACTCGGAGTCCATATTGTAGGAGCCAATGCATCTGAGATGATTGGAGGAATGGTGCTGGCCTGCAGGCTTGGTGCAACTGCATCCTCCGTAATGAAGACCATTTTTCCTCACCCCACTATGAGTGAAGCCATTATGGAGGCAGCTGCGGCAACGCACTCCGAGGCAATACATATATAAACCTAATTATTTTAACTTTCGGATTATGGCAGAGAAAAATTCTTCCCCTCAATCACATGCCCACGAAATAACCCGAATACCCGTGGGCACAGAAGTCCGTGCGGCGTATCTCTTTTCCGAGAAGGATGTAAGGATTGACGGTACCTTTACCGGCGATATCATCACTTCGGGAAAATTGATTATCGGTGAAACAGGATATCTGTACGGCAATATCTGTTGTAGAAATGCAGATATCTATGGTCGTATTGATGGTGACGTGATAATCGGTGACACCCTGATGTTACAGAGCACCTGCATACTCAAGGGACTACTTCAGACTCACAAGTTGAGTGTTGAGAGCGGTGCACGTTTCAACGGTACCTGTAAGATTATCACACAAGAGGAGTACCAAAAGATGGAGGAAGAGTTCAGAGGTTCTTCCCCGGAGACCGAAAATAGTAAGAATGAGAAAAAATAGATTTTAAATCTCCTTACGAATATTATATTTGTTCCTCTCCTGGCTGTTCCTTGTAATAAGTTCACCGAGAAATCCTGTTAGGAAAAGTATTACTCCTATCAAGGCCATCAGCAGTGACAGATAAAAGAGAGGCTGCTCCGTAACAGGGCGGAATATAATACCGCGCGACTGAGCAATGAGTTTAGCCACAATCAGCCAGATAGCGATAACAATACCTATTACGAAGGTAAGTACACCGATGCTCCCAAAAAAGTGCATCGGTTTTTTTCCGAATACCTGAAGAAACCACACGGACAGCAGGTCCAGAAAACCATTAATGAAGCGGTTTAAACCAAACTTGCTTTTACCATATTTACGAGCCTGGTGTTGTACCACCTTCTCACCGATTTTGGCAAAACCTGCCTGCTTAGCCAGATAGGGAATAAAACGGTGCATCTCCCCATAGACCTCGATATTCTTCACAACCTCATTGCGATAGGCCTTGAGGCCACAGTTCATGTCGTGGAGTTTGGTGTCCGTTACCTTTCGGGCGGTAGCATTATAGAGTTTTGAAGGAAGATTTTTTGTAAAAGTGCCGTCGTAACGTTTTTTCTTCCAGCCTGAGACAAGATCATAGCCCTCTTCCTTTATCATCCTCATCATTTCCGGAATTTCTTCCGGGCTATCCTGGAGGTCTGCATCCATAGTAACTACTATCTCCCCTGTTGCTGCTTCAAATCCCGTATAAAGAGCTGCTGACTTGCCATAGTTGCGGCGGAATGAGATACCTCTGATTGCAGGGTAGCTCTTTTTAAGCTCCTCAATGACCTGCCATGAGTTATCGGTACTCCCATCATCTACCATTATGATTTCATATTTCAATTGCTCGGAAGCGAGTGTTCTGCTTATCCAGGCTACCAGCTCCGGAAGGGATTCTTCTTCATTGAAAAGTGATATTACTATAGAAAGATCCATATCTCAAATTGTATTGTCGTCCTCAGTAAAAATGGTTTTAGGGACAATGGAACGCGCAATTATTGCTGAAATGATTATACCTAAGATGAAATTCCAGAAAAAAGTAGCGATGCAGGAATACCTCGCAAAGTTGTCCTCCAGCTTGAGCATCATATCTGTCATATTGTCCGGAAGCGAAGCAAATTCCGGTGCAGAGTAAAACGCCTCGAATATTTCCGTAATCATCTCGGGAAAAAGTACGCTATACATGAAGAAGGTGTATGCTGCACAGATAATTGAAGAAAAGAGAGTAATTCTTACTCCCTGCCTGAAAACGTAATTCCTCGGCTCACCCTTCATGAATTTTTTCATAAAAAAATGAAGTAACCATACTGAGCCCACAAATTTTACCAGCCAAATGAGCATCTTAAGTGCTGCATTCTCGACAAGTGCGTTGAACGAAATCAAAACCACCGTAACCAGAGCAAGTAATAGACCGTCACGAGCCGCCTCTCTCCAATTTGAAATAGTTATTGTTTTAAGTGCCATGTATCTGTTATTCAATATAAATAATTGCTGTTAAGATTACAAAGATAAGAAATAAAGTCTTACCTTTGTGGGTTGAAATAAAAAATTGAACAATAATATAGACCATGATTAAGATAAAATTTCCTGACGGCACTGTAAAGGAGTTTCCAAAGGGTACCACGCCTTATCAGATAGCAGAGAGTATCAGTCCTAGACTTGCAGCCGACATACTTGTTGCTACCGTCAACGATTCAATACACGACCTTGACAGGCCCATTCATGAAGATGCCACCATTAAATTGCATAAATGGGAGGACCAGGAGGCAAAAAGTACATTTTGGCACTCCTCCAGCCACCTTATGGCGGAGGCTCTCGAAATACTCTATCCCGGAGTCAAATTCGGTATAGGCCCTGCTATTGAAAATGGCTTCTACTACGACGTGGACCTTGGGGAGAGACAAATAGTGGAGTCAGACCTTGCCAAAATAGAGAAAAAGATGATCGAGCTTGCTCAGCAGAAAGAACACTTCACCAGAATAGATGTCTCTAAAGCTGAAGCGATGGAAAAATATAGCGCTAAAGGAGATGAGTACAAATGCGAACTCATTAATGACCTTGAAGATGGCACCATCACTTTCTACACCAACGGTGTTTTTACAGATCTTTGCAGAGGTCCCCACCTTAGAGATACCTCCGTTATAAAGGCGGTTAAACTCACCACAATTGCGGGTGCCTATTGGAGAGGTAATGAGAAGAACAAGATGCTAACCCGCATCTACGGTATAACTTTTCCCAAGAAATCTCTCCTCGACGACTACCTCAAAATGCTCGAAGAGGCCAAAAAGAGAGATCACCGCAAACTTGGGAAAGAGCTTGAACTCTTTGCATTTTCGTCGAAAGTGGGCCAGGGTCTGCCGTTGTGGCTCCCCCGGGGTGCTGCTTTAAGGGAGCAACTCGAGATGTTTCTCAAAAAGGTACAGAAGGCATACGGTTATTTGCCGGTTATTACCCCTCATATCGGCCAGAAAGAACTCTACGTTACTTCAGGACACTACGCAAAGTACGGACAGGACTCATTCCGTCCCATCAGCACACCCCAGGAGGGGGAAGAATTTCTGCTCAAACCTATGAACTGTCCCCACCATTGCGAGATATATAAGACCAAACCCCGCTCTTACAAGGATCTTCCCCTGCGCCTCGCCGAGTTCGGAACTGTATACCGCTATGAACAGAGCGGCGAACTCCACGGTTTGACAAGAGTACGCGGCTTCACCCAAGATGATGCCCATATTTTCTGCCGTGAGGACCAACTAAAAGAGGAGTTCTGTAAGGTTATCGATATTGTACTCTACATTTTCAAAACTCTCGACTTCAATGACTTCACTGTCCAGGTTTCCCTGCGTGATCCCAACAATCACGAGAAATACATTGGAACCGACGAGAATTGGGAGAGAGCGGAGAAAGCCATCATTGAGGCTACAAAGGAGAAAGGACTCGAAACTACGGTAGAGCTCGGAGAGGCAGCATTCTATGGCCCCAAACTTGACTTTATGGTCAAGGATGCGATCGGACGAAAGTGGCAATTGGGTACCATCCAGGTGGACTACAATCTCCCTGAACGCTTCGAACTTGAATATGTGGGCAGTGATGACAAGAAATATCGCCCTATTATGATACACCGGGCTCCCTTCGGTTCTATGGAGAGATTTGTCGCCGTGCTAATAGAGCACACTAGCGGAAAGTTTCCCCTTTGGCTTGCCCCGGATCAGGTTATTGTGCTGCCTATCAGCGAAAAATACAACGATTTTGCAAAAAAAGTTTGTGAATTGCTTAATAATTCCGATATTCGCAGCTCCATTGACGAGCGTAACGAAACAATTGGTAAGAGGATACGCGAAAACGAGATCAAGCGTATCCCCTATCTATTGGTTGTCGGAGAGAAGGAAGAGTCAACTAATTCCGTCTCTGTTAGGAAGCAGGGAGAAGGAGATAAGGGAATAATGACAATTGAGGAATTCGTCACTTACTTAAAAGATGAAATTGAGCAACAGCTCAGCTAATTATAATATTAACTAATTTATAGGAGGATAAAACTATAGCGACAAGTTACAAACCGCCGAAACCCAAACCATTTAAAGGTCCGAGACAGCCTGATCGCAGATTGCCTCTAAATCGAAAGGAAGAGGGTTTAAGGATCAACGAAGCCATCACTGCACAACGCGTAAGGGTTGTCGGAGAGAATATTCCTGAACAGGGCATCTATTCACTTTCAGAGGCTTTGAATATGGCTCAATCCCAGGAGCTTGATCTGGTTGAGATTTCTCCTAATGCTGATCCTCCGGTATGTAAGATTATAGATTACCAAAAGTATCTATACCAGCAGAAGAAAAGGGCGAAGGAACAGAAGGCAAATGCAGCTAAAATTGTAATCAAAGAGATTCGCTTTGGTCCCAATACCGATGAGCACGATTTCCAGTTTAAGCTGAATCACGCAAAGAATTTCCTTTCCGAAGGATCAAAGGTCAAGGCCTATGTCTTTTTTAGAGGACGTTCAATACTCTTCTCAGACCAGGGTGAGAAACTCCTCCTAAGGTTTGCACTGGAGCTTGAGGAGTATGGAAAGGCGGAACAGATGCCAAAGCTGGAGGGAAAAAGGATGATAATGATGATTGCCCCCATCAAAAAGAAATAATTTAAACCAATCATATTAAAACAAGTTAACACATTTAACTATGCCAAAAATCAAGACCAACTCCGGTACAAAGAAGCGTTTTACGCTCACCGGTTCGGGAAAAGTAAAAAGAAAACATGCTTACAAGAGTCACATTCTGACTAAGAAGACAAAGAAGCAGAAAAGAAGACTCACTCAGTTCGGTTTGGTTGACAAAGCTGATGAGAAGAGAGTAAAACTCCTGTTAGTGAAGTAATTTTTAGATGTTTAATCCGGATGTCCAGCTTTAACAAGTCTCTTAAAGAGCGCTGGCACCCAAAACCAAAATTTCATTATGCCAAGATCGGTTAACTCGGTAGCATCAAAAGCTCGCCGTAAGAAAATTTTAAAACAGACTCGCGGTAACTTTCTGTCAAGAAAGAATGTATGGACAGTAGCCAAAAATACCTATGAGAAAGGTTTGACCTACGCCTATCGCGACCGCAAAAACAAGAAACGTAACTTCCGTTCACTTTGGATAATACGTATCAATGCCGCTGCACGCCAGCACGGGATGAGTTATTCCCAGTTTATGGGGAAACTCTCAAAGCAGAATGTTGGCCTCAACCGCAAGGTTCTCGCTGACCTAGCTATGAACAATCCTCAGGCGTTTGAAGCTATTGTAAATTCTGTAAAATAGTCCTTCCTTGACAATTAGGGAATTATACGGGAATAAGTGGGTACGGTTCGGTTTCTGGGCCGTACTCTACACTTTGTGGGTTATATGGATCCGCAACTGGTGGTGGCTGTTTGGACTTATTGTCATTTTCGACCTCTATATCACCAAAAAAGTGAAATGGGCTTTTTGGAAAAAGAAATATAAAGAGGGAGAGAAACGCAATGCACTGCTCGATTGGCTTGACGCCCTCATTTTTGCAGTGATAGTTGTAAGTTTCATCAATATATTCTTTTTCCAGGCCTTCAAAATTCCCTCCTCTTCAATGGAAAGTTCTCTTATGACAGGGGACTATCTCTTTGTAAGCAAGGTAGCTTATGGACCCAAGATGCCGCAGACACCGGTATCCATGCCCTTTATTCATAATGTGTTCCCCGGGACGGTAAAGAAGAGTTTTTCTACCATACTGCAATTTGATCACAAACGCATTGCAGGCTTTGGCAATGTAAAGCGTGACGATTATGTAGTCTTTTGCTTCCCACATGGCGACACGGTGCTGACAAAGGCTCCAGTCGAAGATTATTACACGCATGTGCGGATGAATGGCCGCGAGTATACGGTAAAGACCTTCGGACCTCTGATTGCGCGCCCGACTGACAAGAAGGATCACTATGTAAAAAGATGCGTTGCCATTGCCGGTGATACTCTTGAAATAAGAGATGGACAACTATTCGTAAACGGTACGCCCCAGAAGGATTATCCGGGTATACAAAATACATGGAGGGTAGTCACTAACGGTAATGTCATAAATCCGGTTCACCTCAGAGACATTGGCATCAACTCATCTGAAGTGTGGTACGACCCTACCCTGCCGGGCTATCCCCAGTTGCCACTTACTAATGAGATGCTCGTGAAAGTGGAGTCACTGGGTAATGTGGTTTCTGTTACCCCCAATGTGGATGTTTATCCTCCCGATTATCCCGATTCCTATAGAATGCTATTTCCTTTTGTGGAAAAGGGCTGGACGAAGGATAACTATGGGCCTATTTGGATTCCTGCCAAGGGAGTGACGGTAGATCTGAATGCAGACAATATTGACCTCTACAGGAGAATCATTGATATCTATGAAGGCAATGATTTCGATGAGAAGGAGGGTATATACTATATCAACGGTGAGGAGGCAACCACCTACACATTCAAACAAGATTATTACTTCATGATGGGCGACAACCGCCACAATTCGCTCGATTCACGTTACTGGGGATTTGTTCCCGAGGATCATATTGTGGGTCGACCGGCAGTAATCTGGTTTTCTAAGGATGGCAACAGGTCCTTCCCTAAGAACATCAGGTGGAAAAGGATCTTGAAGTTTATCTGATAAAGGTGGTTATATTTGGATTTTTGCAGAAAAATCAATACATTTGCAGCCCTCAAAAAGATAATAATATTAAAAAATAGATAACAATGGCACGAGTTTGTCAAGTAACAGGAAAGAAAAGGATGATTGGAAACAACGTTTCCCACTCCAAGAGACGCACGAAACGCGAATTCGCTCCAAATCTGAAGACCAAAAAATTCTGGTCTGAGGAAGAGCAGAGATTCATTACACTCAAGGTATCTTGCAAGGGGATGAAGACCATCTATAAGAACGGTCTTACCGCTACTATCAAGAAATCACAGGAAAAAGGTTTGATTAATGTAGTTTAATATTCACGACTATGGCAAAGAAAGGTAAAGGCAACAGAGTACAGGTTATCATGGAGTGTACTGAGCAAAGAGAGAGCGGTGTACCGGGCATTTCCAGGTATATCACAACAAAGAATAAAAAGAACACTACTCAGAGATTGGAGCGCAAAAAATACAACCCCTATCTCAAAAAAGTGACTCTTCATCGCGAAATCAAATAACACACTTATCTTTATATAAATGGCAAAGAAAGCAGTGGCTACATTTGGTAGTAGCCGTCAACAAAACAAAAACTATGTAAAGTGTATCCGTATGGTCAAGTCTGAGCGTACGGGAGCATACGCTTTCCAGGAAGAGCTGTTACCTACTGACCAAGCTAAAGATTTCTTTGAAAAGAAATAAAGGGAAAAGAAATAAAGGAAAGTAGAGTAGACAGATAAAAAATGCGACCTTTTTCGGGTCGCATTTTTTATTCTATTACAATCTGCTAGAATGGCAGATCGTCAGGACCGTCAGACATGATATCGTCTGAAGTAACAAATTGCTCTGACTGTAAAGCCGGTTGTGGAGCAGACTTTGATGCAGGTTTCGTAACGGGTGCAGGCGAATCGCTCGGTCTGGTAGTAGCCGCAGAATCATCCCACGCACCATCTCTTGGCAATGTGTCATCCCTACGCCCAAGAAGCTGGATCGTATCAGCCAAAATCTCCGTTATGTAGCGTTTCTGCCCGTTGGCATCATCCCAGGAACGACTCCTTATCCTACCTTCCACATAGATCTGACTTCCTTTTTTGATAAATCTGCCGGCCAAATCAGCCAACTGTCTCCAGGCGACTATGTTGTGCCATTCAGTAATTTCTTTGGTCTCTCCGCTACGGTCTCTAAATCTCTCCGTTGTTGCAAGGGAAAATGAGGCAACGGATGCTCCACCCTCGAGATGCCTGATTTCTGGATCTCTCCCGACGTTGCCGATAAGTAAAACTTTGTTCAGTGCCATATTTCAAAAATTTTTCTAAATATAGTCCTTTTTACAGAGATTTGAAAAAATATTTGCATATAAAAGAGCTTTTTGAGTTCGGAGCATCTCCGCCTTCTCCTCCAGGAAATCCTTCAGATTAGTCCCTTCTGCCATTTCCAGACGTGTTCTAAGGCGTTCTCGCTTGTTGTAGATACTCATCTCATTGGTGAGTCGGAAGATTGTGGCTATGGCATGTGTGGGAAAGCCCATCGAAATCAGACTGCATAACGTCACGTCGTCCTTTGTAAGTGAGGGATATTCCTCTTTTAATCGTGAGATAAGACCATATTGACATTTGTCAGCCAAATAGTCCATTTCGTAAAAAATATTGTTTCTATCTCTAAGGGTAGTCAAAAAATAAGATCGAATCTTCGAATGGAGCAAATTAGCATTTTCCGGACTCAGAGAGATGCAATCCATAATACCAATGACCATCTGAATAACGTTATTTAGGGCTTGGGCCAGATATTCTTCCTCTGCCTCCTTTTTTCTGAGTTGCTCTGAGATCTTCTCCTTTATTCGCATCTCCCTGCGTTTTATGCGAAAGAGAATTAATGCCAGAATGATTGTTGCTACAATAAAAATAATCAGAAAGAGATAGAGAGCCCACAGCCACGCCGCCACGGGGGTTGCGGTCATAATTGAAGTTTTTAACATATTTGTAAGTTTTAATTGGCTAGGTAGTTTTCTTTCGTTGCCTCAAAACCTCATAACAGATAACGGCTGCAGAGACCGAGACATTTAGCGAATCACAGATTCCAGCCATTGGAATGCGAATTTTCTCATCTGAATGCTCCTTCCAAAAATCTGAAAGCCCCCTGTCTTCCCTACCGAATACAATTGCGACAGCTCTTCTCATATTGGTATCATAATAGATAGAGGAGTCTTGTAGCTGGGTTGTTAAAATTGAGATATTAGACATTTTGAGCCATCTGAGGGCCTCTTCCGAAGTGCAGCATACAGAGCTGACGCTAAAGAAGGCACCGGTACTCGCTCTTATTACATTAGGATTGAAAATATCTGCCAAAGGATCACATACCAATACACAATCGGCGCCGCATGCATCGGCAGTCCGAAGTATGGCTCCAAGGTTTCCGGGTTTTTCAAGGGATTCCAGAACTATTATCAATGGGTTGTCACTCAAAGAAATTTCATCCAATTGCTGCTGTTTCACCTGCATCACGGCAATTATTCCCTCGGTTCCACCACGATAAGCAATCTTGTCAAAAATATTCGCAGGAACTTCGAACAACTCTACGTTAGCGGCAACTTGCGGTATTTTTGGACTGTCAATATACGCAGGAGAGTAAAAAATAGAGAGAGGCATAAAGCCCGATTCGATAGCTCTTTTTACTTCGCGCTCCCCTTCAACTACAAAAAGAGCTCTTTCCCTACGCTCTCGAGATTTACTCTGGAGCAGAATGAGCTCTTTTATGCGAGGATTACGGGCTGAGGTTATCTTTTCTACATCCATCAGTTATTCTGTTTTCTTATGACTCACCTCCGGTCTCATTTGAGGGAAGAATATCACATCTTGGATGGAAGTGGAGTTCGTCATAAGCATAACGAGACGGTCGATACCCATGCCCAGACCCGAGGTAGGTGGCATGCCATACTCTAAGGCACGAACAAAGTCCAAATCTATGAACATAGCTTCATCATCGCCCTTTTCCTGTAGTTTGATTTGATCATGAAACCTATCGAGCTGGTCAATCGGGTCATTCAGTTCGCTGTATGCATTTGCTACCTCTTTACCGTTGACAAATAGTTCAAATCGCTCCGTTATTGCCGGATTGTCTCTGTGACGTTTGGTAAGAGGGGACATTTCTACGGGATAATCTGTGATGAAGGTAGGCTGGATCAAGTGCTTTTCACAATATTCGCTGAAGATGGCATCAATCAATTTACCTACTCCCATAGAGGGAGATACGGAGATATTGAGGTCGTCACATGTCTTTCGCAGCTGCTCCTCATTCATGCCTGTAATGTCTACACCGGCGTACTCCTTTATGGCATCAATCATAGGAAGGCGCCTGTAGGGCTTCTTGAACTCTATTTCATGGCCCCAAACATCGAATTTGGTCTTTCCGTTGAGAGCAATGGCTATCCTCTCGACCAGTTGCTCAACAAACTCCATCATCCATATATAATCCTTATATGCAACATAAATCTCCATACAGGTAAACTCGGGATTGTGGGTTCTGTCCATACCTTCATTGCGGAAATTTTTTGCAAACTCGTAGACGCCTGTAAAACCTCCTACAATCAAACGCTTTAGGTAGAGTTCGTTGGCAATTCTTAGATAAAGAGGAATATCAAGGGCATTGTGGTGAGTGATGAAGGGTCTGGCAGCTGCTCCACCGGGAATTGGTTGAAGGATGGGCGTCTCAACCTCAAGATATCCATGCTCGTTGAAAAAGTCCCTCATTGTAGAGACAATTTTGGTCCTCTTGACAAATGTTTCCCTCACCTGAGGATTGACGATAAGGTCAACATATCTCATCCTGTAACGAAGTTCGGGATCTGAGAATGCATCATATAACTCTCCCTCTTTCTCTTTTACGATAGGAAGTACACGGAGAGACTTGCTAAGCAATGTCAGTGACTTTGCATGAATAGATAGTTGTCCCGTCTGGGTAATGAATGCATAACCTTTGATACCAATAATATCACCTATATCCAAAAGTTTCCTGAAAACCGTATTGTAAAGAGTCTTATCCTCACCCTCACAGATTTCGTCTCGTTTAATATAGACCTGAATCTTGCCACACTCATCCTGAAGCTCTACAAATGAAGCAGCACCCATAATGCGGCGGCTCATTATTCTACCGGCAATGGAGATATCATTGAAATTGGCTTTTTCTGCATCATATCCCTCTTTTATCTCTCTCGAAGTGGCATTGATGTGGAATTCCTCAGCAGGGTACGGGTCTATCCCTAAATCCTTCAGTTGTTGCAGTGCAGCTCGTCGATTCAATTCCTGTTCGTTGAGATCTGTTATTTCCATAGTGCAAATCTGTCAGTTAACTGTTCATTTTGTTATATCAGGCAAAAATAAGAATATTTATGGATAAAGGTACAAAAAATGTGTATCTTTGTAGAATTGCAGAGGTCAATATGGGCATTGAAAAAAAATGGATAGTGATGGAGCCGGGCAATCCGGCTCTTGTACGCCAACTGACACAGGAGTTGGGTATTGACTCTGTATTAGCCAACCTTCTTGTCCAAAGAGGTATCGACTCTTTTGCGAAGGCTAGGGAGTTTTTCCGCCCGGACCTTTCAATGCTCCACGATCCCTTCTTAATGAAGGATATGGATAAAGCTGTAGAGCGTCTCCGCAAGGCAGTAGTCAAGAGAGAAACTATCTTGATATACGGCGACTATGATGTAGACGGTACGACTGCGGTGGCTTTGGTCTACTCATTTATGAAAAACCTCACAAACCGTGTGGAATATTACATTCCCGATAGGTATGATGAGGGATACGGGATTTCTTACAAGGGCATTGATACTGCAAGAGATCACAACTGTACCCTGATCATTGCACTGGATTGTGGCATTAAAGCCATTGAAAAGGTTAACTATGCTAAGAGTCTGGGGATAGATATGATTATCTGCGACCATCACTTACCGGATGAGAAACTCCCCGATGCCGTCGCCGTACTTGACCCAAAAAGACAGGACTGCAACTACCCCTTCGATGACCTTTCCGGCTGTGGAGTGGGCTTTAAACTTGTTCAGGGCTACGCCCAACAATATGATATCCCCTTTGACAACATAGTCTCACTTCTAGATCTTCTGGTGGTCAGTATCGCATCAGACCTGGTCTCCGTCACGGGAGAAAACCGTGTGTTGGCATACTATGGACTCAAGCAACTCAATGAAAACCCTCGTGAGGGGCTACAGACGATAATTAAACTCTCCGGACTGGAAAAACACCGCATTACCATAGACGAAATAGTCTTTAAAATAGGTCCCCGAATCAATGCGGCAGGCCGGATGGAGTCGGGAAAAACTGCGGTAGATATGCTTACCTCCAGAGATGAAGATGAATCAAAAGAGATTGGAGCGGCCATTAATGCGCATAATAACGATCGTAAGAGGGTTGACCGAGAGATTACCGAAGAGGCGCTAAAGATGGTGAAAAGCATTCCTGGTTTTGAAAATAAGAAGTCGACGGTGGTGTACAACCCTTCCTGGCACAAGGGAGTGGTAGGTATTGTGGCATCCCGGCTGGTGGAAGCCTATTATCGTCCTACCATCGTACTCACCCAGTCAAATGGATTAATTACAGGTTCTGCCCGCTCCATTCAGGGTTTTGATCTCTATGAGGCTATTGAGTTCTGTTCCGACCTGCTGGAGAACTTTGGAGGACACATGTATGCTGCAGGACTAACTCTCAAGGAGGAAAATCTTAATAAATTTACCGAACGTTTTGAAACCTACGTAGCCTCGAAAATCGACGATGTAATTCTGACACCGATTATTAATATCGACTCATATCTGGATTTTAAGCAGATTACGCCCAAATTTTTCAGACTGCTCAAGCAATTCCAACCTTTCGGACCTGGCAACCTCTCACCTGTTTTTATTACAGAAAATGTCTACGACAATGGAAACGGTCGTAGAGTGGGATCTGCCGAGGCCGGTATGAAGCACCTTAAACTGGAACTCATTCAGGAGGATGAACCTTACAGATACATCTCTGCCATCGCATTCAACCTTTCTGAAAACTTTGAGCATATCCAGGGCGGTAATCCAGTCGATATCTGTTATTCCATTGCCGAGAATTACTATCGTGGCATCGCCAATATCCAGCTTCGCGTAAAAGACATAAAGGAAAAAGAGTTGTTCTAAACTCATGGACGCAATAGATCAGAAAATCTCAGTCACATAAGCAAATTTTACAACACCATTTCATCTATGAGATATATAGACGAACTCATTAAAAAGATACAATTATGAAAAAAATATTCTCACTGGCACTACTATCAATTATTGCGGTATCCTGTGATTTGATTGGAGGAATTAATAAAAAATATGATCTCAACGGTAACTGGGCCGGAGAAATCCAATATGAGATAATGTCCGAAAATGACTACCTTGTAAAAAGTCTGATTTTCTCGGAAGATGCCGGCAAATGTACTGTTTATACTGGCCTCTCGTTTTTAAATACTGTTGATGAAGAGAGTCTTATAGTAAGACCTAATGGCGACAACCAACTTATTCTTACTGCGAAGGAGAACAACAATGCGGTATATTCTCTTTATTTTACAGAGGGCAATAGAGATTCATTCGAAATGAAATGGGGGAACCACACTAATGTAGAAAAAAAGTATATTCCCGATAAATCCCTCTCTGTCAAGATGAAGCGGCTTAATATCGACTGGAATTAGTTCGAGAGATTTCTATTTTTGAAATAAGAGGCGCTTTCTGATAAAAGCTGATGAAATACAAAAGCCCCGGCAGCTGTTGCTGTCGGGGCTTTCTGAAGTTGGCGGCTACCTACTCTCCC
>DBQO01000017.1:0-166 GCA_002305275.1 Bacteroidales bacterium UBA1392 | reverse complement strand
GAACCTCACCGCTGTAACCACCTTGATAACCGGTTGGCTCTTATATTGGGGTTCGTTCCGTGGAACAAATGCCCGGGCCAATATATCTTTTGAGAAAGATAACGAAATAACAACTGTCTGTCTTGCTGAAATTTGTGACCATAGTATGTAAACATACCATTGATGA
>DBQO01000012.1:12782-18749 GCA_002305275.1 Bacteroidales bacterium UBA1392 | reverse complement strand
TCCGATAAGAAGGGGTACGAAGCTTAAGCCTATGTTCTGCACCCAGAATATAAGACAGTAGGCAGACCCGAGTACCTTTTCGTCAATAATCTTGGGGACGGAAGGCCATAAAGCTGCCGGCACAAGAGAAAAAGAGACTCCGAGAATCACAATCAACATAAATGCGAACCACTTATGAGGGTAGAGAGGCAGCAGGAATGCGAAACTCAGGTGGCATGCTATCATTATGAGAGCTCCCAGCATCAGCATGGATGCTCCCTTTCCCTTAAGGTCAAGAAAAATTCCAAGGAAAGGAGTGAGAATCATTGCCAGTATAGGGAAAAAGCTAAATAGCCTTGAAGCCGTACCGGCATCGATATTCAGAGTCACTTCGAGGAAGTTGGGTGCATATCTCTGGAAGGGGAAAATAGCGCTGTAGTAGAGTACGCAGAGCAGAGCTACAATCCAGAACATCTTGCTTGAGAAAATTTTGCCCAAATCCCTAACTCGGAATTCGTCCTCAGAACTTTTTTCCTCTTTAATGCCGGCTTCAACAAACTGATTGTCAAGCTTGCGATCCATTACGGTGAATATCAGGAAGCAGATTAGACCTACAAATAGAAGTGCTGAGCAAAATGCTACCGGAGCAAGCACTGAAGCGTTGTAACGGGTGGCAATAATAGGGGCAAGCCACATTACGGCAAATACACCCAGGCGGGCGATAGCCATCTCAAGTCCCATGGCGAGGGCCATTTCCTTCCCTTTGAACCATTTTGCAATAATCTTTGAGACTGTAGTACCTGCCATTTCGGCACCACACCCGAAAATCATAAAACCGAGGGATGCCATTTTGGCACTGCTGGGTAGAGCTGTCCACCAGCTGTCGAGCCATGCGCTGAAAGCTGTAGTCTGAAACCAGTCGGTAATGCCTATAAACTTGATAGCCGCTCCGATCACCATCAGTGAGGCGGAGAGTGTGCCTGTGAAGCGCACACCCATTTTATCCAGGATGATGCCTGCAATGATAAGGAATCCGGCTACATTCAGTATGTATTCGGATGCAGCGTATGTGCCGAATACTCCGCTGTCCCATCCAAGTGAGTTTTCAATGAGGGATTTGAGCGGGGACATCACGTCAACGAACATGTATGCGAAAAACATCATCAGAGAGATGAGTATCAGCGCACTCCACCTTGCTACAAATGAGTCGTTGATCAATTTGGTCAATTTTTCTGCCATAATTATCTTTTTTAATATTTTTCTTTGCAAAGAAATGCTAAAAATAGTGTATTTCAATGAAACGGCAAAATATAAATTGTACCCCCGGTTATATTTCTACAATTGGAATATAAGTTGTACCTTAGCATGTTATTTCAAAATCTATATATTGATAAATTATGACACTTGATGTAGTTTTGGGACTCCAGTGGGGTGATGAAGGTAAAGGAAAAATAGTTGATGTGCTTGCAGAGAAATACCCTGTTATAGCCCGTTTTCAGGGGGGACCCAATGCAGGACATTCCCTTCACTTTGAAGGAAATAAAATCGTATTGCATACTGTTCCTTCAGGCGTTTTCCGCCCCAATGCCACAAATATCATAGGTAATGGCGTTGTACTGGATCCTATTATTTTCAAAGGAGAATGTGAAGCGATCATAAAAATGGGTGTTCCCGTGAGAGAGCGACTTGTAATTTCCAAAAAGGCACATCTTATTCTACCCACACATCGCATAATAGATGCAGCCCAGGAGGCTGCCAAAGGGGCATCTAAGATTGGATCCACTCTTAAGGGCATCACACCAACTTATGTAGATAAGATAGGTCGTGCGGGACTTAGGGTAGGTGATATCCTTGCAACTGACTTTGTTTCACGATACAATACCCTCAAAGAGCAACATATTGGATATCTCCGACAGTTTGATTTTGAATATGATCCCATGCAAAATGAGAAAGAGTGGCTCGAGGCAGTGGAATATCTTAGGAGTTTCAAGATTGTAGAGAGTGAATATATGGTAAATGAACTGCTAGACTCCGGCAAACAAGTTTTGGCAGAGGGAGCACAAGGCTTGATGCTGGACATCGATTTCGGCTCATATCCCTTCGTGACTTCATCATCTACTGCCTGCGCGGGTGCTTCTATCGGACTTGGGGTTTCTCCAAAACGTGTTGGCAAGGTATTTGGAATATTTAAAGCCTATTGTACACGAGTAGGTAGTGGCCCTTTCCCAACGGAGATTTTTGATGAGACGGGGGAAGAACTCCGTAGCAGGGGATTTGAGTTCGGTGCTACTACCGGTCGACCCCGCCGGACCGGCTGGCTTGACCTTGTGGCTTTAAAATATGCTATTATGATTAACGGCGTGACGGACTTGATAATGATGAAATCTGATGTTCTGGATACATTCGATAGGGTTAAGGTTGCAACATCGTACATAATTGATGGGAAGAAGTCCTCTCAAGTACCTTACGATTCCTCTTCAGAAGTAACTCCCGTTTATCGTGAGTTCCCCGGTTGGAAGAGAGATCTTACCGGAGTACGCCAGGAGGGAGAACTTCCTGAAGAATTTTTAAGTTATGTGAAGTTTATAGAACAAGAAACGGGGGTTCCCATAAAAATAATATCCATCGGCCCCGACAGGGACCAAACCATAATCAGATAGGAGAGAAGATACTGTGACGCTACTTGAAAATATCAATTACCCAGAAGATATAAAAGATTTGTCGCTAAAAGAGTTGGAGCAGTTGTGTTCCGAACTGAGGGAGTATATTGTCAGCTCCTGTGCTTCAAATCCCGGTCACATAGGCGCCAGTCTCGGAGTTGTAGAACTTGCGGTAGCACTGCATAGAGTATTCGATACCCCGAAAGATAAAATAGTCTGGGATGTGGGCCATCAGGCATACGCACACAAGATAATTACAGGCAGACGTGAGGCCTTTAAAACCAACCGCAAGGCTGGAGGTATCAGTGGTTTTCCGAAACGTTCGGAGAGCGAATATGATGCATTCGGTACCGGACACTCATCTACATCCATTTCAGCAGCGCTTGGATTGGCCATAGGGGCTAAGATGCAGGGAAGTAGTGAGCATTTAGTTGCAGTAATAGGTGACGGTTCCATGACCGGNNAATGACAATCAGATATCGATAGATAAAAGTATAGGTGCGCTGCACAACCACCTAATGAAGGTGACTACCAGTCGCAAATACAATCGAATTAAGAAGAGTATATGGGATCGCCTCGGCGCCGGAAAGATTCGTAACCATATTCAAAATCTTATTAAATACATCAAAAAGGGTATATTACGCAATACAAGCGCGAGCAACCTTTTCGACTCTCTTGGTTTCAGGTATTTTGGACCGATGGATGGCAACGATGTTGAGCAAATGATCGACGTACTCTCCCGTCTTAAAGAGATTGAGGGGCCAAAACTTCTACATGTAATAACTAAGAAGGGAAAAGGCTTTAAGCCGGCTGAAGAGAACCAGACGATTTGGCATGCTCCGGGTCAGTTTGACCCCATTACTGGTAATAGAATTTCAGGGCCAAGCGCGGCATCCAAATTCCAGGATGTATTTGGACAGACCCTGCTTGACCTCGCGAGGGAAAATGAAAAAATCATAGGTATTACCCCGGCTATGGCTACCGGTTGCAGCATGAATATGATGATGTGTGAGATGCCGGATCGTGCGTTTGATGTTGGTATTGCCGAGCAGCATGCAGTTACATTCTCAGCAGGACTGGCGGCTGCGGGTATGTTGCCCTTCTGTAATATCTACTCCTCATTTGCTCAGCGTGCTTATGACAATGTTATCCATGATGTGGCTCTTCAGGAGCTTAAGGTTGTTTTCTGTCTCGATAGGGCGGGTATTGTAGGAGAAGATGGTCCGACTCATCACGGTGCTTTTGACTTCTCCTGTTTCAGGCCGGTTCCCAATGTGATAATTGCGGCCCCTCTCAATGAACTTGATCTACGTAATATGATGTATTCCGCAACTCTGCCGGAGTATGGTGCTACTATAATAAGGTATCCGCGCGGTACAGGCAATGGTACTGCTTGGAGGGATGAACCCTTCCGGAGAATTGAGCCGGGACGTGGAGTGATCCTACAGGAGGGGAGTGATGTAGCTCTATTGAGCATGGGAGCCATAGGTCATAATGGTACTCTTGCAGTGAAGGCGGCGCAGGCGAAGGGAATAAGTGTGTTTCACTGTGACATGAGGTTTCTCAAGCCGATTGACGAAAAATTACTGGCCGAGGTTTGCTCCAAAGTGAGTCGTATAGTGACTCTTGAAGATGGTGCACTCATAGGAGGTCTATATAGTGCAGTATCGGAGTATGTTGCCTCAAACAATATTCCCTGCAAGGTGACAGGGCTCGGGATGCCGGATAAATTTGTTGGTCAGGGTACACCCGAGCAACTCCATAAGGAGTGCGGATATGATGTTGATGGAATATTAAAAGTGCTTTTAAATGGCTAAACGCAGACACGATCATACCAGAGGTATACATAATATGGGAGGAGAGAGTGAGGGCGACTTCCCATTGCTGACCCACAGATTTTGGGGTCTTCTGATCTTTCTCGCCGTCATCTGGCTGATGTTCTTCTCTACTTTTAAGCTCGGTTCCTACCCTCAGCAATGGATTGAGGCTCTTATGGGAAAATTGTCGTTCTTTATCGGGCAAAGGATGCAGGATGGATGGCTTCTGGATTTTCTTCAAAACGGTATAATAAATGGTATTGGCGCGGTGCTGGCATTCCTGCCCAACATACTCATACTCTTCTTCTTTATATTTCTACTTGAAGAGTCAAGATATTTACCCATCGCTGCTAATTTGATGGACAAATATATGCACGGAATAGGACTTCACGGCTGTTCATTTATTCCTTTGCTGATGGGTTTTGGTTGCAATGTACCGGCCATAATGGCAACAAGGAGTATTAAGAGACGTGGAGATCGTATCCTTACGATGATGATGATCCCCTACATCCCATGTAGTGCCCGTATCCCGACATTCCTACTTTTTTCCGGAATATTTTTCCCGCAACATAGTACTCTGGTGATGATGCTCCTCTATTTGGGTGGTATTTTGACAGGTATTGTGATAGCGCTTATCAATAAAAAGATTTTTTTTAGGGAAAAATCGGAGGATCACGATACAGAGTTACCCCCATTGAGGGTCCCAAACGTCAGAAGGGCTCTTATGGGTATGTGGAGTGCCGCGTCAGAGTATCTCAAGAAGATCGGTACTGTAGTGCTGTTGGCAGTGATAATTGTATGGGCCCTGGATTATTTCCCTGTCAATAAGGGTGTTCCTGAAGAGGATCCCTCTCCATCTTACCTGCATCGTTTTGGTCAGGCAGTGGAGCCGATCATGGCTCCTCTCGGTTTTGACTGGAAAATGAGTGCTGCCCTGATTGCCGGAGTAACAGCTAAGGAGTTCATCATCAGTACATTGGGGGTTCTCTACCAGGAGAGTGGCGAGGAGTTGGATACCACGGCGCTTTCGGCACGAATAGCATCGGACGAAAATGTCAACAGGGCTAACGCCCTCTCTTTTATGGTATTCTCTTTACTATATATTCCTTGTGTAGCGACTGCTGCCGTTATTCGCCGTGAGAGCGGTAGCTGGAAATGGTCTCTGATTTCTATTATCACGACGTTAGTTGTGGCGTGGCTTTTCGCTTTCGTTACCTTCAGGATAGGAACTCTGTTGTGGTAACTAAAAAAGTGCATAATTTCTTGAAAAATTTTGCCGATTGAGATAAATGGCATATATTTGCACTCCCAATTTGGAAAGCCGACATAGCTCAGTTGGCCAGAGCAGCTGATTTGTAATCAGCAGGCCGTGGGTTCGAATCCCTCTGTCGGCTCGTTTGAAAGATTGTAAAAGTATGGGGAGATACCAAAGTGGCCAACTGGGGCAGACTGTAAATCTGCTGGCGCACGCCTTCGTAAGTTCGAATCTTGCTCTCCCCACTTTTTTTGTT
>DBQO01000012.1:0-12742 GCA_002305275.1 Bacteroidales bacterium UBA1392 | reverse complement strand
GGTAGAGCGCTTCCTTGGTAAGGAAGAGGTCGAGAGTTCAATTCTCTCCACCGGCTCCAGCAATTAATAACAATATAAAAACAAAATTATGGCAAAAGAAAGTTTCAAAAGGGATAAACCGCATGTAAACATCGGTACTATCGGCCACGTAGACCATGGCAAAACTACTTTGACTGCTGCTATCACCAAGGTGTTGGCAAAGCAGGGTCTCTCTGAGATCAAATCATTCGATCAAATTGACAATGCTCCTGAAGAAAAAGAGCGTGGTATTACCATTAATACTTCTCACGTTGAATATCAGACAGCAAACCGACACTATGCTCACGTAGACTGCCCCGGTCACGCTGACTATGTTAAGAACATGGTTACCGGTGCTGCTCAGATGGACGGAGCCATACTGGTTGTAGCATCTACTGATGGCCCGATGCCTCAGACCCGTGAGCACATCCTTCTTGCACGTCAGGTGAACGTTCCCCGTATCGTTGTTTTCTTAAACAAGGTGGACATTGTTGACGATCCTGAAATGATAGAGCTCGTTGAGATGGAGGTTCGTGAACTCTTGAGCTTCTACGAGTTTGACGGTGACAACGCTCCCGTTATTCGCGGTTCCGCTCTCGGTGCTCTCAACGGTGATCCTCAGTGGGAGGAAAAGGTAGTTGAGCTTATGGAGGCCGTTGATACCTATATTCCTATCCCCAAGCGTGATAACGAGAAGCCTTTCCTATTGCCTGTGGAGGATATCTTCTCAATTACCGGTCGTGGTACAGTTGCTACCGGCCGTATTGAGACAGGTGTTGTAAAGACAGGTGACGAGGTTCAAATCATTGGTCTTGGCGAACAGCCCAGAAAATCNNAACGTAGGTCTCCTCCTTCGTGGTATCGACAAAAAAGAGATCAAGAGAGGTCAGGTTATTGCTCACCCCAACACCATTACACCTCACAGAAAATTTGAGGCAGCAATTTATGTATTAAAGAAAGATGAAGGTGGTCGTCACACTCCTTTCCACAACAAATATCGTCCTCAGTTCTTCATCCGTACACTTGACATTACAGGTGAGATTGAACTCCCTGCAGGTGTTGAAATGGTTATGCCCGGAGACAATGTTACAATTAAGGTTGAGCTTATCTATCCTGTAGCTCTGAACGAAGGTCTCCGTTTTGCAATCCGTGAAGGTGGCCGTACGGTAGGTTCAGGTCAGGTAACCAAGATTATTAGTTAATTAACTATACGAATAACAGGAGGGAGACACATTTGCGCCACCCTCCTGTTATCTCATAGGGGAATAGTTCAAGGGTAGAATAGTGGTCTCCAAAACCATCGATGGGAGTTCGAATCTCTCTTCCCCTGCAAATACCGACGGTTACGCGTTGGTATGTTATTAACCGGCAAAACAACCGCTTCCAATTGTTTTTGCCAACAAAATAATAACAATGAGCAAATTAGGAACTTACGTAAAAGAGTCTTACAGAGAACTTACAACAAAAGTTGCGTGGCCGACCTGGAGCAAGCTCCAGAATTCAGCCATACTGGTTATGGTCAGCACGCTGATTCTGTCAGTTGTAATCTGGCTTATTGATTTCGTCATTAAAACCATTATGACAGGTCTTTACCAATTGTAATGTTATGAGTGAAATCACCAAGAAGTGGTATGTTGTCCGTATAATTGGCAACAAAGAGAAAATCGCCAAAGAATATATTGAAAAGGAGATGGGCAAAGGCATGCTTAAGCATGTTACTGACGTCCTGGTTCCTACTGAAAAGTATTTTGTGATAAAAAATGGCAAGCGCGTAAGCGCAGAGCGTAATTTTTTTCCCGGTTATCTCTTTGTAGAAATTACATTCCCCTCTCTTAAGTCCGACAATCAAGATGACACAAACGAAAGAGAGAGGTTTGAGAAGGAAATCCTAGGTATTGCCCAGGATGGACTTCGCGAACTTCCAAATATTATCGGTTTCCTTACTGAAGGCAAGGAAAGGGTAATCAATCCGGTACGTCAGTCGGAGATTGACCGTATCATGGGACGTGTGGACGAATTGAGTGATCAGGACGGAGAGATCTTGGTACCATTTGTTGTAGGGGAAGCTGTAAAGATTATCGACGGCCCTTTCAAAGATTTCAGCGGTAATGTTGAGGAAATTCTCGAGGAGAGAAGAAAACTCAAGGTTATGGTTAAAATCTTCGGAAGAAAGTCTGTCATTGAGTTGAATTTTGCTCAGGTAACAAAAGAATAATAAACAAAAGACATTATGGCTAAAGAAATTGCCGGGTTTATTAAATTGCAGATCAAAGGCGGAGCTGCCAATCCTTCACCTCCGGTAGGACCGGCCCTCGGTTCCAAGGGTGTGAACATCATGGACTTCTGCAAGCAATTTAATGCCCGCACTCAAGACAAAGCCGGCAAGGTGTTACCTGTGGTAATTACCGTATACAGCGACAAGTCTTTTTCTTTCGTTGTAAAGCAGCCCCCTGTAGCTATCCTCGTAAAAGAGGCAGCAAAAGTACAGACCGGATCTGCCGAACCCAATAGGAAAAAGGTTGCTGCCATCACCTGGAATCAGATACGTGAGATTGCCAGGGAAAAAATGCCGGATCTTAATGCATTCACCGAGAAGTCAGCAATGAATATGGTAGCCGGTACTGCTCGCAGTATGGGTATCAGTGTTGAAGGTGAATTTCCTGCCGATGTAAAATAAAATCACCACGCTATGAGTAAATTGACAAAAAATCAGAAGGCAGCAGTTGCCAAAGTTGACTCAAGCAGGCACTATAAACTCCTCGATGCGTGTGCCTTGGTAAAGGAGGTTTCCTACACCAAGTTCGACGCTTCAGTTGAGTTGGCAGTCCGTTTGGGTGTTGATCCTCGTAAGGCGAACCAGATGGTACGTGGCGTTGTGACTCTTCCTCATGGTACAGGTAAGGTAACTCGCGTATTAGTTCTATGTACTCCGGACAAAGAGGCCGAAGCTCAGGAAGCAGGTGCCGACTTTGTTGGTCTTGATGATTATATTGAAAAGATCAAGGGTGGTTGGACTGACGTAGATGTTATTATTTGTACTCCTTCCGTTATGGCAAAGATTGGTGCTATCGGACGTATTCTGGGTCCTCGTGGCTTGATGCCCAACCCTAAGTCCGGTACAGTTACAATGGATGTCGGTAAAGCAGTTCAGGAAGTGAAAGCAGGTAAGATTGATTTCAAAGTTGACAAACAGGGTATTATCCACGCAGCCATCGGCAAGGTCTCATTTGACGCACAGAAACTTGCTGAGAATGCCGTGGAAATGCTCAATACAATTATCAAACTCAAACCGCAGGCTCTCAAAGGAACATATGTGAAGAGTATTTACCTCTCTTCTACTATGAGTCCCGGTATTCCTGTAGATAGCAAGACAATAAGTGCTGTTGAATAAAATATTCCAAAGTTATGAGAAAAGAAGAAAAAGCTCAGATTATTGAAACCATAGCAGCACAGATAGTAGAGAATCCCAATTTCTACCTTGCAGACATTTCAGGTCTCAATGCAGAAAATACATCGAATCTCCGTCGTGCTTGCTTTGAGAAAGAGATTAAACTTGTCGTTGTGAAAAATACCCTCCTACAGAGGGCTCTTGAAGGTCTCGACGCTGAAGGAACCGGTATCAACAACGAAGAAATCAAGACTCTATATCCTACTTTAAAAGGCTCCACAGCCATCATGTTTACCTCAGTACCTAGTGCTCCGGCCAAGATTATCAAGGAATTCGGAGCCAGACTCGGTAAACCGGAGCTCAAGAGTGCGTATCTTCAGGAGTGTGCCTACGTTGGTGCAAGTCATCTCGCTACTCTTGTAAATATCAAGTCTCACGATGAACTTATCGGTGAGATAATCGGTCTTCTCCAGTCGCCCATCAGACGGATTGTTTCCGCTCTGCAGGAGGCTAAGAAAGAGGTTACCGAATAGCAGTTTAAATAGTAATAATAATATAATTAAAATCAATAAACAATCATGGCAGACATCAAAGCTCTCGCGGAAGAACTGGTTAATCTTACCGTAAAAGAGGTTCAAGAACTTGCAAATATACTTAAAGAAGAGTACGGAATCGAACCTGCAGCTGCTGCAGTTGTGGTAGCAGCCAGCGAAGGCAGTGCCGGCGCAGCAGAAGCTGAGCAGACTGAATTTGACGTAATCCTCATATCAGCCGGTCAGGCAAAACTCCAGATGGTAAAAGCTGTTAAGGAGATTACCGGTCTCGGTCTGAAAGAGTCTAAAGATCTCGTAGATCAGGCACCTAACGCCAAGATCAAGGAGAAAGTGTCCAAGGCAGAAGCTGAGCAGGTTAAAGCTGCTCTTGAAGAGGCAGGCGGAGAAGTTGAAGTTAAATAACACACTCCCCTCCCGATATAGGGACTAAGAAATCCGGGTTTAGAGCCAATGAGGGCTCTAAACCTTTTTGTCGTTTTTTAAGATTTTTTTCAACAACCATTCAATAATGCCGCAAACATCTAGTAATCAGCGTATTTCATTCGCGACATCCAAGGCCCTTCTAGACTATCCCGATTTCCTCGAGGTTCAGTTGAAATCTTTCCGTGATTTCTTTCAGTTGGACACTACTGCTGATAGTCGCCGCGATGAGGGTCTTTTCAAAGTGTTTCAGGAGATATTTCCTATCGAAGATACGCGCAACAATTTCACTCTGGAGTTTATAGACTACTTCGTGGATCCTTCACGTTACTCCATCGAAGAATGTCTCGAAATGGGTTTGACATATAAGGTTCCTTTGAAAGCCAAACTCAAATTATCCTGCAATGACAAGGAGCACGAGGATTTTGAGACCGTCATTCAGGATGTCTATCTTGGTGATATCCCCTACATGACTCCCAGAGGCACATTCATTATTAACGGTTCCGAACGAATTGTGGTTTCCCAGTTACACCGTTCTCCCGGTGTCTTCTTTGGCCAGAGCTTACATGCAAACGGAACCAAACTCTATTCTGCCCGAATTATCCCCTTTAAGGGATCATGGATCGAGTTTGCAACAGACATCAATAATGTGATGTATGCCTACATCGATCGTAAAAAGAAATTGCCCGTAACCACCCTTCTTAGGGCAATAGGTTATGAGAGCGACAAGGATATTCTGGATATATTCGGTCTCGCAAATGAGATCGAGGTCACAAGAGAAAACCTTGAGAAGCATATCGGTTCCAAACTCGCGGCTAGAGTTCTCAAGACCTGGAATGAAGACTTTGTAGATGAGGATACGGGAGAGGTCGTATATATTGAGCGCAACAAGACCATTGTTGACCGTGAGGTAATCCTTGAAGAATCTCATATTGAGGACATCTTGGAATCAGGAGCAAGCACTATACTCATACATGCAGATGGTGAAGATGCGGAAGAATTCGCCATAATTCACAATACGCTACAAAAGGATCAGTGTAACAACGAAGTTGAAGCAATATACTATACTTACAGGCAGTTACGTAATTCAGAACCGCCTGACGAGTCTACCGCCCGTGATGTAATTGACAAGCTCTTCTTCTCCGACAAGAGATATGATCTTGGTGAGGTTGGCCGTTACAGACTCAACCGTAAACTCAATCTTGATACATCGACTGACGTAAGAGTTCTAACCAAAAAGGACATAATTGAGATTATCAGGTATCTTGTTCAACTGATCAATTCCAAAGCTACGGTGGATGATATAGACCACCTTAGCAACAGACGTATAAGGACCGTGGGTGAGCAACTGGCCAATCAGTTCAGTGTGGGTCTTTCCCGTATGGCACGTACCATTCGCGAGAGGATGAATGTAAGGGATAACGAAGTCTTCACTCCGATGGAACTCATCAATGCGAAGACACTCTCATCGGTTATCAGCACATTCTTTGGCACCAGCCAATTATCACAATTCATGGACCAGACCAACCCCCTTGCAGAGATGACTCATAAACGTCGTCTTTCGGCATTGGGCCCCGGAGGTCTCTCAAGAGATCGAGCCGGCTTTGAGGTTCGTGACGTACACTATACGCACTATGGACGTCTCTGTCCAATTGAAACCCCTGAAGGACCTAATATCGGTTTGATTTCTTCTCTTTGCGTTTATGCTAAAATCAATGACCTCGGTTTTATTGAGACTCCTTACCGTAAGGTAAAAGAAGGGGTTGTGGATATGAGTGATCAAGGTTTTGTATATATGAGTGCTGAGGAAGAGGAGTACAAGATGGTTGCGCAGGCAAATGTGACCATTGCTGATGATGGTTCAATACTCGATGAGCGCATCAAGTGTCGTAAGGAGGCCGATTATCCCGTAGTTACAAAAGACCACGTACATCTTATGGACGTGGCCCCCAACCAGATAGCCTCCATAGCCGCTTCATTGATTCCTTTCCTGGAGCATGATGACGCTAACCGTGCGCTCATGGGATCCAACATGATGAGACAGGCGGTACCCATTATAAAGCCTGAGGCTCCCATCGTGGGTACAGGTCTGGAGGCTGCGGTAGTGAGAGACTCCAGGACCCAGATCGTCTCTGAGGGTGTAGGTGAGGTGGTCTATGTGGATGCACGTGAAATACACATAAAGTATGAACAGTCGGAGGCTGAGAAGTTCGTTAGTTTTGGTCCCGATGTAACAGTATATAAACTCCCTCAGTACCGTAAGACTAACCAGAGTACCTCTATTCACCTTACTCCTGTGGTAAGGAAAGGGGACAAGGTTGTTGCCGGACAAATCCTTACAGAGGGCTACGCCACTCAGAATGGTGAACTCGCTCTTGGACGCAACCTGAAAGTAGCCTTCATGCCATGGAAAGGCTATAACTTCGAGGATGCCATTGTGATTTCGGAGAAGATTATCCGGGAGGATATTTTTACATCCATTCATGTTGACGAGTATCTGATGGAGGTACGTGAGACTAAGCGCGGTCCCGAGGAACTCACCGCAGATATACCAAATGTCAGCGAGGAGGCTACCAAGGAGTTGGATGAGAATGGTATTATTCGTATAGGTGCAAGTGTGGAGCCGGGCGATATTCTAATAGGTAAAATTACCCCTAAGGGAGAAAGCGATCCTTCTCCGGAAGAGAAGCTTCTGAGGGCTATTTTCGGTGACAAGGCGGGAGATGTTAAGGATGCATCCCTAAAGGCATCACCCTCACTCTCCGGTACAATCATAGATAAACGACTCTACGAGCGCGTGACCAAGGACAATTCCCGCCAAGGCAAGCAAGCATTAAAGGATAGGATCCAAAAGGCCAGAGATAGCTTTGAAAAGCGCGGTGCAGAGCTTAAAAAACTCTTTATTGAAAAACTCTGGACCCTCGTTTCCGATAAGAAGTGTTCAGGCCTTAACGATCTCTATGGTACCAGTATCATCGCCAAAGGTGAGAAATTCAACCGTACGGCACTTGATATAATAGATTATAACAATATCAACCCTGTTAAGTGGACTTCCGACAAGAAGACCAACGAGCAGATCAAGAAGCTCATCAATAACTATCTCCTTGCTTCCAAAGAGTTGGATGCCGAATTCAAGCGTGTGGACTACAATCTCACAATCGGTGACGAACTTCCTACGGGAATAATGAAGATTGCCAAGGTCTATGTGGCTAAGAAGAGAAAAATCAGGGTGGGTGACAAGATGGCCGGTCGCCACGGCAATAAAGGTATCGTTGCCAAGGTGGTTCGAGATGAGGATATGCCTTTCCTTGAGGATGGTACTTCCGTAGATATCGTACTCAACCCTCTTGGTGTGCCTTCGCGTATGAACCTGGGGCAGATTTATGAGACCGTACTCGGCTGGGCCGGTAAGGAACTCGGACTCAGGTTCAGCACCCCTATATTTGACGGAGCTACTCTTGAAGATATAACCAAATATACCGACCAGGCGGGTCTTCCCAGATATGGCAGGACCTATCTTCGCGATGGCGGTACCGGTGAATTGTTTGACCAGCCGGCAACTGTGGGAGTGATCTATATGATTAAACTCGGTCACATGGTTGACGATAAGATGCATGCCCGTTCAATCGGTCCTTACTCCCTCATTACCCAGCAACCGCTTGGAGGTAAAGCTCAGTTTGGTGGACAGAGATTTGGAGAGATGGAGGTTTGGGCACTCGAGGCATTCGGTGCCGCGAATATCCTGCAGGAGATTTTGACTATTAAGTCAGATGACGTTAACGGACGTTCGAAGGCATACGAGGCAATAGTCAAAGGCGACCCTATGCCCATCCCCGGCATTCCTGAGTCTCTCAACGTGCTCCTACATGAGCTCCGTGGCTTAGGTCTCAATGTAATGTTAGATTAAATCACCGTTTGTTAGAAAACTATATAACTATGTCATATTACAATAAAGACGTAAAGGTTAAGTCAAATTTTAACAGGATTACCATCGGCCTGGCATCTCCGGAGGAGATTCTTGCAAGATCTTCAGGAGAGGTGCTCAAGCCGGAAACCGTCAACTACCGTACCTACAAACCTGAGAGGGATGGTCTCTTCTGCGAAAGGATTTTCGGTCCTTCCAAAGATTTCGAGTGCCATTGTGGAAAATATAAGAGGATACGTTATCGTGGTATTACATGCGACCGTTGCGGTGTTGAGGTAACAGAGAAAAAAGTACGCCGGGAGCGTATGGGACACATAGAACTGACAGTTCCGGTTGCCCATATTTGGTATTTCCGATCCACACCCAACAAAATAGGTTATTTGCTCGGTATTCCTTCAAAGAAGCTTGAGTCAATCCTCTATTATGAGAAATATGTGGTTGTCAATGCAGGTGCAGCTGAAAGTATTATGGGTTATACTCAGTGCGATCTCATCTCTGAGGAGGAGTATTATCAGGTACTCGATCAACTCCCCAAGGAGAACCAGCAACTCCCTGACGATGATCCCAACAAGTTTATCGCAGGGATGGGAGCGGAGGCCGTATACGAACTTCTCAAAAGGCTGGACCTTGATGCCATCTCTTTCGATTTGCGCAGCAAAGCCGAAACGGAAGGATCACAGCAGCGTAAAGCGGAAGCACTGAAGCGTTTGAGTGTCATAGAAGCATTCCGCGAATCCAAGGATATGAACAGACCTGAGTGGATGATCATGAAAGTTATTCCTGTGATTCCGCCCGATCTTCGTCCCCTTGTTCCCCTCGATGGAGGCCGTTTTGCAACATCCGATATCAATGACCTTTACCGCAGGGTAATAATTCGTAACAACCGACTAAAGAGACTGATTGAGATCAAAGCTCCTGAGGTAATTCTACGCAACGAGAAGCGTATGCTCCAGGAGGCGGTTGACTCTCTCTTTGACAACTCGCGTAAGTCCAATGCTGTAAAAACAGAGGCCAACAGGACTCTGAAATCACTTTCAGATAGCCTCAAAGGTAAGCAGGGACGCTTCCGTCAAAATCTTCTGGGAAAGCGCGTTGACTATTCTGCCCGCTCGGTTATCGTTGTTGGTCCTGAACTCAAGATGCATGAGTGCGGTCTTCCGAAACTCATGGCGGCTGAACTCTACAAACCTTTTATAATTCGTAAGCTTATTGAGAGGGGTAAGGTAAAGACCGTAAAGTCCGCGAGAAAACTTGTTGACAGGAAGGACTCGGAGATTTGGGAAATCCTGGAAAATGTCATGAAGGGTCACCCTGTACTCCTTAACCGTGCACCAACACTTCACCGTCTCGGTATACAGGCCTTCCAGCCTAAGATGATCGAGGGTAAAGCCATCCAACTTCATCCGCTCGCATGTACTGCCTTTAATGCCGACTTTGACGGAGACCAGATGGCAGTTCACCTACCTCTTGGCAACGCTGCAATTCTCGAGGCTCAGCTATTGATGCTTGGCTCGCACAATATTCTCAATCCTGCAAATGGTGCTCCCATCACCGTGCCTTCACAGGACATGGTGCTTGGACTCTACTATATAACTAAGGAGAGAGAGGGCGCAAAGGGTGAGGGTATGAAGTTCTATGGCCCGGAAGAGGCCATAATCGCTTATAACGAAAAGATAGTGGAGCTCCAGTCCAAGGTTAAGGTACGCCTTCCCATAGATCGTGCAAATCCTGAAAAAGGGTATCACATGGTGGACACCACCGTAGGTAAGATTCTCTTCAACCAGCTCGTCCCTGCAGAGGTAGGGTATATCAACGAACTCCTGAAGAAAAAATCACTACGTGATATTATCGGTAAGGTGCTCAAGACATCAGATGTGGCCCGGACCGCGCAGTTCCTGGATGATATCAAGGATCTTGGTTACAAGATGGCATTCCAGGGAGGTCTTTCATTCAACCTCGGAGACGTTATCGTACCCAAAGAGAAACAGCGACTCGTGGATGCAGGTTATGATGAGGTGGAGAGCATACAGGCTAGTTTCAATATGGGTCTTCTTACCAACAATGAGCGCTATAACCAGATTATTGACGTTTGGACCAAGACCAACAACAATTTGACAAGAATAGTTGAGGAACAAATACGCAAAGACAATCAGGGATTTAATCCCGTATTTATGATGCTCGACTCAGGTGCGCGTGGTTCCAAAGAGCAGATTCGTCAGCTTTGTGGTATGCGTGGTCTTATGGCTAAACCACAGAAGTCCGGCGCAACCAGTGCGGAGATCATTGAGAACCCCATCCTTGCAAACTTCAAGGAGGGCCTTTCGGTACTGGAATACTTCATCTCCACCCACGGTGCTCGTAAAGGTCTTGCGGATACCGCACTTAAGACGGCGGACGCAGGTTATCTGACACGTCGTCTGGTGGACGTTTCTCACGATGTTATTATCAACGAGGAGGATTGCGGTACGCTCAGAGGACTTATAGCTACTGCTATCAAGAACAAGGATGAGATTGTCGAGACTCTCAATGAGAGAATTCTCGGTCGCACTTCAGTACATGATATTTACAACCCGCTGACCGCTGAAAAAATTCTTTCTGCAGGTGAAGAAATTACAGAAGAGATTGCGGATCTTATCGATACGCTTCCTATCGAAAGCGTCGAGATCCGTTCAGTGCTTACCTGTGAGTCACGCAAGGGAGTATGTGCCAAGTGTTATGGCCGTAACCTGGCAACCGGTCGCATGGTAGAGAAAGGTGAAGTTGTAGGTGTTATAGCAGCACAGTCTATCGGTGAACCCGGTACACAGCTTACTCTGCGTACATTCCACGTCGGTGGTACTGCGGGAAATATCACTTCCGAAAGTGAAATTATCTCCAAGTATGAAGGTAAACTTGAATTTGAGGATCTTAGAACCATTAGAAAAGTTGACGGTAAAGGTGAGCGTACCATAGTGGTGAGCCGTGCAACTGAGATGAAAATCGTGCATGACACCACGGGTATTAACCTCTCACAATATACTATCCCCTATGGAGCGGAACTCTACAAAGCTCCCGGTGACCTTGTAGTAAAAGGTGACAGGATTTGTAGTTGGGACGCATATAATTCACTCAATATTTCCGAATATAGCGGAACCGTGGTTTATGAGAATCTCATCAACGGAGTTACCTATCGTGAAGAGAGAGATGAGACTACAGGACACATTGAGAGAGTTGTCATTGAGTCTCGTGACAAGTCGAAGACTCCTTCCGTCAAGATTGTCGATGAAGATGGCACCATCATCCAGACCTATACTCTACCGGTTAATGCCCACATTATGGTAGAGAACAAACAGCCGATTGTGGCTGGTGATATCATACACAAGATACCTAGGGCAATTGGTAAGTCAGGTGATATTACAGGTGGTCTTCCTCGTGTAACAGAGCTATTTGAAGCCAGAAATCCTTCCAATCCGGCTACTGTCTCAGAGATTGACGGTGAAGTTTCGCTTGGCAAGATAAAAAGAGGAAATAAGGAGGTTATCATCACCCCTAAGAATGGTGAGAAGAAGACCTATCTTGTACCTCTTTCCAAGCAGATTCTTGTAAATGACAACGATCACGTTAAGGCCGGTACTCCTCTCTCGGATGGAGTAATCTCCTCTTCCGACATCCTTGCCATCCAGGGTCCTGTAAAAGTACAAGAGTACATAGTGAATGAGATTCAGGAAGTTTACCGTATGCAGGGTGTGAAGATCAACGACAAGCATTTCGAGATAATTGTGCGTCAGATGATGCGTAAGGTAGAAATCGTTGAACCCGGTGATACCAGTTTCCTCCCTGAACAACTTGTTGACAAATGGGAATTCATGGAGGAGAACGACGAAATCTTCGACAAAAAAGTTGTCACGGATGCCGGTGATTCTGCAGAACTGCACAAAGGAGAGATTGTTACTCTTCGCAAACTTCGTGATGAGAATTCGATCCTAAAACGTCAAGACAAGAGGCCGGTTATTGCGCGCGATGCTACTCCGGCTACCTCAAAACAGGTACTTCAGGGTATTACCCGTGCAGCTTTGAGGACAAACAGCTTTATGTCGGCCGCATCATTCCAGGAGACCACCAAGGTGTTGAGCGATGCTGCAATACGTGGCAAGCAGGATACTCTGGAAGGTCTTAAGGAAAATGTGATCTGTGGTCATCTTATCCCTGCCGGTACCGGCCAACGCTCATTTGAGAAACTGGTCGTAGGCAATATGGAAGATGTTCAGAAGGCACTTAATATTTCAAGACCCCGCAGGCGTGAAAGACCGGCGGAAAGGGAGTAACAAATTAAAAACGGCCTCAAATAAGAGGTCGTTTTTAATTTGGAGTTGTGAGTGTGTAGTGTGTAGTGTGTAGTGTGTAGTTACTCGGAACACAGAACTAAAAAGCGACTTTGACATGAACCCCGAAAGTTAG
>DBQO01000033.1:151227-196307 GCA_002305275.1 Bacteroidales bacterium UBA1392 | reverse complement strand
GTCCAACTTTTGGGGGTCACATCAAACCTTTTGCCTCTTTTAATGTCTAAAAGTTATATGAATGAGCAATATAACATAACTGATGATCCGCACTTAAAGAGCAATCCTTTCAAGGCCCCCGAAGGTTATTTGGAATCTCTCGAGGAGAAGATTCTTTCTTTGGCCGGCATTGTTCAGGGTGAGGCGGCAGAGGAAGTTGTCACTCCTTCAGGCAGTAGAAGATGGCTCGGCATTCTTAAACCGGCACTTTTATTGGCCTGTACATTCGGAGTTATATTCGGCATGGGATATGGTGTATTGAGATTGACCGGTACTCTTGATAAATCTCCAAATGGCGAGGACTCCTATTATGCAAAAATGGTAGAAAAAGGGTTGATTAAAACCAAGTTCATCGATTGGATTGAAGAGGATTTGGAGTACGATGATTTCTATGAAGAAGATCAGGATTTTGATGAGGAAGAGGTAGTCAGTTGGTTGGCAACACAGTACTCGTCAATGGAGCTGGCACAGTTGTATTATGACGAAAAATAGAAAAGATATGAAAAGATTTATTTTGACTATTACGGCAGTTCTGTTTTGTCTTGGCATATATGCTCAGGAGAAGCCTCAGAAGCAGGAGACCCCATCCAGGCAAGAGGAGATATTCAACAAGTTGCATAATGAAAGAATTGCCTTTTTCACATCTGAAATAGACCTTACGCCGGAAGAGGCACAGCTATTCTGGCCGGTCTACAACAAATATCTCAAAGAGTGCCATAGGGCCCATGTACAAAGCAGGAAATCCCTTCAGGCTTTGAAAAATAAGTCGGGAGAAAAACTCAGCGAAGCCGAAATCCTGAAAAGGATTGATGCTTATGTGGCCAGTATAGCTGCTGAGGATGAGGTTTTCGTCAAATATGCCCCCGAATTTAAAAAGGTGCTCCCTATGGAGAAAGTGGCAAAACTTTATGTTGCGGAAGAGAAATTTCGTATAAAGATGATCCGCGGATTCAGGAACAAAAGTTCCGACCATCAGGATTCTGAGAATTCCGGGTCTGTCACCAACAAGGGGAAACATTAAAAATTGAGATAAAACTCACATGTAAGCGACTTATACTCTTGAGTAAAGTCGCTTTTTGTTTGTATCACCAACTCCTCAGGCGTAACCGGAAGCCCATTTCCGCAGATTTTGTCTCGAAGGGAAAACTCCATCAAAGCTCTTTTGGGCGGAGTGTCGGGCAGAGATCTCACCAGGCAGAGACGGGTGAGAGCCAAACCCTTCGACTTTGCCATTTGCTCAAAAATAAGACTCTCTTCCATGGGAAGTATCAGTGCGAGCCGCCCCTCCGGAGCAAGGAGAGTGATAGCCCCGTTGATGATATCGTCATATTCCAAAGTGTCGCTGTGTCGCGCCGTACTGCGTCTGTGGGAAGGAGCCTTTTGTGAATCTATGAAATAGGGGGGATTGGAGATTATCAGATCGAAAGACCCGGCCTCATATTGCTCGGCAAATTTCTGAAATGAGATCTGACGGGCTGTCAGGACTTCACTCCAGGGGGAATTGGCAAAATTTTCTGCCGCCTCCTCTACCGAATCGGAGTCAATGTCGATCCCCGTGACAAGAGCATCCCCCTCACGGCGCTGAGTTATGACCAGAGCTATTACACCTGTTCCGGTGCCGATATCCAGCACTTTCAAAGGGGATTTATTGGCCCCGGGAGTTTGTTCAAGATTCACCCATGCGGCGAGCAATACGCCGTCGGTATTGACCTTCATTGCCGACCTCTCGTTGGAAAGGGCAAATCTTTTAAATCTGAAAGTTTTCATGCATTATCCGACAAACTCCCCATCCTTCATCTCGAGAGTTCTGTCTGAGAGAGCAGCAAGCTCTTTGTCATGAGTGACGATGATGATGGTGATGCCATACCTGTCTCTTAGGTCAAAAAAGAGGCGATGGAGTTCATCTTTGTTCTTGCTGTCGAGATTACCGGAGGGTTCGTCGGCAAATAGGACTGCCGGACGATTGACCAGAGCGCGGGCTATGGCCACACGCTGCTGCTCGCCTCCGCTGAGCTCGGAGGGCTTGTGGTTTACTCTATCACTGAGGCCGAGCTGGCTGAGCAGCTCCAAAGCCTCTGAAGAGGCCTCCCTGCGGCTCTTGCCGGCTATCAGAGCCGGGATCATCACATTTTCAATAGCTGTAAACTCCGGAAGCAGGTGATGTGCCTGAAATACAAATCCTATCCTGGTGTTGCGGAAACGTGCCAGCTCCTTGTCGGAAAGAGAGAGGAGATCCGTCCCGTCTATAATAACCTCTCCGCTGTCGGGTTTGGAAAGTGTGCCGAGGATGTGCAGAAGAGTAGATTTGCCGGCACCGCTGGCTCCGACAATACTTACAACTTCGGCAGCATCTGCCTGAAAACAAATATCCTTCAGGACGACAAGCGTCCCGAAGGATTTTTTGATATGGTCGGCTTTGATCACTAATCTTCTTCTTTGGACTCGGCTTCGTATTCTTTGAGGAGTTTTTCCTGAACGTCGGCAGGTACCTGTTGGTATTCGATAAGCTCCTGTGTGAAAGTAGCGCGACCTGAAGTAAGTGAACTTAAAGTGGTAGAGTATCTGTAGAGTTCAGCCAGGGGAACGCGTGCGCGAAGTACCTGAAAGCCCTTCTTGGAGCTCATTCCCTCGATCATGCCGCGACGGTTCTGGATGTCACTCATAACGTCACCCATGCAGTCACCCGGTACCATGACCTCCACCAAATAGATGGGTTCCATAATCTTAGGACCTGCATTTCTGAAGGCCTCTCTGAAAGCGTTACGGCCGGCTATGATGAAGGCGATCTCCTTGGAGTCAACCGGGTGCATTTTACCGTCATATACGAATACACGGATGTCACGGGCGTAGGATCCTGTAAGGGGTCCCTCCTCCAGTCTCTGGATAATACCCTTCTTTATGGCAGGCATGAAGTTGGCATCGATGGCGCCACCTACAACGCAGTTGTAGAACTCCCATTTTCCGCCCCAATCGAGCTCAAACTCCTCTTTTGCTCTCACGTTGAGAACCTGCTCCTTGCCGTCAATTTTAAATTTTGCCGTAGTCTCAACTCCCTCAACGATGGGCTCTACCAGTAGAGTAACTTCACCGAACTGACCTGCTCCACCCGATTGTTTTCTGTGACGATATGTGGCGTTTGCAACCTTCGTGATGGTCTCACGATAGGGAATCTTCGGAGCAAAGAGGTCAATCTCAATCTTGTTGGTGTTGTTGAGGTGCCATTTGAGAATGTTGATGTGCTGCTCGCCCTGACCGTTGAGTATGGTCTGTTTTAGCTCTTTGGAGTACTCAACTACCATAGTGGGATCCTCTGATGCTGCGCGGTTTAAAGCCTCGCCCAGTTTCTCCTCATCCTTCTCATCTTTTGCCTTTATGGCGGTGCGATACCTTGAAGGCGGGAATACTGTGGGCTCGACTACCTCTTCATAACCCGGTTGGTTGAGGGTCTGGTTGGTCTTTACGCTCCTGAGCTTTACGGTACAGCCTAAGTCACCGGCCACCAGCTCGCTTACCTTCTCTTTTTTCTTGCCCGCTACGGCATATAGAGCTGTAACTCTCTCTTTGCTCCCCGTTACGGGATTAACCAAATCCTGTGCTTCGCCGATTTTACCGGACATTACCTTGAAGTAGGATACTTCACCGAGGTGCTGCTCTACGGATGATTTGTAAACGAAAAGCGAAATTGGACCGTTAACTTTTTCTGAAGGAGCGGGAGCAACATCTATCATAAATTGCATGATACGCTTTACGCCGATGCATTTCTTTGCAGAGAGGCAGAATATAGGATAGAGCTCACCCTTGACAAAGCCGATGTTTAGGCCTTTATTCATATCCTCTTCAGAGAGTTCGCCGTCTTCGAAAAACTTCTCCATCAAAGACTCGTCACTCTCGGCGGCCATTTCCATAAGAACTGCACGCATCTCTTCAGCCTTACCCATCTGGTCTGCGGGGATATCCAGCTCCTCACGTGTGCCATTTTCATCTTTGTACCTATACAATTTCATCGTGAGCACATCGATAAAGCTGTCGAAACCAAGGCCGGGATTGACAGGATACTGGAATACAACTGCCTTTGAGCCGAAGGCCTGATTGAGGCTGTCAATGGTATTATCCCAGTTTGCCTTTTCGGTTTCCAGTTGGTTGACTGCAAGTACTACGGGGAAATTGCGCTCTTCGGCATAGCGTGCGTGAATCTCAGTTCCGACCTCGACACCCTGCTGAGCATTTATAAGCATTATACCGGAGTCGCACACCTTCATTGCCGATACCACGCCGCCTATGAAATCATCGGCACCCGGTGCGTCGATTATATTGAGCTTGTGGTCCATGAATTCTGCAAAGAGCGGAGTGGAATAGATGGAGCGCTGGAAGAGCTGCTCGACTTCGGTGTTGTCAGAAACGGTGTTCTTGGCTTCAACTGTGCCTCTGCGGTCAATGACTTTGCCTTCGAAAAGCATAGCCTCGGCAAATGTAGTCTTGCCTGACCTTGTACCACCCATTAGAACGACATTTCTGATCTTGTCTGTAGAGTAAGTTTTCATCGTATAAAATCTATTTGAATATATTTATTTGTTTATTGCAAGAGTATCTTTCTCTCAAAAATAGCCCACAAATTTAGGTTTTTTGCATTAAATATGCAAATTCAATTGGTTGTCAATCAGGTTGAATGAACGACGATGGTAGGGAGTCAGGCCGTAAAGGGCAATTGCTTCCCTGTGTTTTGCGGTAGGATAGGCCATATTTTCCTCCCATCCATATTGGGGATATTGGGTCGCAAGATGGCGCATATATTCATCTCTGTGGGTTTTGGCCAGGATTGAAGCAGCTGCAATGCAACTCAATTTACCGTCGCCTTTAACTATACAGTGATGTGGTATCTCTCCGTAGGGATGAAATCTGTTTCCGTCCACAAATATCAGAGAAGGTATCACCTTTTCTCCTGCGGAGTTTTTTAGGTTGTCCAGAGCCCTGTGCATTCCCTTTATGGAGGCGTTTAGTATATTGATGCGGTCAATCTCCTGAGCATCGATGGAAACTACGCTCCAGGCCAGCGCCTCGCGCTCTATAATCTCCCTAAGCTGCTCCCTCTGACCGGCGTTAAGCTGCTTTGAATCGTTTAATAGCGGATGAGAGAAGCCGTGAGGCAGGACCACGGCTGCTGCGAATACCGGCCCGGCAAGACATCCGCGACCCGCTTCGTCACACCCGGCCTCGATAAGTGCAGGGTAGTCGCCCCTAAGTAGCATCTCTGCCGATAAGATGCAGCTCTGCCTGTCGGGACAAATATCCATCAGTTGATAGACATTGCCTATTTTATGCTTTTTGAGCAACTCGGGGCTCACTCTGTTTTCGCCGCATACCACCACGGGGCGCTTATCATATTTACGGCAGAGCGATGCGATGCCGTCTATCACTTTACCCTGCAAACTTTGGGAGTCAAATCGACCTTCGCCGGTTATGATTGTCTCTGCGGAAGCAATTTTTTTCTCTATCGAAAGGATTTCTGAAAATAGTTGCCATCCCGGCAGAAGTTCGGCTCGGAAAAAGCCGTAGAAAGCTGCACCCAGCCCTCCTGCGGCTCCTCCTCCCGGTATGGCAGTTACCTTGGCGGCGCGTTTGGCAAATTCTCCTCCAAATGATTTGAGTAACATTTGCGCTTTGGCCGCATATAGCTCCATACGTTGCTCCAGCAGCGGGAGAGTCATCCGGTTTGCTCCTTTCTGCGGTGCATATATCATAGTGGCTCCATCAGGACCCAATAATGGATTCTCCACGTCACAGGCTACCTGAAAGGAGATAGTGTCGCACATTCGCACAATCTCTTCCGGAGGTATGCTTCCTCCTTCTCCCCAAATGCCGAACCCCATATCGTTGGTGGCGCTCCCCCCGATACCTATTATAATCCTTCGTACACCGGCCTCCGCCGCAGCGCGGATCATGAGCCCAAGTCCGAAGGTGTCGGTTTTGAGCGGATCCCGCTCCTCCTCTTTGAGCAATGTCAACCCGCAGCACCGGGCCATCTCGATAAAGGCACACAGTTCACCGTCGCTACGAAAGAGCAGCATTGGGGCCGTGAGAGGCCTCCGGAGAGGGTCGCAGCACTCCACCTCAATCAGAGTTGCCTCAGATGGACTTTCCCTTGAAAGTGCGGTGTACATAATATCCAGCGACCCGTCCCCGCCATCCGCCATCGGGACCTTTTCTATCTCCATATCTGAAATGTGCACAATACGCATCCTTATTGCCTCTTCTATGGCATCTGCCACTTTGGAGGCACTCAGGGAGCCTTTGAATTTATCCGGTACAATCAATATTTTTCTTTTTGAAACCATTTCTGTACATTTGTAAGATAAACTCTAAAAATAAACCATTTTTTTGACAAATTTTTTAAATATGAAGAAAATTACAATAGTATCCCTTCTCGCGTTGATTTTTGCGATAGCACCGATGCGCGCCGACGAAGGAATGTGGCTTCTGCCATTGCTGAAAAAGATGAATATAAACACAATGCAGCAGATGGGCCTCAAACTTTCGGCAGAAGAGATCTACAGCATCAACAACTCCTCCATCAAGGATGCCATTGTTCACTTTGGAGGTGGTTGTACTGCCGAAATCATCTCGTCGGAAGGTCTTTTAGTGACCAATCACCACTGTGGTTACGGTTCCATACAGCGTCTGAGCTCAATTGAGCACGACTATCTGGCCGATGGCTATTGGGCGATGGATCGCTCACAGGAACTCCCTGCAGAGGGTCTTACCGTGACATTCCTCGAGAGCATGACCGATGTGACCAAGGATGTGGAGAAAGTGCTCAAAAAAGCGAGAACTGCTCAGGATAGTACGGAGGCAATGAAGCAACTCGAAGCCAACCTTACAGGCAAGGCTGTCGGAGACAACAAATATCTACGTGCCAGAGTCTATTCGATGTATGGCGGAAATGCCTATTATCTTGTTGTTTCTAAAGTCTATAATGATGTGCGTTTTGTGGGTGCTCCCCCTTCATCAATAGGGAAATTCGGAGCAGACACGGACAACTGGATGTGGCCACGTCACACAGGCGACTTCTCCATGTTCAGGGTATATGCGGATAAGGATAATAATCCCGCACCTTATTCTCCCGACAATGTTCCTTACAGGCCCAAACAGCACCTTAAAATCTCCCTCAAAGGCATTCAGCCCAACGATTTTACCATGATTATCGGCTATCCGGGCCGCACAAACCGCTTCATGACACAGTCGGAGCTTGTGGAGCAGCGTGATATTTCCAATGCCATCAGCATCTATATCAGAGGTATCCGCCAGGAGTTGATGATGGAGGACATGCTGGCCGATCCCAAAGTTAAAATCCAGTATGCAAGCAAATATAGCGGCTCCTCCAACGGCTGGAAAAAATGGATTGGAATGAATGAGACCTTTGCAAAACTTAACGTAGAGGCGAGACGCGCACAGGAAGAGAAGGAATTTAAAGAGTGGGTGGGCAAAAAGAAATCCCGCGTTAAAAAATATGATGATGCCCTCGACAAGATCAATTATGCCGTAAAAGAGAGGGCAGAGGCTCTTACCATCTATACCACACTTGCAGAGAGCGTGGGCCGCATAGAGATAATGTCCATTGCTTCCATGGTCAACAGTTTCTACACAACTCCCTTTGCAACCGATAAGGAGAGGGAGCAATATCTCAATATGCTGGATCGCCGCGTTGCCGCTTTTTACAAGGATTATTCCCTGCCCACCGACAGGAAGATTGCTAAAGCGATGATGAAGATAGCAAAGGAACGCCTCCCGGAGGATAATCTCCCTTCTTTCTACAAGGAGATAGAGAGCAAATTTGCAGGAGACATCGATGCGTATGTAGATTACATTTTCGACAATTCCATCTTTGCATCCGATAAGAGAGTATCGGAGGCTATTGCCGCCGAAACTCCCATCAAAGAGGATCCCGCGGTGGTTTTGGCAAATTCATTCAGTGCCGTCATTCCACTTCTCAGGGCAAAGATTGCCTCTGTTCAGAAAATATTTGACGAAGGTAAAAAGGCATATATTGCCGGTACTCTCGAGATGCGTGAGGGCGAGGCCATCTATCCCGACGCCAACTCCACAATGAGACTCACTTATGGCAGCGTGCTACCCTATTCTCCCAAGGATGCAGTTGTATACAACTACTACACAACCCTTGAGGGCGTTATGCAGAAGGAAGACCCCGACAATTGGGAATTTATAGTACCTGAAAGGCTTAAAGAGCTTCATAAAGCCAAAGATTACGGCAAATATGCCATGCCGAACGGCGAAATGCCCGTATGTTTCATTACAAATGGAGACATCACCGGCGGTAATTCCGGCAGCCCCGTACTCAATGCCAGGGGAGAACTCCTCGGACTGGCCTTTGACGGCAACTGGGAGGCAATGTCGGGTGACATAATCTTTGAGCCGGAACTCCAGCGCTGTATCAACGTGGATATCCGCTACGTCCTCTTTATCATGGATAAATTTGGAGGAGCGGGTTATCTTCTCGACGAGATGGATATAGTGAAATAATAGAAATCTATAAAAACATTAAAAAATGAGTTTGGAAAGACAGATCCAGGAGGATCTTAAAGCTGCAATGTTTGCCAAAAATGCAACGGCTTTGGCCTCCATAAGGGGGATCAAGGCAGCCATCATGTTGGCAAAAACGGCACCGGATGCCACAGATGAGCTTACTGATGCAGACATTATCAAAATCATTCAGAAACTTGTAAAGCAGCGCAAAGAGAGCGCAGCCATTTATGCCGAACAGTCACGTCCGGAACTTGCAGAAGCGGAATTGGCTGAGGCTGCCATTATGGAGAAGTATCTCCCCGTTCAGATGAGTGAGGAGGAGGTCGAAGAGGCTCTTAAAAAGATAATTGCCCAGGTCGGAGCAAAATCGCCGGCCGACATGGGCAAGGTGATGGGAGTGGCCACAAAAGCCCTTGCAGGGCAGGCAGATGGCCGTCTTATTTCAACAATTGTAAAGCGGCTGCTTTCATAGCATCAAATAGAGGTCCGTCCAGGAGTGCGGCGGGATTGCCTTCGTCGCCTCCTTCACGGATACTCTGTACCAATGGAACCTGTCCCAGTAGGGGTAGGTTATATTTTTCAGCCATTGCCTTACAACCATCTTTTCCGAAGATGTAGTATTTGTTCTGCGGCAGTTCTGCCGGAGTAAACCAGGACATATTCTCGATAATGCCGTAGATATGCTTGTTGACATTTTCATTTCTGAAAAGATTGACACCCTTTTCCACATCGGTAAGAGCTACGGCTTGCGGGGTGCTGACAATGATGGCACCATCCAGCGGAATATCGTGTACCAGCGAAATATGAATATCTCCGGTTCCGGGAGGAAGATCTATGAGTAAAAAGTCCAATTCACCCCATTTTACCTGAAGAATCATTTGTTTGAGTGCGTTGCAAGCCATCGGGCCACGCCAAATCAGCGCCTGTTCAGGTCGGGCGAAATATCCTATCGACATCCATTTTACACCGAATTTCTCTATCGGGAGTATAATTTCGGTGCACTCTTCGGTATATTGGCCATAATCCTCGAAAAGATTGCCCTGGGCATCATATAATTCAACTCCCGGCACTTCTCCCTCGGTACCGGTCATTTTCGGTACTGAAGGGCCATAAACGTCGGCATCGGCGAGGCCCACCTTGTAGCCCATACGGGCAAGTGTTATTGCGAGGTTGACTGCTACGGTAGATTTACCTACTCCACCTTTGCCGGAGGCAATTGCGATAATTTTATCCACGTGGGCCAGCTGCTTCTGGTCGAGGTCTAGAATGGTCCTTTTCTTTTTTTGCTCCTTTTTAGGAGGATTGGGATTGTAGGGTCCCTTTATGTTGTACTGATTGTTCATTTGGTTTTGTAATAATTGCGCAAAGTTAATAAAGAAAAGAGGAACGACAAGGAGAAAGAATTTGCAAAAAAATATTGAATGGAAAGGTTGTGCCATTAGTGATACCCAACCAAATTGTTGCGTATATTTGTCGCCTCATTACAATTTACTCATGGAATTTTTACGAGTTGACATAGATAATACTGAAAGATGGAATAAAGTTTGGGAGCTGTATGAGGCCAGTTTTCCCATCGCCGAACTGCGCAAGAAGAAAGACCATTTGCGTGCATGTCAAGACCCATATTTCTTCCCTGTTTCGGCATGGGAAGGAGATCAATTGATTGGTCTTCTATTTTATTGGGAGTGGAACACGTACCGCTACTTAGATTATTTAGCCGTTTCGCCCGAGTTGCGCGACCATGGTTACGGCTTTCAGATGTTGCAATACCTTCGCGATACGGAACATAAGGTTATTTTGGAAATTGATCCGCTCACTGACGAACAATCCATACGCCGTTTGCATTTTTACGAACACGCAGGATATACCCTCACTCCCTATCGCTTTTCTCTTGCTTACCGGTTGGATGCGGAACCGCAGGAGCTGCTTATCATGAGTTTTCCGGAGATAATTACCAAGGAGCAGTACAACGACTTCCTTGACTTTATTGGAGAACACGTAATCTTATATTGCGAACAGGAAGAATCGTAATCAGAACTTCCACACTGCACTTATTCCAAACTTATTTGCCCCCCAACTATTCACCGGAGACTCAATACTCAAAACTATTATTTAGCTGTGGTTTTGAGGAAAAGTTCGGCCATTTGGGCCTCGTCTATCTTCGAAGGGGCGTCGCTCATCACGTCTCTGCCGGTATTGTTTTTGGGAAATGCAATGAAATCCCTGATGGTCTCCTGTCCGCCGAAAAGGGCACAAAGACGGTCAAAACCGAAAGCTATTCCGCCGTGAGGGGGAGCTCCGTATTTAAATGCGTCTATCATAAATCCAAACTTGTAGAGATATTCCTCTTCATTCATTCCAAGTACCTCGAACATCCTCTTCTGGATATTGGAATCAAATATACGGATGGATCCGCCGCCGAGCTCAGTACCGTTGAGGACAAAGTCGTAAGCATTGGCTGCTACCTGCTCCAGATCCTCCTTGCCGTTGCTGTAAAATTTATCCAGGTCTTCCGGCTTGGGAGAGGTGAAGGGGTGGTGCATCGCATAGAAACGCTCAGTCTCTTCATCCCACTCGAGCAGCGGGAAATCATAGACCCAGAGGGGGGCGAACCGATCGGGACGACGAAGTCCGAGGCGGTTACCTAACTCAATACGGAGAGAGCCAAGAGCCACTTGAGTTTTCTTCTTTTCTCCCGACATAATCAGTATCATATCACCTACCTTTGCACCCATGTCTTTGGCAAGGGCTTGTAGTTCCTCCGCAGAGAAATATTTGTCAATCGAGGATTTCATACCTTCCTCGCTCACTCTGATATAGATGAGTCCTTTTGCACCCACCTGCGGTCTTTTTACCCACTCGGTAAGCTCGTCTATCTGCTTGCGTGTGTAGGAGGCGATACCTTCCACCACGATTCCACCGATATAGGGTGCGGAGTCAAATACAACAAAGTCGCGTCCTTTGACTTTATCGGTGATCTCCCGGATTTTCATTTCGAAGCGGATATCGGGCTTGTCGGAACCGTAGTATGTCATGGCGTCATTATAGCTGATACGGGGAAACTGCTCCTTAAACTCCACCTTGAGCACACTCTTGAAGAGATGTTTCATCAAATCCTCGAAAGTGTTGAGTACATCCTCACGCTCCACAAAGGACATTTCGCAGTCAATCTGGGTAAATTCCGGTTGACGGTCTGCACGCAGATCCTCATCTCTGAAGCAGCGAACAATCTGGAAATATCTGTCGTATCCGGCCACCATCAAGAGTTGTTTGTATTGCTGGGGGCTCTGGGGAAGCGCATAAAATTCTCCCGGATGCATACGGCTCGGCACTACGAAATCGCGTGCCCCTTCAGGAGTGGATTTGATCAGGAAAGGGGTCTCTACTTCTATGAAATTGCGGCTGTCGAGAAAGTTGCGGGTCTCGTGAGCCAGTTTGTGACGAAGTGTAAGAGCACGTTTGAGAGGATTGCGCCTCAGGTCGAGATAGCGATATTTCGCCCTGATATCTTCCCCTCCATCCGACTCGTCCTCTATTGTAAATGGAGGGGTTTCGGATTCGTTAAGGATGTTGAGGTGGGTGAGCTTGATCTCTATATCTCCGGTAGGAATGCGGGGATTTTTGCTCTCTCTTTCCTCTACCCTCCCCATCACCTGTATTACAAATTCGCGTCCGAGGCGGGATACTTTGTCATTGAGCTCACTCGATGAGGACTCGTCAATCACCACTTGTGTTATGCCATAGCGGTCTCTGAGGTCTATGAAGCTCATTCCTCCCATTTTGCGGGTTTTTTGTACCCATCCCGCAAGGGTCACACTCCGGCCTACATCTTCCAGCCGCAGTTCACCGCAAGTATGTGTTCTGTACATATTTTTATTCAAAGCTGGGTTCCATAATCATTATCCTATACCCTTCGGCCAGTTTTTTAGCCCATACAAAGTAGCCGGTGGCACTTAAATGTATGCCATCAGTTGTGTACTCATCTGCAAGATCTCCGTTAGTGTCGCTCAAGAGCGATGCGATATCCAGATATATATATTCGTATCTATCTTTTCCGGCATCCAGCAGCTTGTTGAGTTCGGTTATTCTTTCGTTGTTGCCTTCGTAAAACTTTGTTTTTGGATTGAGGGGAAGAACGCTATGCACATAAAGTATGGTATGGGGCATATCTTTTCTAAGTTTAATGATGAGCGATTCATATTTAGCCCATATCTCCGAAATGGGGAGCTCCTGGTCATTGAGAAGATCATTGGTAGAGGTCATCAGGAAGATTTTGCCGGCATTTTCATCAGCAATCTCATCGATCCTGTCGATTATCCCCTCAATGACGTCTCCGCTGATACCACGGTTAAGGATGTTGAGGAAGGGGAAGAGTTCCTTCCAGGGGGCATTATTGATGAGGCTGTTGCCAAGCATTACAACTGACCTTTCTTCGCTGTTGGGAAGAGATCGGAATATGGAAAGACGGTGATTGTAGTGGTCAAATCTTTCGGCTTTCACCTCTCCTTCCTGTGCCTTATTTAGGGCTGTCAGCCCCACAAAGGGTTCAATTGCCTTTGCATAGGCCTCATAACCGGCTCCATTGAGCAACATCCCATTCCAGCTATATGCGGGATTGATGGCTCCGCTCTCATCGGTAAGCACGGCTGCCATGTCGATGAAGGTAAAGCCGGTTTCCTCGGCAGATTCAGTCAGAGAGATGTTGAGTTCTGCCGTTTGTGCTATCTGTTCGGCAGTCATTTCTCCCATAGGGGTGACTCCTATGTAGTAAATCTCACTTTCAGGGGAGGCTTTCTTTATGAGGCTGCATATTTTAGCTACGCGCTTAAGAATTGTTGCGTTGTCATCGCCATGCATGATGTCTCTTGCACCGGCGCTCAGAAAGATTTTTTTAGGTTTAGCTTTGGCTATACCGCCTATCCTATATAGAATATGCTCGGTCCCGTCGTATGTGATACCTCTGCCGATAACTTTGACTGATCCAAAGAATTCACTCCACATACCTCGGTCGATGAAGTCGTCACCGACTAATACTATGTTGGACGTATCCACCGGCAATTCGGCATACATTACATGTTTCTCAAGGAAATAGGGTTCATTGGTGTACCATGAGGGTTCCACGGCCGTCTCCCTTTTACAGGAAGCGGCAAATATTACTGCGACAAATGTCGCCAGAGTTAATAGAAATAGTTTGTTTCTCATTTTATCATCATTTTTGTCATTATACATTGAAAAGAAAGTGCATTATATCGCCATCCTGCACCACGTATTCTTTGCCTTCACTGCTTATTTTACCCGCAGCACGACAGGCAGCTTCAGATCCAAGTGCAACATAGTCATCATATTTGATTACCTCGGCACGTATGAACCCTCTCTCGAAGTCGGAGTGTATGACTCCGGCGGCCTTCAAAGCCTTAGCTCCCTTTTTAATGGTCCATGCCCTTACTTCAGGTTCTCCCACGGTGAAAAAGGTCTGCAGGCTCAGTAGCGAATAGGCAGATTGTATCAGACGCACCAATCCGGAGGTCTCCAGCCCTATTTCCCGCAGAAACATCTCTCTCTCCTCAAAGCTTTCCAACTCTGCAATCTCCGATTCGGTCTTGGCGGCAATCACCAGTATCTCGGCATCTTCACCATTGACAGCCTCACGTAACGCATCCACGTAGGCGTTACCCGATAGGGCGGAGGATTCATCTACATTGCAAACATACATCACGGGCTTGTTGGTGAGAAGGTAGAATTCCTTTGCAATCTTTGCTTCTTCTGCATTCTCAATTACAACTTCGCGGGCATTGTGACCCATCTCCAGCCTCTCCTTATATCTGAGCAGCAGCTCCAGTATCTTTTTTGCCTGTTTATCACCACCTGCCTGCGCCTGTTTCTGAACCTTTAACATACGGTTGTTGACCGTATCCAAATCTTTAATTTGAAGCTCTATCTCTATAATTTCCTTGTCTCTTACCGGATTTACGCTACCGTCCATGTGGACCACATTGGGGTCGTCAAAGCAGCGCAGCACATGTAAAATTGCATCTGTTTCACGAATATTGGCCAGAAATTGGTTGCCGAGGCCTTCGCCTTTGCTTGCTCCCTTTACAAGTCCTGCAATATCTACGATTTCCACGGTGGTTGGTACCACCCGGCGCGGTTTAACCATCTTTTCAAGTACGGTAAGCCTATCGTCCGGTACGATGGTAAAACCTATATTGGGCTCTATCGTACAAAAAGGGAAATTGGCCGCTTGTGCCTTTGAGGAGCTGATACAGTTGAAAAGAGTTGATTTTCCAACATTTGGCAGTCCTACTATTCCACATTTAAATCCCATATATAATTATTACAAAAAGCTGTAATTATTGTTGCAGTAAACTGCAAAAGTAATAATTATTTGTTTATCTTGGCGCTAAAACAAGGAGGTATGTGATGAGAGGGTTATTTTTGAGCATTCTGCTCATTGTTGCAGCTCCGATTCAGGAGCGGGCGAAAGAAGAAATCAGAGTGATGTTTTGGAATGTCGAAAATTATTTCGATCCCTTTGATGATGAAAAAACCAATGATGAGGATTTTATTTATGGGGGTCGGTACGGTTGGTCGTGGAAGCGGTTTGTGCGTAAACGCAACGCCATTGCCAAAGTTATAGTCTCTTCAGCAGGTGAGCTGGGAGGTTGGCCGGATCTGGTGGGATTGTGCGAGGTGGAAAACAGGATGGTGCTTCGCCAACTTACGGAGCAAACTCCTTTGGTGCGTTTGGATTGGGGTATAGTACACTATGATTCCCCGGACATGCGTGGGATAGATGTGGCGCTGCTTTATCGTAAGGAGCGGTTTAAAGTATTGCGCTCGAGAGCAGTGGAAGTATCCCTTCCCGACAGTTCCGCTACACGCGACATTTTGTATGTATGCGGGATTATGCTACAGGGAGAGGGGGCTTTGGATACGCTCCATCTGTTTGTCAACCACTGGCCATCAAAGTTGAGTGATGATTCGGCTGATTCTCCACGAAGAATGGCGGCCGCAGAGGCTTTGAAGGAGGCAATAGATTCGGTAAGGGCATTTTCGCCGGAGGCGGCAATCCTTGTAATGGGGGATTTCAACGACACTCCGGATTCCCGCATCCTTACCGATTTTTCGAGGGGAATGGGATTATGCTCTCCGGCTGCCGATTTAGCCTCCGGGGGGCAGGGTTCCATTAAATATAAAGGTGTCCGGGAGCTCATAGATCAATTTTTTCTTTCAGAAAATCTTTCCAAGAGGCTTGTTCGCTGGGATGATGGTGCCTTTATGCGCATCTTTGCTCCCGATTTTTTACTTGAGGCAGATAAAGAGTTTCTTGGGCAAAAGCCCAAACGAACATATATCGGACCGCGCTACAACGGAGGGGTAAGTGACCACCTTCCTATTTTGCTGCGATTGCAGCGAAAAATGCATATATTTGCACAATGAAACAGTATCTAGACCTCCTTGAACACATAATGCGTAACGGTACCGACAAAAGTGATCGTACCGGTACCGGCACCAGAAGTGTTTTCGGTTATCAAATGCGCTTTGACCTGAGTCAGGGTTTTCCGGCGCTGACTACCAAAAAACTCCATCTGAGATCCATAATCTACGAACTGCTTTGGTTTATAGCGGGAGATACGAATATCCGCTACCTAAATGAGCACGGAGTGACTATATGGGATGAATGGGCAGACGTCAATGGAGATTTAGGCCCCATTTACGGTCACCAGTGGCGTAGTTGGCCGACTCCCGACGGCGGCACGATAGATCAGTTGACGACACTGGTCGAGTCGCTTAAAAGCAATCCTGACTCCCGTCGTCATATCGTATCTGCATGGAATGTTGCGGAGGTTGGAAAAATGGCCCTTCCGCCCTGTCATGCACTTTTCCAGTTCTACGTGGCGGGAGGGAAGCTCTCGTGCCAACTCTATCAACGCAGTGCAGACGTATTCCTTGGAGTACCCTTCAATATTGCTTCTTATTCACTGCTTACCATGATGCTGGCGCAGGTGTGCGGCTATCTCCCCGGGGAGTTTATCCATTCCTTTGGAGATGCTCACATCTACCAAAACCACTTTGAGCAGGTGGCCCTGCAGCTCTCACGCGAGCCTCGCTCACTACCGAAAATGCATATCAACCCTGAGAAGAAGGATCTTTTCAGCTTTGAGTATGAGGATTTCACTTTGGAGGGATATGATCCCCATCCCGGAATAAAAGCCCCCATCGCCGTATGAGCAGAGCACCTATAATCTCCATTATCGTTGCAGTTGCGACCGATGGAGCCATTGGCAAAGGAAACACTATGCCATGGCACATTTCCGATGATATGAAATATTTCAAACGGGTTACTCTCGGCAAATGCGTCATTATGGGTCGTAAGACATGGGTGTCCCTCGGCAGCAAACCTCTTCCCGGTAGGGACAACATAGTCATCAGCCGTTCTCTCTCCGTGGATGATTTAGGGGAGATTCCTTCACGGCTGCATTTTGTCACTTCACTCGATAGCGCCATCGATCTTGCATTATCCATTTCTGCAGAAAGCGGAGAGAATGAGGTATTCGTCATAGGAGGAGGTAGTATCTATCATCAGGCATTGGAAATAGCTTCGAGGGTCTATATGACCAAGGTGCATACATCCGTACCCGAAGCAGATACGTTTTTTCCGGTTCTCGATCCGGAGAAATGGCATATTGCTACCCGCAGCGGTATCGCCATGGATGAAAAGTCAGGTTTAAACTATGAATTTTTGATATATGAGTGCTAATAAATCACAGCTATCAAGCAATACCGGCCGTGACTCGTTCACCAGTTCATTCGGAGTGCTTGTAGCACTGGCCGGATCTGCCATCGGATTGGGCAATCTGTGGAGGTTTCCCTATTTAGTGGGAGAAAACGGCGGAGCCGCTTTTATTTTCATTTATATTGCTTTCGTCTTTATCCTCTGTCTTCCGATAATGTATTCGGAGTTTATCATAGGACGAAGGAGTCAGAAAAATGTTTTTGGGGCTTTCAAAGTGCTTGCCCCCGGTTCAAAATGGGGGATAGTAGGAATTTTTTCGGTACTTTCATCTCTCTGCATACTATCGTTTTACAGTGTTGTTGGAGGATGGTCTATCGAATATTTGGTAAAATCCATAACTTTTGATTTTACCCGTGAGGCCGTAGCCAATCTTGACACGATGTTTGATGATTTTGTCACATCTCCGATAAAGCCGATTATCTGGCATGTGGTATTCTTGCTTCTGACCGCTCTCGTGGTGATTGCCGGGATAGAAAAGGGTATTGAGAAATATACCAAAATGATGATGCCGCTCCTTTTTGTGATGATAATCATCATTGCGGTGCGCTCGGTGACCCTTGAAGGGGCAAATGAGGGTATAGTCTATCTTTTCAAACCCGATTTTTCCAAAGTGACTTTTAATATGATGCTCTCTGCGCTGGGCCAGGCATTTTTCTCGCTCTCCATAGGTTGTGGTACAATAATGACCTATGCCTCTTATGTCAGCAAAAGTGAAAATATAGTAAAGACGACCGCACTTACGGCAGTAGCCGACACCACTTTTGCAATCATTGCAGGTTTGGCAATAATGCCGGCGGTATTTGCCTTCGGGATCAGTCCGGGAGAGGGTCCAGGCCTCGTATTCATTACATTGCCAAAGATATTTGCCCAGATGCCACTTGGTGGCCTTTTAGCCATCATTTTCTTCTTTGTGCTTATAATCGCCGCATTGACCTCCTCTATTTCTCTGTTGGAGGTGGTTGTAGCATATCTCAAGGAGGAGTTCAAGATGAAGCGTACCACGGCGGTAATCATCGGTTCCTCAATTTTCCTTGTAACGGGATCTCTCGCTTCTCTCTCCATGGGAGTGCTTTCGGGTGTCAAGATCTTTGGAAAGACTTTCTTTGATCTCTTTGACACTCTTTCTTCCGACTTTTTCTTGACCACATGCGGCCTTCTGGTTGTAATCTTTGTGGGCTGGAGACTCGGCAAGGCCAATGTGATGGACGAACTTACCAATAGCGGTACTCTCAAATTTCCCAAATGGTTTACAGAAATGACATTCTTCATCATTCGTTTCGTCGCTCCGGCAACCATTTTGGTGATAATGATTTTTGGGTAAGTGGTGCGTGTTGCAGGTTGCTGGGTCAGGGTGTGGTAAAAATCACATTTTTGGTACCAATAATGTGAAAATTCCCACATTTTTAGCACCAATGCCCGTTAGCCATTTGCATTTTATAAGCCAACGGCCAATAGCCAAAAGTCTACACCTTAAAGATCCACTCATAAAGAGGAACAATCTCTACATCATCTATTCGGTCTTTCTGATTGTAGGTTATAATGGTTTTTGAAGAGACTTTTAGTTGTGGGTCGATTACTTTAAAGCCGGATAATTCACGTTCACGGTTTGTACTATCTAAATAGTAACAAACTTGAAAAGCATGCCATATTCCATCCCGGCGAGCAATGAAATCGCACTCTTCTGATGTGCGAACGAAGGCAACATCTTCGTATTTAGCATGTATGAGTTGGTTATATACAACGTTTTCGAACAATTTTCCCGAATTTGGCGAAAAGCTTACTCCAACGGCAGAAATCAGTCCGTTGTCAGCACTATATACTTTCCGTTCCGGACGCGCATTTTCTTTTGCGGAAAATGAAAAGTTGCTTATTTCATTTAACACATAAGCTTGTTCTGCATATTCAATATATTTTTTTATAGTGTTTTCGCTGTTGCCGAGTGCCTTACTGAGAGTACTGTATCGGTAACGAGTTGCTGTGTTGGTAAGCAGGTAATGCATGGTTCTGTAAAATGCTCCTGTATCGCGTACGCCGTTATAAGCTATACAATCTTTCAGTACAATTGAGTCGTAATAGCTTTGCAGCAGTTCGATCTTTAAATCATCGGGAAGTTCACCGATGGCTATTTCCGGAAATCCGCCAAAAATGAGATATTTGTTGAGAAGACTCAGTACTTCGCTCTTTTGTGCGTTTACTGCAAGCAAGTCGGTTACTCCATTTATGGAAAATATTTCTTTTAGCGAGAGCGGACGCACTACATCGGAAACATACCGACCGGATAGCAATGTGGCAAACTGTCGTTGTAACAAATCGGAAGTAGAGCCGGTAATATATATTTTTTTGAAGCGCTGAGTATCGTAAGCTCCCTTTACAAATAGCTCCCAATTGCTAACTTGCTGTACCTCGTCTAAAAACAAATAGGTCACTTTTGTACCGGTAAGAACCTCGGCTTGCTCTATCAGACCATATATTTCTGCGGGGTTACTCCAAATAGGCGTAAAAAGGGGTTCGTCCATGTTGAGTATCAGTACTTCGTGCGGATTAACACCCTCGTCTATCAAGTGGTTAATAATCAACTGAAATAGTGATGACTTTCCGCTACGCCGTATTCCGGTGAGCACGTGAATATGTGGAAGAACCAATTTTTTTATCAGTGCGGACAATAGCTCGCGGTCATGTAAGCCATCATATTTGCCTAAATTCCAGTGTCGGTTTAAACGTATGAGCGTGTCGTTCATAATATTGATTTTTAGAAATCCACCACAAAGATAGTGACAAAACTTTAATTATCCTCAATATGCTGCGGATAATTTACTGTTTATCCTCAATATGCTGCGGATAATAAGTTGGTTTCGAGTCGGTAGTGGGTAGTCTGTAGTGTGCGGAGTATTATGTATATGAAAAAAGCTCCGGATTAATCATTCTTAATCCGGAACTTTAATTTCTAATTAGGATTCCAAACTTTTAACTTTTAGTTCTACTTTTCACTAGAAACTAAAACCTATAAAACTTACTCCTGACTAAATACTCCATACTCAGGACTGAAACTGAAAAGGGTAGCAGCGCTACCCTTTTCAGTTTCTAACTATCTGAGAATCTTTGCAAATTCTATGTCTGTGAGCATCCTCTTGGCGTAATCCTCTCTCTTAGATGCTTTTTCAAGCTCTGCCTTGCAGGTCTCAGCGTCGCCTTTACGCGCAGCTATCACAGCTCTTAGGTAAGAGGCGTGAGGGCATTTGCACTTTACAACTGCCTTTTCAGGCTGACCGTTTAGGATATGAGCTAGGGGCTCGTTGTGGTCACCCGTGCCGTCAAGTTTGGTGAGAGCTTCTTTATATCTGCCTTCAAGAATGTCAATAACTGCGGCGTTGATCTTGGCTTCGGGACGGTGGCAATCATTAAACCACTTCATTGCCTCTGCATTTTTGCCTTCGCGCATAGCTATGACACCCATTGCATTCTTGTAGTAGCATTTCTTATCATTCATCTTCTCAAGAAGAGCCTTTGCTTCGCTATTCTTCATAAGGTCGAGATTGACACAAGCTGCATTGTATTTCGCGCGGTCGCTGTCAAACTTGTCAATAGCCTTTTTGTAGATATCAAGTTTAGCGTTGTTGTCTTTCACAAGAGTAGCGGCACGGAGAAGAGCCTCTTCATCAAGTAGGTTGATATTGGTCTCCACGAGCTCTTTCAGCTCTTCAGTCGAGTAGTTGGTATACTCTATGTCGGTGATGAATCTTGCACGGCGAAGTTCAGGAAGAATAGTCTCTGCCAGTATCTTGTATACTTGAGACATGTTTCTTATCTCCCTTTCACGTACGTTGGAGTCGCTATACATTGAAAGAACGCGGAGGATAAGCTCTTTATCCTCAATGTTAGAGTTCTTCACAAGCTCCTGGAAGCCTTCCCAGTCCTCTCCGAGACTCTTTGTGCTTACTGCACCTGTCTCAAGTTTCTTCGCAAACTGGCCGAATGCCCTCTCTGCACTTTTCTCACGATTTGAAGAGAGTTTGTTGTTGAAGTCCACGGCTCCCTCGGGAGAAGCATAGGCAACTATTTTTGTACCCTTAACCTCCCTGCGTTCGTCTTTAGCGAGATCTTTGAGTGCTTGCTCAAAGTTCTTGACGTCTTCACTCTTAAGTTGAGAAGGGCGTACGGTTGCGCTGTTCACAAGATAGAGAATCTGAGCCTCTTCGGTCTCGGGAATCACCTCCTTATAGTTGTCCTTCATCTTAACGTATGCACCTTCGGTCTCTACAAGCATGTAGGTAGTGTAGGCCCCATCAGCAATCTTGATGTCGGCGGGGAAGGGGAATTCTTTACCTTTGTAGAGGACGGTTGCACGAGCGATTAGCTGTGATTTCTCCATGCCGGGAACATATTTGAAATGGATGCGCTCGCTTATGGTTGCGCCATCTTCGGAGACGAGTTTGTAGTTGTCAGTAATCTTTTCGCCCTGATATACAAAAGGCTTACCCTCAACCTCTCCGCCATTGTAAACCAACACGGGAATCACCTCAAGAATTGCCTTTGGATGGAAGTATTCGGCAGGGAATGTAACGTCAACAACAGCGTCGATGTTGCCTGCAATCACTTCGAGAACTTCGGGATTGCTATTGATTTTAACCTGGTCGGCGGCTTCAATCATCTTGGTAGGATTGCCGCAGGAAGCCATAGCTACTGAAACGAAAGCTATGAGCATAAGATTGATGATGTTCTTTCTCATAAAAATATAATTGTTTTTGTTAAAATAATTCGTCGGAAAATAATTATGTTTTATCATACAAATATAATGATAATTTTTTTCAGATAAAAATTTATAACTTTGCAATCATGGATTTAAGGCAAATTAAGGATAAATATCAGATTATCGGAAAGGATCCGGGGCTCGACAGAGCCATTGAAGCCGCGGTCAATGTGGCTTCTACCGACCTATCCGTGATTGTGACCGGCGAAAGCGGAGTAGGAAAGGAGTTTATCCCCAGGATTATCCACGACCACTCTCCCCGTAAACACAAACGTTATATTGCGGTGAACTGCGGAGCCATTCCCGAAGGAACTATAGATTCCGAACTTTTCGGCCATGAAAAGGGTGCCTTTACCGGTGCGGTAGATAGCCGTAAGGGCTATTTCGAAGAGGCGGACGGTGGTACAATCTTTCTGGATGAGGTAGCCGAACTACCGGTAGGCACGCAGGTACGCCTGCTCAGAGTGCTGCAGAACGGTGAGTTTATAAGGGTGGGTTCTTCCAAGGTACAGAAGACCGATGTAAGAGTAATAGCAGCTACCAATATTCATCTCGACCGCGCCGTGGCAGCGGGCAAATTCAGACGCGACCTCTACTACCGCCTAAATACGGTTCCGATAGTGATGCCCGCCCTTAGGGAGCGCAAGGCAGATATACGTATGCTCTTCCGCAAGTTTGCGAGCGATTTTGCCGATAGATATACGATGCAACCGGTGCGTTTGGATGATGAAGCGATGCAGCTTCTTGAGAATTATCCGTGGCCGGGTAACATTCGTCAGCTCAAAAGTGTCACGGAGCGTATTTCAATTATGGAGACAGATCGTCTGATTACGGCAGAGAAGCTCTCCGCTTATCTTCCAAAGGATCATTCCTCCCAGATGCCTGTACATACCGGAAGTTTCTCCGATAGTTGTTCCGATCCATATAGAGAATTCCTCATCCAGCTCTACGCCCAATATCAGCAATTGAGAATGGATGTGGATGAGCTTGTCCGTATCGTGAAAGGGAGTACTCCTACGCCACAAGTACAGCAGGCTCCTACCATCAATCATACCCACATGCTTACAGAGGGTTCCGGGGTGAGAGTTCCGAGTACTGAGTTAAGAGTTCCGGGTTCCGAGTTAGAAGTCAGAGGGTCAGAATTTCATAAGGGTCCGGTGATCGAGGTTGAGGAGGTGGAAAATCTTAACGAACAAGAGGAGGGGACCCCTCTCACTTTGGATCAAATTACCGGCAGAGCAATAGCAGAAGCACTGCATCGCAATGCAAATAACCGCGAGAAAGCTGCTGCGGAACTGGGTATCTCCGCGCGCACCATTTACAGGAAGATCAAAGAATTCAATCTGGAATAAGAGATAAAATGAGACGAATATTCAAAATATTGCTTCCTATTATCGCTCTTTTAGCGACAACTTCTCTGGTTACAGGTTGCTGGCTTTACTCTTTTAGCGGTACGTCTATCCAGCCGGATGTTAAAACCATCTGTATCGAACCGGTCCAGAACAGGGCTCTCAAGGTCAACCCTTCACTGGCCAACTCCCTACACGAGGCACTTACGGATAAATATCGTAAACTTACCCGTCTGGAACAGGTGGAAGATGCCGGGGATCTCTATGTGCTGGCCGTCATTGAGGGCTATGATGTCTCTGCAACCGCAATTACTGCCGATGAGGTGGCAGCCAGAAACCGTCTCACCGTCACCGTGAAGGTTAAATTTGTCAATGAAAAGTATCCGGAAGAAAATTTTGAGAAAAATTTTGCGGGGTATGAGGATTATGACTCAGACCGTTCTCTTGATGAAGTAGAGGCTACGCTTTGCGATACGATAATTGAAAAAATTGTGGAAGATATTTTCAACGCAACGGTAGCCAATTGGTAAACCCCTTTATAGATGAAACTTAGAGAGCTCTCCATATCGGAACTTGAAGAAATGCTGGAACGTTATCCTTGGTTTGCAGCAGCGCACAGGGAGTTTGTCATTCGCAAAGGCGGAGCCGGTGATGAGGAGTTGCATCGTGCAGTAGCAGCAGCAGGAATACATCTGCTCAGCCGTCATTTTTTCGTCAAGTCGGTCAGGAAATCCATAAAAGAGCGTCTATATGATGACGACGTCATATTTGGAAAGCCATCCAATGCTGAGCATAGACTCAAGTACTATGTTGTAGGAGGGGACTATTTCGGTCAGGAGGATTTCAAGGAGTTGGAGCGTAGCGGAGAGGCATTTAAGGAGACCTTCAATATCAATCCCATCTCATCGACTCTGAGCTCTCTGCCCGATTTTGATTTTGAAAATAGGAATACCGGGGAGGATGATTCCGAACAGTTTTATACTGAAACTCTTGCAAGAATCTATGTGGAGCAGGAGTTTTATAATCAGGCACTTTCAATTTATGAGAAACTAATTTTGTTATATCCGGAAAAAAGTGCTTACTTTGCGTCCCTTATAGAAAATATTAAAATACTAAAATAACCCAATTATGCAAGCAGCATACGTTACAGTCTCTATTATTATAGTTATTTTGAGCATCCTGCTCACCCTCGTGGTTTTGATACAGAACTCTAAAGGTGGTGGGCTGGCAGCAAATTTTGCAACGGGTAACCAGGCATTCGGAGTTCGCCAGACGGCCGATTTTCTTGAGAAGATCACCTGGGGTCTGGCAGTTTCAATTCTCGTACTTTGTGTAGTTGCCACATTCCTCATTCCTGACAGGAATGCTTCAGGCTCAAAACTTAGAGAAGCCATAGAGCAGCAGGTGACCACTGAAGGTACTCCTCTTGTAAACCCCGAAGTTGCGGTTCCTGTAGAACTTCCGACCACTCCGGAGTCTGATAATAATTAGTGGGAAAGGTACGTTTAATAGAAAAAGTGACGATTTTGTCACTTTTTTTAAAAAAATAATACTTTGTATTGCAAGGTATTTAAAAAAATATATATATTTGCATTGCAAAATTATTTGCATAGCCAACAATTTTATTCAAATAAATAAAGAGCAACTATGAAAAAAGTAGTAAATGCAGGTATCGGAGGCAGACCTTTCATTCTGGAAGAGGATGCTTTCAGCAAATTGGAATCTTATCTCTCTTCCTTTAAATCTAAAATCAATATGGGTTCTCAGGAGAAAGAGGTGATGGATGACCTGGAAATGAGAATTGCCGATCTTTTTGAAGAGAAACTCGGCTCCGGAAGTGAAGTTGTCACCCTACAAATGGTTGAAGAGATTATCTCTCGTCTTGGCATGCCGGATGGCAGCTCCCCCTTTGAAAATGGTGGTGATACTTCATCCTCTGCTTCCGCATCAGCGGAGAGCAAGGGCCCCCGCAAATTTTACAGAGATCCTGATGACCGTGTTATCGGGGGCGTCTGTAGCGGTCTCGCCCAGTACCTTAACATTGACGTCGTACTTGTACGTATTCTCTTTGTGGTGTTTACCCTTATTGGCGGCGCCGGCATCTGGGTATATATTATCCTATGGATCGTAGCTCCAAGAGCTATGACGGCTGCGCAGAAATGTGAGATGAGAGGGTGGCCTGTCACTGCGGAGAATATTAGAAAGGCTTCACAGTCACAATATAGAAAATAACGGTTATGGAACACATTGTTGACAATATTAAATCACAGATGAGGAAAGGATTGCTGGAATATTGCATCCTGCTTATCCTCAATAAAAAAGAGGCTTATGCCTCCTCGATCATAGAGGAGCTCAAGAAGGCCAATATGATCGTGGTGGAAGGAACCCTATACCCGCTACTAATACGCCAAAAGAATCAGGGGTTGCTCAACTACCGATGGGAAGAATCTACCCAGGGTCCCCCGCGCAAGTATTATATGATTACAGAAAAGGGACGCATGCTAATAAGCGAGATGGACCTCGCCTGGCAGGAAATAGTATCCACAATAGAAACAATTCGAAAATGAAAAAAGTAGAAAAAGTAAGCATAGGCAGATATGCTTTTACCCTCTATGAAGAGGCATATTACAAGGCATCGGAGTACCTTGACGAGCTCAACAACTATTATTCAAATAGGGAAGGCGGCAACGAAGTGATGGAGGGCATAGAGGAGAGAATGGCAGAGCTGCTCCTAGAAAAATGTGGTCCCGGAGGAATAGTAAGTGTAGAGATGATATCGGAAGTTATCTCCATCCTCGGAAGACCCGAGGTTATCGAAGATGCTGATTCCGATGGATCGGCAGGCTCCGGCAGCAACCTTCATTACAATGCAAAGAAAAAACTCTTTCGCGATCCCTCCTCAAGGATTTTGGGTGGCGTCAGCAGCGGTCTGGCTGCCTATTTCAATATCGAGACAGCTCTGGTCAGAGTTATCTGGGTGGTTCTGTGGTTTGTCTTCTCCTCAGCGGGAGCCCTGACCCTCCCCGTATTTGGCGGAGCTTTCATACCCATTGTATATATTATAATGTGGCTGGTAATCCCGCCGGCAAAGAGTGTGCAGCAGCGTTGTCAAATGAGAGGAGAGGATGGCACGCTAGGGGATCTGGAAAAGAATATTGCCAAGGGAGCAGACTATGTGGGTCGTAAGGCAAAGGAGATCGGTAACTCGGATTTCTGGAAAACTCTCGGAAGAGTGTTTAGTATCATCATCGGCATGATTTTGCTCATCATCGGTGTTTCAGGCCTTATGGTAGGCGTGTTAGGGCTCTTCGGCATAACTTTCTTTAACTATACGATACTCGACATGGGTTTAGGGTGGCTATCAGAGTACGCTCCGATATTTGCCTTGAGCCTACCTGTAATGTTGCTTAAAACCGTTATATTGCTGGTGGTTCTTTTGCCCTTCCTAGGCATGTTGTACGGTGGTATCCAGATGATTTTCGGTTTCAAGCCTCCAAAATGGAAGCCCGGTCTGATCATTTTCGTGATTTGGATGATTGCGCTTATAGCATTGGTAGTGCTGGGCTTGGCGGGAATATTTTCGGTAGGATGATCTTTAGTGTAAAGTATAAATTTATTGGTTTAATTAAACCTTTTAAAACAATTGTAGTCAAAGATAGGACTATTCGTTAGTTTTTCTTAGGTTAAGTGAGGGGGGCTGCACCAATTCCATTTCTGGTGCAGCCCCCTGAACTTTTATACCTCCGCTTAAAGGCTCTCGCAGAAATCAACCAGCGCTTTTGCAAAAGATTTCCAGGACATCGTCTCTTTAAATTTTCGGATATTTTCCGTAAAGAGGGATTTATCAGGATGGCTGAAATAGGACTCTATGGCCCTAACGACGCCTTCAGCCGAGATTTCATCAGCCAATATGCCGATGCCGGGCTCTTCAATACTCTCTTCGAGGCCACCTGTCCTGGTAGCAACTACCGGTATTTCGAAATGAAGTGATATTGCTGTTATGCCGCTCTGGGTCGCGCTTTTATAGGGCAGAACGCATAGGTCTGCTGCGGAGAAAAAGGCCGGCACCTCATAGTCATCGATATATCTGTTGAATATAACGATGCGCTCCGCCAAAGAGTGGTTTTTTGCAACGAGGTTTGCAATTTGGTCCCGGTATTTGTCAAAACTACCATAACTTTCCCCGGCAATGATCACTCTGTAACTATCATCGAGGTGTCCCATCGCTTCGATAAGCAGATCGAGTCCCTTATAATCACGGATAAGTCCGAAAAAGAGCAGGTTCTTTTTGTCCGGCTTGATCCCCAGTCTTTCGCAGGCCTCATTTTTCTCCATTTTTGCTCCAAAATGATCGTAGGGTGGATGAGGCTTGAGAATATAGGGCTTATCGGGAGTAAGACTCAGCATATCTTCGAGTACAGAACTGCTCATGGCGATACATCCGTTAATCGGCTTTAGAAACCATTTTGCAAAGGGTTTATCGAAGAATTTTCTCTCGTGTGGTATGATATTATCAGTAATTGTAATCACTTTGATACCCTTTCTCCTCAGCAGTCTGGCCACCGTTCCCAATGCGGGTGCAAGAAAGGATATCCAGTATCTCATTATGACCACATCCGGCTCCAGTCCGGCTATCTTCTTTGCGGTGCTGAAATAGGAGAAGGGATTTATTGAGTCCAATACCGAAATACTCTCTATTACCTTTGCATCGTCCTGCTCAGTCACATATTGAGTCTTACCCGGGAAAAGAAGCGAAGGATATTGTCTCTTAAATGTGAATGCCTTGACTTGATGCTCCTTACCCAGCTCTTCGTAAAGATTTGCATTGAATTGGGCGATGCCTCCCCTGAAGGGGTAGAAAGTGGAGAGAAATGCTATTTTCATAATAACACAAAGATAATAAATATTATCACTTTATCATCAAAGCACTTTTTCTCACAAGAGTGAGGTAGAGACTGCGTACCAGCAGATGGACGAAATAGGCGAGATAGAGCGACTGGATGCCCATTATTGGCTGGAGGGCGATGTAGGTAACTATGAATAGCCCTGCAGACCATATCATACTATTGCGCAGGTATTTGGTTGCCGTGGCTCCAATAAAGATCCCGTCCCAGGTAAAGGCGATGCAGCTTACGACGGGCATGAGCAGCAGCCAGAATAAAAATGGAGTAGAGGCCTCCACAACCTCAGGAGTGTCGGTCATAAGCCGGAACATCGGCTTGCCGAAAAGAGCATAGATGAGAGTGGATAGAGCACTTATACCGAAGCTCCATATAAAAATCCAGCGTATTGTACCTTTCAAATAATTTTCATTTTTCTCTCCAATAAAACGCCCCACAAGTGCCTCACCCGCATAGGCGAAACCATCGATAAAATAGGAGAAGAGCAGCAGGAGCTTCATCATAACCGAACTTACTGCCAGTAAAGTATCGCCATATTTTGCCGCCATTGAGGTAAATCCTATATATATTACCAGCATTCCGAGCGAACGGATGAACAGGTTTCCGTTGATGGAGAAAAATTCCTTCATCTTGTTCAACCTGATGCTCGCCCGCACCGATATCAGATGGAAATGTTCCCTGAAATTGTAGCACATCAGTACAACGGCCAGTAAAAGTCCGCTGTACTGCGCCACCACCGTGCCGGCGGCAACACCCGCCACCCCCATCGGAGTATGGATGGCTAAAATATAACTCACCACCACATTGACTACATTGACGGTGACATCTACGGCCATCGGTAGCACAGTGTTCTGCATGCCGATGAACCACCCCTTGAATACCATCAGCGAGAGCGTAGCCGGGGCAGCCCATACCCTGATGAAAAAATACTCCCTTGCAATACTCTCCACCTCGGGTGAGCTAACCACAAGCAAAAAGGCCGCTTCAATATAGATCCACTGGATGACCCAGATAAACAATGCTACAGTCAGGGCAGTGGCTATGCCTCGGGTGAAGGTATCCATCGCCTCCTTGAAATCTCTCCTGCCGTAAGCCTGCGCTGTTATACCACCGGTGCCTACCCTCAAAAATCCCATATTCCAGTAGAGCAGATCAAAGAGCATCGAACCTATGGCTATGCCTCCGATACTGGCTGCATCTCCCAGACGGCCGGCTATGGCAATATCTACTATACCCACCAGGGGTACGGTAATATTGGCCATAATGCTGGGTAGTGCCAGACGCAGGATATTTCGGTTGATGATGGAGATTTTCATCGATATTTGGTCTCTTCTTCAAGCATCCCGAGATAGGAATTGTATCTCTCGTATGAAATACTTCCCTCTTCAAGTGCCGCTTTAACGGCACAGTCCGGCTCGTGGGTATGAGTACAGGGCATGAATTTACAGTTGTCCATCACTCTAAGCATTTCCGGAAAGTAAGTACTCAACTCATGTGGTTCTATGTCCACCAATCCGAAGCCGCGAATCCCCGGAGTATCTATGATGAAACCACCGCTACTCAGAGGGTACATCTCGTAGAAAGTGGTGGTGTGCCTGCCCTGTAGGTGTGCTTGTGAGATTTCCCTGATCTTAGGGTCCAGGGCAGGATCAATGGCGCGGATGAGTGAGGATTTTCCTACTCCCGAGACTCCCGAGAAGAGAGAGACGTAATCCCCGCTTTCTCCTTTACAGAGTTCCCTTATAGGTTCTATCCCTTCGCCTGTCAGAGCTGAGACCTCCATTATCTCATATCCGGCGCCGGAGTAGATCTGCTTGAACTCTTCCATGCGTTCCAGAGCATATTCGTCATAAATGTCGGTTTTGTTTATGACTAGTATGACTTTTATCCGATAGGCTTCGCAAGTTAGCAGAAATCTATCCACAAAGGCAGGTTTTACCTCCGGATATTCTATTGTAACTATCAGGAATACGCGGTTGAGGTTGGCTGCGATGATATGTGCCTGGCGGGAGAGATTGACCGAGCGACGGATCATATAATTAGTGCGTGGAAGCACTTCTTCTATGGTTGCAAGCATATTGCCTTCACTGTCGCCGGGGGAGTATTTAACCTTGTCGCCTACAGCGATAGGATTAGTAGCCGTGGAGCCCATGAGGCGGATTTTTCCGCGGATAACCGCGGGAAAAGGGTCCCATTCAGGCAGGCGTGAGAGCAGATAGTGACTGCCCGTATGTTTTACTACTGTTGCGACAGATCTATTTTCCATTTGCGCAAATATAGTAATTTGTCCAAAATCCCTTATATTTGTATTCTAAAAACGAGCATTTATGCTATCTCACGAGGATATAGAAAATATTATTTCCAGGAGTCTATTTAATTTGGAAATAAAAGGAGAACCGGAGTCGCTCTACCGACCTATCGAGTATATGATCTCTGTCGGAGGTAAACGGATTAGGCCACGCTTTTGCCTGACCGTATTCAACCTTTTTAGCAATAATGTGGGCAATAACATAATTTACCCTGCTATTGCGCTTGAGATATTTCACGAGTTTACGCTTATCCATGATGACATAATGGACAAATCCGATACAAGACGCAATCAGCCTACGGTTGTTAAAAAATGGGGCATCAACAATGCAATCCTTTCAGGTGATGTAATGTTGATATTGGCTTGCAAATATATATCGTTCTGCAACAGTGAGGTGATGCCGGAGGCGATGCGGCTCTTTACGGAGACTGCGGTGAAGGTGTGTGAGGGTCAGCAGCTTGATATGGATTTTGAGGAAAAATCCTTTATTACAATGGCTGACTATATCTCTATGATAGGTTTTAAGACGGGAGTTCTTATAGCTTGTTCAGCTGAAATGGGAGCCCTTATTGCAGGAGTTTCCGGAGAGGTTCGCAAAGCCATACATCAGTTTGGCTATCAGCTAGGCCTCGCCTTCCAGATAGCAGATGACTATCTGGACACTTTTGGAGATCAACAGATTTTCGGCAAAAAAATCGGTGGCGATATTATCAACAACAAAAAAACATGGCTTCAGGTTGAGTGCATACGCAGGGCGGAAGGGGCCGACAAGGAGCGCCTTACTTCTATTTTAGAGATGGGTGAGGATATGAGTGATGAAAAGATTGCTGCAATGCAACAGCTCTATATCGATCTTGGGATAAGGGATGATGCCAGGGATGCAATCCTCGAGTATCATAATAGGGCATTCGAAGCCATTTCCGGTATAGGCTTGACTGAGGCTCAGACCAGGCAGCTCCATCAGTTTGCGGAACAACTCATTTATCGTGAAAAATAGAGGGAATATTGAGATAATGGCCCCCGCGGGCAATTTTGAGTCACTTATGGCAGCCATACAGGGTGGGGCTGACTCGGTCTATTTCGGTATCGGAGATCTCAATATGCGCTCTCATTCAGCTAATAATTTTGCTTCGGAGGAGCTTGAAAAGGTTTGCAATATCTGCGATGAACATGATGTCAAGTCTTATCTGACTCTCAATATAGTACTTTATGATGAGGACCTGGAGCCGATGAGGGAGACTTTGGAGATGGCGAAAAAGGCGGGTGTCACAGCAGTAATTGCATCGGATATGGCCGCTATCGCTTATGCCCGTTCTCTCGGAATGGAGGTGCATATCTCTACGCAGCTAAATGTTTCCAATGTGGAGTCTCTCCGTTTCCACGCAGAGTTTGCGGATGTGATAGTGCTGGCGAGAGAGTTGAATTTGGAGCAGGTAGCCAAGATCAAGGAGGCGATCGACCGTGAAAACATCAAGGGTCCTTCGGGTCGCAAGGTACGAATTGAGATGTTTTGCCATGGTGCTCTCTGTATGGCCGTTTCCGGCAAATGCTATCTTTCTCTCCATGAGTATGCCGCTTCCGCCAATCGCGGGTCATGTTATCAGATATGCCGTCGCGGTTACCGAGTTACGGATCTTGAGACGGGATCTGAATTGGAGATTGACAATAAATACATAATGTCGCCAAAGGATCTCTGTACCATTGAGTTTATAGACAAAATGATTGCATCGGGAGTGACTGTGTTCAAGATCGAGGGAAGAGCCCGTTCCTCGGAATATGTTAAGACCATTACCCGGGCTTACCGGGATGCTGCGGATGCAGTCATTGACGGCAAATATACTCCGGAATTGGCCGCATCTCTCAAGAATCGGCTTACCACCGTATTCAACAGAGGTTTCTGGGATGGATACTATCAAGGAGCGCGATTGGGTGAGTGGAGCGATGTGTATGGAAATAAGGCAACCCGCACCAAGAGCTATATAGGCAAGGTTACCAACTATTTTTCAAATATAGGAGTGGCAGAGGTGATGGTGGCATCCGGCTCTTTTTCGGTCGGGGATTCGTTGCTGATTACCGGGCCTACCACCGGTGTCATCGAGTATGAAGTCCCAGAGATAAGGGTTGATATGAGAAATGTCGGTAGTGCAGTTAAAGGTGATCTGTGCTCTATTCCCGTTGAGGAAAAACTCCGCAGAGGCGACAAAATCTACCTTTTTCAATAAAATCAATGCAACTTTTTACTTACGATGGAAGTATTTAGTGCCCGGCTTCGTATATATACTGGTAAGTTTGATATTTTTTGTAACTTTGCTGATTGCAAATCAAGTAAAATAGTTAACAAAACAGTTCAAGAATTATGGTTATCACAAAAAATGCTCAAAAATTCATAGATCAAGAAGCAAAATTCGGTTCGCACAATTATCACCCGATGCCGGTGGTTCTTTCAAAAGGGAAGGGCGCATTTGTGTGGGATGTTGACGGGAAAAAATATTTTGATTTTCTGTCGGCCTATTCGGCAGTCAATCAGGGCCACTGTCACCCTAAAATCGTAAAGGCGCTTTGTGATCAGGCACAGGATATTTGTCTCACTTCGAGGGCCTTCTATAACGATTGTCTCGGTCCTTTCGAAGAGTTTGCCACCGGCTTTTTCGGATATGACAAGCTACTTCCTATGAACACCGGAGCAGAAGCGGTGGAAACCGCCCTTAAACTTGCTCGCAGATGGGGATATGTGAAAAAGGGCATTCCTGAAGACAAAGCGATTATCGTGGTTTGTAACGGTAACTTTCATGGTCGTACGATAACTGTTATTTCGATGTCCACCGACCCTGAATCCTATGCTCAATATGGACCTTTGACTTCCGGCTTCATAAAGATACCATATAACGATGTACCGGCTCTTGAGGCAGTTCTCGAGAAAGATGGGGCACACGTGGCCGCTTTTCTTGTAGAACCCATCCAGGGAGAAGCAGGAGTTGTAGTGCCGGACGAAGGTTATCTCAAGAGATGTTATGATGCTTGTAAGCGCCACAACGTGCTTTTCGTTGCAGATGAAATACAGACCGGTATTGCCCGCACAGGCAAAATGATCTGCTGTGAACACGATAATGTTCACCCCGACATTCTTATCCTTGGAAAGTCCCTTTCCGGTGGTGTACTGCCTGTTTCGGCTGTGTTTGCCGATGATGATATAATGCTTACAATAAAGCCGGGGCAACACGGCTCCACTTATGGAGGATTTCCTCTTGCAGCAAAGGTGGGTATTGCAGCTCTTGAAGTTGTAAGGGATGAAAAACTTTCTGAAAGGGCCGAGTATCTCGGCAGGATTTTCAGAGAAGAACTTTCCAAATTTAAGTCTCCTTTTATCAAACAGGTGCGCGGAAAAGGTCTTCTCAATGCCATAGTTACTACTCCCATCAATGGTAAAGAGGCTTGGGACATCTGTCTTAAAATGGCAGAATACGGTCTCATAGCAAAGCAGACACATAGACATATCATCCGTTTTGCTCCTCCCCTTGTGATCACCGAAGAGGAGCTTCGCGAGGCGATCGAGATTATCAAGAAAGCATTCAGGGAACTTGAATAATTAGTTTTATGTCAGGGATTTCTTTCAGACAAACGGCAAGCCGCGTACTAATGGTACGTCCCTGTTCCTTTGGATTCAATGTCCAGACAGCATCTAACAATGCATTCCAGCGTTCCGGCTTCGAATCGGGAGCTCAAGAGGCAGCATTGGGGGAGTTTGACTCCTTTGTTGCCTTGCTTCGTTCGCACGGAATAACGGTAGATGTGATAGAGGATACTCCGGAACCTCATACGCCCGACTCCATTTTCCCAAATAACTGGTTTTCCACCCATTCGGATGGCACTTTAGTGCTATATCCAATGTTTGCACCCAATCGCCGTTTGGAGCGCAAGCAGAGTGTGATGGATCACCTTATCGGCACTTTCGACATACGCAATATCTATGACCTGACGCCCTACGAGTCCAAAGGGAAGTATCTAGAGGGGACCGGCAGTATGGTCATCGATCGCGAGGCGGGCATAGTATATGCCTGCCGTTCTCCCCGTACCGATGAGGATGTACTCAAGGAGTTTTGCAAACTGTTTGATTGGGATTATTTTCTGTTTGATGCTATGGATGCATCCGGGAAAGCCATTTATCATACCAATGTAATGATGTGTGTTGGAACTGATCTGGCTGTTGTCTGTCTGGAGAGCATCAGAGATCTTCGGGTAAGGGAAGAATTTCTACGCTTGCTGGGCAAGAGGGATATCGTAGATATTTCACTGGAACAGATGGGCAGCTTTGCCGGTAATATGCTGGAGTTGCAACCCTCCGGAGAAAGGAAACCATTGTTAGTGATGTCTGCCTCTGCCAAAAAGTCGCTTCGGCAGGAACAATTGCGTATGATAGAGTCCCATTGTGACATAGCTTCCCCCGATTTAAGGATAATAGAGGCCAATGGTGGAGGTTCTGCCCGCTGTATGCTTGCTGAGATTTTTTATGAAGAGTTTTAGGTTTTTTTTTCTGTTTGTCGTGCTGCTCTCTCCTCTACCGGCAGCATTGGCACAGCCTACAATTTACGAAGAATATGCTCAGGAAGCGGGTGATGCCCTTATGATATATAGGGGTCGCAAAGCCATTCACTACGCGTTTCAGTTTAATGGAACCTTTTACTGGGAATCTCCACAATTTGTTGCGGGAGATGTAGTCTACAATAAAAAAAAATATGAGGGTCTTCTGCTCAACATAGATGCAAATTTTCAGCAGTTGCTGGTAAAGCATCCTGTCAGTGCCATTACCGTAGCGCTCAATAGCTCTTACCTGACTTCGTTTACTATGGGTGAGAAGAGATTTCTCTCTCTGGATGGAGGTATTTTCGAGATTATTCATGAAGGACCCATTACTCTTTTGCGGCAGATTACCAAAAAGCTTATGCGTGACATTCATCTGCGCAATGGGGAGTCGATTGGATATTATGACCCCAATTTCAAAGAGAATGTATTTTATTATTTCAAATACAACTCTACGTTGTATTGTCTCAAAGATGAATCTCTGACTCAGGTCAGACGTGAAAAAGATATTCTGAATCTCTTCCCTGACCGTAAAAAGGAGATAAAGGCATTTATGAGGAAGTCGAGTGTTTCTCGCAGAAGGAATTTTGAAGAGTATTGTATTAAAGTATTAGGTTATGCTGAAAGTACGCTCAAATAGATTTGTGGTACTCTCCATTTTGTTGTTCCTTGGTCTCTTTGTATCGGAGAGTCTGCATGCGCAGCATGCTAATGTTCGTCTAAGCCACGTCAGCATCGATTCCTTGGTAAATTTTGTGAGGAGCATCCATCCCAAGACCTACTTCATCTCCGATGGTCTCGACCAGGCCAACTATACGGTTGAGGCCCCGCGTGAAAAGATTCTGGAAAAGATACTTTCGGTACTTAAAGAGAAGGGCTATGCAGTTACCTATTTTGATGAAGGCATCTATATACTCAGAACAGTTGGATTTGCAACCGAACTTCCCATGGGTTATTTCAGTACCGGCGAAGCGGTGCAGCGCGATACTTCCATCTATCTCGACCAATCGGGTTATAAGTTTACGTTTGCCAACAAGGTATATGAGATTGGAGAGTCCAACAGCGGAGTAACCGGTAAGGTCTATCTTAGCGGTTACGTCACCGATGTGGCCACCGGAGAACCTTTAGTGGGCATTTCAATTCTTGAAGAGAGTACAGGCACCTATGCTCAAAGCGATGCGTCCGGATTTTATAGGATATTGCTGCCTGTTGGAGAGCACCTGCTCCGGTTTTCAGGCTATTCTCTTGAAGATCTGGATTTGAATGTTCTGCTTCATGATAGAGGTACTCTGGACGTGACGATGAAAGTAAAGGTTTTCGCACTTAAAGGAGCAGTCATTACATCCGAAGGAATGGCCCAACATCGTACCAGTCGCATGGGTGTGGAGAGAGTACGTGTAGAAAATATTAAAAAGGTGCCTGCGGTTTTCGGCGAGGCCGATGTCATAAAAGTGATCATGACGCTTCCCGGCGTGAAATCGGTAGGTGAGGCCTCCGGCGGATTTAATGTGCGCGGTGGAGCAAATGACCAGAATCTCATTCTTTTCAATGACGGTACAATCTACAATCCCAATCACCTTTTCGGTATATTCTCTGCTTTCAATACTGATATTGTGAGTGACGTAGAACTCTTCAAGAGTTCAATTCCCGCCGAATACGGCGGAAGAATATCTTCGGTGCTGGATATCAGGGGCCGTGAAGGCAATAGCAAGAAGGTATCCGGCTCACTTGGACTGGGAGTTCTTACCAGCAGATTCCATCTCGAAGGCCCGATAAAAAAGGAGAAAACCACATTTATTCTCGGTGGCAGGACTACCTATTCCGATTGGATATTGAAAGTCCTTCCAAAAAACAGCGAATATTCCAACGGGACGGCCTCATTTAATGACCTCAACGCTCAAATCAGTCACAGATTCAATCAGAAAAATTCCCTACATTTTTCCGGTTACTTTTCGAGAGACAAGTTTAGTTTTACTGTAGATACCACATATAGATATCACAATGCCAATTTCTCCCTGAAATGGAGAAATCACTTCAGCGATGGTCATTCACTCTCCCTTTCGACCGGATATGATAGTTATGGATACAAGGTGGAGGATACTCACAACGATTGGAGCTCTTTTTCTCTTTCCAGCAATATCAGGCAGGGTTATCTCAACCTTAAATTCCAGTCACTTGTAGCTGCGAAACATACATTTTTTTACGGCTTCAACAGCACTATGTATAATGTGGAGCCGGGCAACAGACTTCCCTACGGAGATTCTTCAGCTATTGAACCGCGTCGTTTGGTGACGGAACGAGCTCTGGAGACGGCACTTTTTTTCAATGATACCTATCAGCCGACCGATCGACTCTCGTTTGATTTCGGATTGAGACTTTCCGGTTTTCTAAGCTTAAATTCCCGTAAATTTTACGGGACACCTGAGTTTCGACTCTCCGGAAAATATTCATTCCTCCCAAATCTCTCCTTAAAAGCGGGATTCAACAGTATGGCTCAATATATCCATAAAATATCCAATACAGTAGCCATTTCACCCACAGATACATGGAAGCTTGCTGACGCCGATATCGGGCCGCAAAAGGGCTGGCAGGCTGCGGCAGGACTCTACTGGACGGTATTTGACCATCGGGTGGACCTCTCTCTTGAAGGCTATTACAAGATGATGCGTGACTATCCGGACTACAAGAGCGGAGCCATCCTCGTGATGAATGAAAACCTTGCAGATGAACTGGTTTCTACTATGGGTAAAGCCTACGGAGTCGAATTCATGATTAAAAAGCCGGGTGGAAAACTCAACGGTTGGGTCTCTTACACCTACTCCAGATCATTGCTTCGGGAAATGGAGGACAGAGGTCTGCAAACCATCAATAATGGAGAGTGGTACAATGCGCCGCACGACAAACCGCACGATCTCAAACTGGTGGGCAACTACAAATTTACCCACAGATATAGCATATCGGTCAATCTCGACTACTCCACCGGTCGTCCCGTAACCATCCCCGTGGCTAAATACCTTTATGGCGGGGGTTACCGTCTCTATTATAGTGAGCGCAACGGTTATCGAATACCGGACTATTTCCGCCTCGATCTGGCGATAAATATTGAACCCAGCCACTACCTTCGCCAGCTTTCGCATCTCTCCGTGACCTTCGGAGTCTACAATGTGACTGCCCGAAAAAATCCCTATTCGGTGTTTTACACCCGCAGCGGTAGTGGAAGCGTCAGTGGCAATATGCTTTCTGTTTTTGCAGTGCCGATACCCTATATCAACCTCAACCTCAAATTCTGATGAAAGAACGACTTTGCATACTAATTCTCGCTTTTGCGGCGTTCCTGACCGGAAGTTGCATCTATCCCTTTACACCGGAGATGGAGGATTTAGATTTGGGACTATTTGTTATTGAGGGCGACATCCGCATCGGAACCGAATCATATATATTTGTTCGTAACACTCAACGCCTGACCGCTACCGGCAGCCCCGTAGATATCATGGCCGACGTGTGGGTGGAAAATGACAAGGGAGAGATAACCCGTGCCGGAAATTACCGGGATGGCGCCCATATTATCGATACCCGCAATCTTGACCCCCGGGCTTCTTATCGTCTCCATATCAAGCCTTATAGTGGTATGGGATATAGTGCCTCACCTGGCTATAACACGGAGTATGTAACCGACTGGTTGGAGGTACTTGTGACTCCGGAAATCGAAGAGGTCTCATTCAGGGTTGACGAGCTCGAAGAGAAAATAACATTTCACGTCAGTACCACCAATCCGGACGCCAATCCCTATTATAAGTGGAACTGTAATGAGGTTTGGGAGTATACTTCTCAATTTTATGCTTCACACGTGTTTAATCCGAATCGTAATACCGTTGAGGAAAGCCCCAATGAAAACAGACATTACTGCTGGGACAGGGATGTTGTTCCCGATATTATGATTGCAAGCACAGATGCGCTATCGGAGAATCGTCTTGTCAATCATCAAATATATCAACTTCCCTTTGCCAGCGACAAACTCGATTATTTATACTCAATAGAGGTGATCCAGAGCTCCATTTCGGCGGAAGCCTATATCTACTGGGAGGTTATGTTGCGCAATACGGATCAACCGGGAGGACTTTTCTCTCCTCAGCCAAGCGAACTCAGGGGTAATATCCATTGTGTAGGTGACTCCACCAAGGTTGTGCTGGGCTATATCTCTGCATCAAAGGTAACAAGCCGCAGAATATTTGTCTCGGTAAATGACTTTCCCATGCAAAACAGACGCGAAAATTGTTCAGCTTTCATAGAAATAAACCTCGCAGAGGAGTCAAAAATGAGAAGGTATTATTTCGGAGGCTATGACGTGGTATTCCTTGACGAAATGACGAACATTACCAGTTGGTCCGAAAAACGCTGTGTTGATTGCAGGGTGAAGGGAGGCACTAAAGATAAACCCGATTATTGGCCGAACAACCACAATTAAAGGATGAAAAGAGACTTTACCATAATTATACTGCTTGCACCAGTTTTGCTGCTTTTATCTGCTTCACTATACGCTCAGCGAGTGGAGAGAGTGTGGTTTTCCACTGATAGAAACATATATATAGCCGGAGAAAGAATATGGTGTTCGGCTCTATGTATGGATGCTGCTAGCCGGACTCCTTCGGAGTTGAGCAGCATAGCTTATATGGAGCTTCACTCCGCGTCCGGAGTGGCGCAGACGGCTAAAATCGCACTTATGGAGGGGCGTGGAGCGGGTTATATCGACCTGCCCAATACTCTTCCTACCGGCAATTACCGTCTTATCGCTTACACATCGGCTAATCTTAACGAGCGGGGATATGATTTCGAAGCGGCTTTCAGCAGAGAAATTTCCATCTTCAATGTGTTATCGACTGCGAGGAGCGGGGATGTGAAAGTGGTAGGAGAGAGCGATTACATAGCCGCAGTGGCAGCGGCGCCTTCGATCGAACCTTGTGCCGACGTACAGATCATAGTTGCTTCGGAAGCGGGATGTTTGGATCAGATCCCCGTCAGCATAGTTAACAACACCGGCGAAGAGATAACCTTCTCCCTTTCGATTTTCAACGAAGATGGTCTCCTGGTAGGAAAAGCTTCGGGTCCCGAAGAATTTTTGAAGATGCTCCCTGATGCTGATAGAGTTATTTTTGATCGAAATCGTACTCCGGAATATGAAGGGGAGATCATTACTGCGCAAAGTGGCGAGAAAACTGCCTATATTTCGGCGATAGGCAATTATTCGGACATATACATAGCTGAGACAGCTGATGACGGTACGGTTCGTTTCTTTACCGGCAATATCTATGGAGATGTGGAACTGGTTGGCAATATCAGTTCCATCAGGCAGCCCTTTGCCGAACCGAAGCTCAATGCTCCCTCTACACTCCTGATTAGCGAATCGCTCAGGAATCGTCTTGAATTCAGAGGCGCTGCAATGCAGATTGGCAGACGCTTTGATTCGGACACCCTATATGAACTGCTTCCAAAAAGGGAAAACACACTCCTCGGTGCAGAGCGAATAACATATATTCTTGATGATTATACCCGCTTCCCTCTGATGGAAGAGGTTATTGTAGAATATATTTCCCAGATACGAGCCCGTAAAAAAGCTGACGGAACAAGGGACATACAGGTTAAAATTGAGGATGTCTTCCGTGTAGGAGAGTTCGCAGAAGATGCGTCCCTGATGATGGTGGATGGTGTGCCTATTTTCGACCACGAAATGATCTACAGGTATGATCCCATGCTAGTCAAATCAATTGATATCTACCCCTATGCCTACTTTATCGGCAACAGGCAGTTTGACGGCATTGTCAATATGAAGACCTATAAAGGAACCATTCCTTCGCTGACCCTTGGCCCCGAAGTGCGTATCATAGAGTTTCAGGGAGCAGCCCTCCCCATGGCCTATACTTGTCGCAAACTGGCTGAAAATGCCGACTACCCCGATTACAGACAGACCTTGTACTGGCATCCGCTGGTTACTGCAGGAGTAACAGGCAGAGCTGACTCTTCTGTCACCGTTATATGCAACACTCCGGACTATAGTGGAACATTTTCCATTGTTGTGGAAGGGATTACTTCTTCCGGCAATCCCATATTCGTCAATAAAGCCTTCAAAGTGCAGTAAAATGCAAATTTTGTTGACAACTTGTTTGTAAATCAGATTATTTGTTCTATCTTTGCAACCCGCAAAAATGCGGAGTTACAAACATTAAACAAAAGATTAACAACCATTTATGCCAACAATTCAACAACTTGTCCGCAAAGGACGAAAGGTTATTGTAGAGAAAAGCAAATCTCGTGCATTGGATGCTTGTCCTCAGAAACGCGGAGTATGTGTACGTGTTTACACAACAACTCCCAAAAAGCCTAATTCGGCTATGCGTAAAGTGGCCCGTGTAAGGCTCACGAATCAGAAAGAGGTCAATGCATACATCCCGGGTGAGGGTCACAACCTCCAGGAGCATAGCATCGTGCTGGTTCGCGGAGGTCGTGTGAAAGACCTTCCGGGTGTTCGCTACCACATCCTTAGAGGAGCTTTGGATACTGCCGGTGTAGAGGGAAGGACGCAGAGTCGTTCTCTTTATGGTACCAAGAGGCCAAAGAAATCTAAGAAGTAACCATTAGTTTTAATTATTAAATTTTGAGAAAAAATGAGAAAAACGAAGCCTAAAAAGAGGATTCTACTTCCTGATCCAAAGTATCACGATGTACAGGTTACCCGTTTCGTGAACAACTTAATGCTACAGGGGAAGAAGAGTATCGCTTATTCTATTTTTTACGATGCGATCGACATGATCGGCGAGAAGATGAAAGATTCTGATAAGGCTCCTCTCGAAATTTGGAAAAAAGCATTGGAAAACATTACTCCGCAGGTTGAGGTAAAAAGCCGCAGAGTAGGTGGTGCGAACTTCCAAGTACCGACAGAGTTGCGTCCGGAAAGAAAAGTCTCTCTCAGTATGAAGAATATGATACTTTACGCCCGTAAACGTTCCGGCCGCTCAATGTCTGAGAAGTTGGCTGCAGAAATAATGGCTGCATACAATAATGAAGGTGCAGCATTCAAAAGAAAAGAAGATATGCACAGAATGGCTGAGGCTAACAAGGCCTTTGCCCACTTCCGTTTCTAATGAGGTATTTGTACATTAGATGGCAAGAGATCTAAAATATACAAGAAATATTGGTATAATGGCTCACATCGATGCCGGTAAGACCACTACTTCAGAACGTATCCTATACTACACGGGCAAGACCCATAAGTTGGGAGAGGTTCATGAAGGTGCTGCTACCATGGACTGGATGGTCCAGGAGCAGGAGAGAGGTATTACCATCACATCGGCAGCTACCACCGCTTTTTGGCATTACAATGGTGAGCTATACCAGATCAATCTTATAGATACTCCGGGTCACGTTGACTTCACCGTAGAGGTGGAGCGTTCACTTCGTGTTCTGGATGGCACAATCGCAACTTTCTGTGCGGTAGGCCGCGTACAGCCTCAATCGGAGACCGTATGGCGCCAGGCAGATAAGTATCGCGTGCCCAAGATTGCCTACGTCAATAAGATGGATCGTACAGGAGCTGATTTTCTTGCTGTGGTGGAGGAGATTAACGAGAAACTTGGAGCACGTGCAATCCCTATTTCGCTCCCTATCGGAGCGGAGGAAAACTTCGAGGGAGTTGTCGACCTTATCTCTAAAAAGGCCTATTTCTATAATCTTAGTAAAGACCTTGTAAATTATGAGATAAGAGAGGTTCCCGAGAAAATGGTTGCAGAGGTGGAGGAGTGGCGAGGCAAACTGATCGAATCGGTTGCCGAGTACAATGAGGAGATACTTGAGAAGTTTTTCGAAGATCCTGATTCAATCACCGAGGAGGAGATTGTCGATGCCCTTAGAAAGGCTACCATCGATATGGCAGTGGTTCCTACCACTTGCGGTTCTTCCTTCAAAAATAAAGGAGTACAACTACTTCTTGATGCCGTGATGCGTTATCTGCCCTCTCCTCTGGATAAGGGTGAAGTCAGGGGCATAGACCCGCGCAACGGCGAGGTGCTTGTACGCAAGTCTGATTCACAGGAACCCTTCTGCGGACTGGTGTTCAAGATTGCTACTGATCCTTTTGTAGGTAGATTGGCCTTTATCAGAGCCTACTCCGGAAGACTGGATGCCGGCTCCTATGTACTCAATACCCGTTCCGGTAAAAAGGAACGTGTTGCAAGGCTTTACCAAATGCACTCCAATAAGCAGAATCCCATCGACTGTGTTGAAGCAGGAGATATCTGTGCTGCAGTAGGATTCAAGGAGCTGCGTACGGGAGATACAGTTTGTCGTGAAGATAAACCGATTGTTCTGGAGTCCATGACTTTCCCGGATCCGGTTATAGGTCTGGCCGTAGAGCCTAAGACCCAAAAAGATCTCGACAAGCTCGGTATTGCTCTTGGAAAGCTTTCAGAAGAAGACCCTACCTTTACCGTCCAAACTGACATTGAAACAGGCCAAACAATTATAAGCGGTATGGGCGAGCTTCATCTTGACATCATTGTGGATAGACTCCGTCGTGAATTCGGAGTAGAGATAAACCAGGGTGCGCCTCAAGTCAATTACAAAGAGGCCATCACCGGTACATGTCACCACAGAGAGGTATTCAAGAAGCAGACAGGCGGTAGAGGAAAATTTGCCGATATAATTGTCGAAATTTCCCCTGCAGATGAGGGCGTGACGGGACTTCAGTTTATTGATGAAGTAAAGGGCGGTAATATTCCCCGTGAATTTATACCCTCTGTCGAAAAAGGCTTCAAGTCTGCAATGGCGAATGGTGTGCTGGCGGGTTATGAGGTGACCTCCATGAAGGTAAGACTTCTGGATGGTTCGTTCCACCCTGTAGATTCCGATGCGCTGTCATTCGAGATTTGTGCCCGTCAGGCATTCCGCAAAGCACTTCCCAAGTGCTCACCGGTATTGATGGAACCGATTATGTCACTCGAAGTTGTTACTCCCGAGGAGTACATGGGTGATATTGTAGGTGATATCAATCGCCGCAGGGGCCAGATTGTAGACATGGATTCCAAAGGCAATGCAAGAATTGTCAAAGCCAAGGTCCCCCTCTCAGAACAGTTCGGTTATGTTACAGTTCTGAGAACACTCTCATCCGGACGTGCTACAAGCACAATGGAATTTTCGCATTATGCGGAGGTTCCTGCCAATATCGCTAAGGATGTTGTAGAGAAGCATGGTGGACGCAGGTTTTTCGACAATGATGACGAATAATTAAAAAAATCACAATAATGAGCCAAAAAATCAGAATCAAATTGAAATCTTACGATCATGCGCTGGTTGACAAATCAGTTGATAGGATCGTGAAGACGGTAAAGGCTACAGGTGCCGTTGTGAGTGGTCCCATTCCGCTCCCGACAGACAAGAAGATCTTCACTGTCAACCGCTCGACTTTTGTAAATAAAAAAGCACGCGAGCAGTTCGAACTCAATTCATTTCGTCGACTGCTGGACATTTATAGCTCAACTCCTAAGACCGTTGATGCTCTTATGAAGCTCGAGCTCCCCAGTGGTGTTGAAGTTGAAATAAAAGTTTGATAAGACTATTTTTGCTATAAAGCATTAATTTGCTACTTTTGTCGCGTAACGGGTCATCAGGCCTCTTAGGATGTCTGTGACTTTTGAAAGATTATCTTTTGTACATCATAGATAGTTTCAGGTCCCGTAGCTCAGTCGGTTAGTAGCACCTGACTCATAATCAGGGGGTCACTGGTTCAAGTCCAGTCGGGACCACAAATAAAGCGGCCTATTCGGGTCGCTTTATT